>NZ_NQFP01000034.1:0-75344 GCF_002271665.1 Terribacillus sp. 7520-G | reverse complement strand
GCTTCTCCTGAGGGAGAAGCTTTTTTCAATGGTCAGGAACTATGGGAATAAGGCCTGCTTTTTTTCTTGTTCCAAGCCTTGACAGCTTGGGCGCATGATTTGTCTTTATTGGCGGGATCGGAAAAGAATTTACGAATGAAGCGATTATACTCGAATGGAGGAGCAATGTCCTTTTTATATGCAGGACCCTGCTTGCGGATTTCTTCTTCATGCCATGCGCGGATGGCATCTTCATATGTCTTCCCGACATTATCCCGGAAATAGCTTTGTATGTAAGTGGAAAAATGAAAGTGCTCGCCGATTTCTTTTTTGAAAAATGCACGCACATCCTGACTGCAGCGATGATCTTCTGTAATGATGGTGGAGCGGCTGAGCGGTTCAGCGGTTTTCTTCCTTTTGCGGGATTGTTTTTGGGTCGGTTTCTCCATGCTGCCATCCCGGAGGAAACTTTCGATCCGCGCGGTGATTTCCATTTTGGAACCTGATGCAGGAAGTCCGTTTTCACGGCAGAATTGGACGAGTTCTTCTTTCAGCCAATAATAATCCAAGAAATCATCTGCTTTTGTCATTCGTGTCAATTCCGGTCTCAATGGATATCCCCCCATATGCGTTTTTTCTGTTTTTGTTATATTATGTCATATAAGCATGAAGTAGACCAGCCCCCTAAAGGGAGGACCTATGGAAGCAAGGGATTAATGGCAAGGGAAATCGGTAATGGTATCAGTAGAAGGAGAGGTGCAGATTGATATGAAATTGACAGTAATAGGATTTTGGGGAGCATATCCTGGCAGGGAGAGTGCCAGCTCCTGTTATGTAGTGGAGAAGGATGGATATTCCCTGCTGCTGGATTGTGGAAGCGGTGCACTATCCAGAATGCCTGCTTTTGTCGATCCGAAGGACTTGAATGCAGTTGTTGTAAGTCATTATCATCCGGATCATGTAGCGGACATTGGTGCATTGCAGCACGTTTGGCAGGTGCAGAACAGTTTGAGAGGAACAGAGGATGTGCTGCCGATATATGGCCATGAAGAGGACGAGGCAGGCTTCAAGAGCTTGAGCCATAAATTCACGGAAGGGATAGCCTATCAGCCGGATGAAATTTTGAGCATTGGTCCCTTCGCGATTACTTTCATGAAAACGAAGCATCCCGTACCTTGCTATGGCATGCGGATTTCCGATGGTGTATCGGATATCGTCTATACAGCCGACTCCAGTTATTTGGAGGAATGGGCGGAGTTCAGCAAAGGTGCAGACCTGCTCATCACCGATTGTAATTTTTATCAGCATCAGGACGGGGAAGCGGCAGGTCATATGAACAGCCTGCAGGTTGGCGGTATTGCGGAGCAAGCGGGCGTGAAGACGCTCTTCCTGAGTCATCTGCCGCATTTCGGCGAACATCGGCAGCTTCTGGAGGAAGCAAGCAGTGTGTTCAGCGGTGAAGTGAAGCTGGCATATGAAGGATTGGAATGGGAAGGGTGAGACCTTCCCATTTTGTCTGGATTGATAAAGGGCTTATGATTCGGTAGAATATTACTAGGATAAACATTTTCTGACACTGGGGGTCTTTATTTTGCGTTTTATCGATAATGAAGGAATCACAGATCCAAGGATCAACCTTGCGATTGAGGAATATGTGCTGAAAAATTTCGGCAAGGACGATACATACCTGCTTTTCTATATCAATGAACCGTCCATCATCATCGGCCGGAACCAGAACACAATCGAAGAAATCAATACGAAGTATGTGGATGATAACGGCATCAAGGTCGTGCGCCGTCTTTCTGGCGGAGGAGCTGTATATCATGATTTGGGGAACTTGAATTTCAGCTTCATCACCCAAGATGACGGCAATAGCTTCCAGGATTTCGCAAAATTCACAAAACCTGTGACGGATGCATTGAATAAGCTCGGCGTCCCCGCTGAATTGAAAGGACGCAATGATTTGCTTGTCGGCGAACGTAAAATCTCCGGGAATGCGCAATTCTCCACGCGCGGGCTGATGTTCAGCCATGGTACACTGATGTACGATTCTGAAATTGAGCATGTTGTCTCTGCCTTGAGGGTGAAGAAAGAGAAAATCGAATCCAAAGGGATCAAATCCATCCGCAGCCGGGTGGCGAATATCTCTGAATTCATGGATGAAAAAATCCCTATGCACGAATTCAAGGAAATCCTGCTTCGTTATATTTTCGATGTCGAGGATACGAAGGATGTTCCGCGTTACAAGCTGACAGAAGACGATTGGAAAGCAATTCACAAAATCAGCGAAGAACGTTATCAAAAATGGGAATGGAATTATGGCAAATCACCGAGCTTCAATATTCAGCAGACCCATAAATTCCCTTCAGGCAATGTAGATATCCGCTTGGATGTGAAAAACGGCATCATTGAACAGATCCGTATATTCGGCGATTATTTCGGTGTCGGGGAAGTCGGTGAACTGGAAGAAAAGCTAAGAGGTGTCCGTTATGAGCGTGAGTCGATCCAGCAAGCGCTGGCGGATGTGAATGTGAGCCATTACCTCGGTAAGATCGAAAAAGACGATTTCATCGATCTTATGTATTGATCATGCAAGAGACGAGCCTTAAGGCCGTCTCTTTTTTTACAGGAGGAATCGGATGAAAAAAGTACTGTTTGCTTATGCCGTCTATCTCTTGGCAATCTGGAGTTTCTTTTTGCTGGCCTATCCCGATTTGAATCGGGATGTCAGCGCATATGCCAGCATTGGGCATGCAGTTTATTTTTCACGGCTGCCGCTATTGCCCATTTTCCTTTTTGCAGTCTGGAAGGACAGTAAGCTGCAGGAATTCGCAGCCTCGTTGGAACAGCGGCTTCCCAAGCTATTCGCATTAGCGGTTTTCTTGCTCCTTTTGACCGGTTTGTATGGTATTGTGCAGCTGCCATTCCGTTTGGCGGGATTTTGGAATGCGCGCCAAGCGCAGATCAGTGTCCAGCCATTTGGGGATTGGGCAGGGGAATACTTGCTGAGCTTACTTCTCTTTTATCTGGCAGTCACGGCAGTGGTATTCCTATCGCAGCTCCTGATGAAACGATTCCGTAAAAGCTGGTGGATCGTGCTGTGGCTTCTGCTCGTCCCTGGCGCTATTTTCGTCGTGTACATCCAGCCGATGTGGATCGATCCTCTCTATGAAGACTTCCATCCCCTTCCTGATGGGGAATTGCGAACGGATATCGAGCAGCTGACCGATGCCGCGGGTATCCCGGATGCGACACTCCTGGAGGTCGATAAGAGTGCAAAGACGGTGACATATAATGCGTATGTAACTGGTTTGTTCGGCAGTGCCCGTGTCGTATTGTATGATACAACCATAGATGGATTGGCAGAAGATGAGGTGCTGTTCATTGTCACCCATGAAATCGGCCATTACGTACTGCATCATGTGTATTGGGGAACAGCCGGTTTTCTGGTTCTTGGCTTTCTTCTCCTCTGGGTGACCAAAAGGGTCTCAGACAAGATATTGGCTAAGAAGCAAATCACTGCGCATCAGCTGCAGGCTGTGCCGCTCTTTCTCTTGATCTTGGGCTTGCTGCAGTTTGCAAGTACCCCTGTATCCCTTTATGTATCACGTGAGATGGAGCGTCAGGCCGATGATTATGCACTTGAGCATGCACCTGATACAGCAGCAGGCATCCGCATGTTCGAAAAGATGCAGGAGGTCTCCAAAGGCGATCCAGATCCTTGGCCGGTTTTTGAATGGCTGCGTTCCACTCATCCTTCCAATCGAGATCGTATTGAAAAAATAACGGAATATGAAAAAACAGGTAGAGTTTTTATATCTCTGCCTGTTTTTGTAAGGATTCCATTAAGAAAATCTGATTCCCCTGTTTTTCTGTCCCGATTTTGCTATTGTAGAGACAACCTTCTTTTCCTGCATCAGAAAGGAATGTTTAAGATGCAGCAGATTGAACAGAGCCCGGCTGTGGCTGAACTTACTCCTCTTACAATGGCAGTGCTTCCGAAGGTTCTTGAAAACGGACAGCCTGGCTGTGAGGTGCTCGAGACAGAGAACAGTTTCACTTTTCGTGCCTCTCCCAGCAAATTCATCGATGTGGCCTGCAAGTTCTATGGAAGCAGCTTGAAGGGCAGACAAGCTGGGGTGAAGGAAATTTGCGGAATAACGCATAAAGCCCCGATATCCGTTGACCCCGTCAGCGGTATGTACTTCTTTCCCACTTCTTCTCCTCTTGCCCACACATGCTCCTGGATTTCACATTCCCATATCAAGCGGATTGAAGCCGCAGCCCATCAGCGTACAAGCCTTACTTTCAAGAATGGTCACACACTTATCCTGGATGTGTCGTATGGATCGATGATGAATCAGGTCCAGCGTACTGCGCAATACCGTTTCCTGCTGGATAAGCGGATCAGGCATTTGTGGAAGTACAGCGGGGATCAGATAGCAGAGCCTTTTGTGTGAGCTCCATCAGGATGGCTTCGACTTTCTTCCGTATTGCCGGATTGAAATAATTCCGCTTTTCCTCGCATTCCTTCGTGATGAATAAAAACGTAGTGAATGCGTCATTCTTCTCTGCGGTCACAATCTGCATATTGCGCTGGCGGAGCTGGATGCGCAGCTTTCGGCGCTCCTCCAGCGCAGCTTTCTCCATTGCTTGTAAGTTATGCAAAAGATATGTTTTTATCTTGTGTTTTCCTTCTTCCACGATCCGGATATCCTGCTGCAGGACAACAATGGCCATGGACAGAAACAGGAAGCGGGATCCCAGCTTATATTCCGACTCACTAAGACAGCGCATATGCCTTTCCTCCTATCGCGAACATATGTTCCATTATATCCTATTGCTATGCGAAGCGGAAACAGGATAGCACAGGTAATTATTTAATCACCAACCAAATGCAGGAAAAGAAGGGGTTATCCTGTCAGACTTTGCAGGCTCGGGCTTTTCGTTTAAAATGGTAAAAAGATGTTTTTAGCTGGGAATAGGAGAATGGTTAGATGGTCTTAGGTTTTGGATGGAACGATTTGATGGAAATGTTCCGCAATGGAACATGGGACGACTATGTAAAATCCCTGCTGGATCGATATGAGAATCTGGGTCCTATACCCGGCATATTGCTTCCTTATTTTGAAGCTTTCCTGCCGTTTTTGCCGCTTGTTGTATTCGTGCTTACGAATACGGTGGCGTACGGCCTGCTATGGGGCTTCCTGTATTCATGGATTGGCACGTCACTTGGTGCGATCACGGTCTTTTGGCTGATACGGCGCTACCGCCATACACGGGTGATCAATTGGCTGCGTCATAATAAACAAGTTAAGAGAATAACGGAATGGCTGGATCGTCATGGTTTCGGTCCGCTATTCATTTTATTATGCTTCCCATTTTCCCCGTCGGCTATCATCAATGTCGTTGCCGGGTTATCGAGAATCAGCTTGCAGCAATTCGCGCTGGCAGTATTTCTCGGTAAGGCACTGATGATCTTCTCGATTGCTTATATCGGGGACAGTCTGACATCTTTTGCGGAAAATCCGATCAAGACTGTCGTTGTCGCCGTTGCCATCATCCTGTTTTGGATGATCGGCAAGTACGTGGAAGGAAGATTGAAGAAGAACGGCAAGCAGGAGCAGTCCGATAAGGATTGAAGCTGTACCTGCCGGGGTAAAGTGTTCCAAAACACTCACACCGGAGGAAAGTACATGAAAAAGAAAAAACGTTGGAGGTTTTTCTTCCTGTTTGCCGGCATCGTGCTTTTGCTCGTCTGTTTCAGGGAATGGGTCTTTGCGGATTATCGGGTGGAAGGGGAGTCGATGGAGCCTACCTTGCAGGATGGCAACTTCCTGATGGTGAACAAATTCAGGAACGATGCAGATAGTATTCGGCGTTTTGATGTCATCGTCTTTCATGCAACCGAAGATGAGGATTATGTCAAACGAGTGATTGGAATGCCTGGTGATACACTGGAAGTGAGGAATGACAGGCTGTTCGTGAATGGGGAATACCGCCCGGAGCATTATCTGGAAGCCTATAAGGATGATATCGATGGTCGATTGACGTATGATTTTACATTGGAGGATGTGACCGGGCAAACGACTGTACCGGATGGAATGCTGTTCGTCATGGGGGATAATCGCCGCGACAGCCTGGACAGCCGTGCATTTGGTTTCATTCCGATTGAACAGGTTGTCGGGAAGGTGGATGCCCAATTCTGGCCAATGTCTGCAACGGGCCTTGGTGCTTAGCTCCTTATCTTGGATAAGGAGCTTTTCCAATATATGCAATCGAACAAATGTACGCGTTTGTTTTCCTTTCAGCGACGGAACATGATAAAATAAGATTACTAGTTTGGGAGACAGGAGTGAAGTGTAGCATGGGTGTACGTTTTATCGTCGGCCGGTCTGGGGCAGGGAAAAGCCGGGCTTGTCTGGATGAGATAGCAGCCAAATTGAACGAAGATCCGATGGGGCCGAATATATTTTATCTCGTTCCGGATCAGATGACTTTTCAGCAGGAGCAGGCGCTGATCAGACAAACCGGCGTAGAGGGCAGCATCCGCGCACAAGTGTACAGCTTGTCGCGGTTGGCTTGGTATATTCTGCAGGAGACAGGCGGTGCGACCAAGCAGTTCATCAGCTCGACCGGTATCCAGATGATGCTCCGGAAAATCACCGAGGAACGGAAATCCGACTGGAATGTCTTCCAAAAAGCGATCGAGAAGAATGGTTTCATGGGGCAGCTGGAAAGCATGATCACAGAGCTGAAGCGATATCGGGTTACGCCGGAGCTTCTTCATGCCCAAATACAGGAAATGGAGCAGTTTCAGCTGCCGCACTCCCCGGAACGCACGCTTCGGGATAAGCTGGAGGATATCAGTTATATATACGATCGTCTGACCGCGCTATTGCGCGATAAATATATTGACAGCGAGGATCAGCTGCAAGTATTGGCTTCCAAAATCCCGCTGTCGCGGTCTGTGAAAGGGGCGGAAATCTATCTGGATGGTTTCCATCAATTCACGCCGCAGGAGCTGGAGGTAATCGGTGCCCTGATGACGGAAGCCGAGCAAGTCACCGTGACACTTACATTGGACGCAGCGAACCGTCAGGATGTAGATGAGCTTGATTTGTTCGCCCGCACACACGATACATTTCTTCAAATCAAACAGACGGCACAGGAGCGGAATGTTCCGATCACCTCCATCGAGCAGCTGAGCCCGGAGGAGGGACGTTTTGGCCATAACCCTGCCTTCCTGCATTTGGAGAAGCATTTTGAAACTCGCCCCGCACCATCACTGAAAGGGGAAGTACCGGTCACGCTGGCGCAGGCAGTCCATCCGAGGGCGGAGGTCGAAGGGGTGGCGCAGGAAATCATCACACTTGTACGGGAGAAGGGCTATCGTTATCAGGACATAGCATTGCTTTTGAGACAGGCGGATGTGTACCACGAGCTGATTGAAACGGTGTTCAAAGATTATCATATTCCAGTATTCATCGATCAGAAAAAGCCGATGATCCACCATCCGCTGCTGGAATTGATCCGTTCCGGAATGGAAGTGGTCGATGGGAATTGGCGTTATGAGGCCGTGTTCCGCGTCTTGAAGACCGGCTTCATCCCATCAAGCGATGAAGTCTATCCGCTGACGGAAGAAGCGATAGATGAATTGGAGAATTACTGTCTGGAATATGGCATCCGCTCCAGGGATCGCTGGCTGCAAAAAGAAGATTGGATCTTCCAGCGGTTCCGCGGCTTTGAATCGACCCGGCAGACGGATAAGGAATTGGAAACGCAGAAACGGATCAATCATTATCGCCGGCAGGTAGCTGAAGCGATGAAGAAATTCGATCGGAAGCTGCGGGAGGGCAAGACATTCCGTGAACGCTCGATTGCGGTTTACGATTGGCTGGAACAGCTGAAAGTGCCGCAGCGCCTGGAAGAAATGCAAGTCACTTTCGATGAGCGTGGTGAATTGGAAAGGGCAAGGGAACAAGACCAGGTCTGGGATGCCGTGCTCCAGCTGCTGGATGAAGCCGTGGAGATAGTCGGCGAAGAGCGCGTTTCCCTGCAAGTATTCCGTCATACGATGGAAACCGGCTTCGAATCGCTGGAATTCGCCCATATCCCGCCCAGTCTGGATCAGGTGATCGTCGGGACAATCGATCATAGCAAGGTGAGCGGATTGAAATGTGCGTTCCTGCTTGGGGTCAACGAGGGTGTGTGGCCGATGAAGCCCAGGAATGACGGACTCATCAGTGAAGAGGATCGGGAAGTACTGGCGGTATACGGTTTGCAGCTTGCAGCAGGGAGCAAGCGCCAGCTCCTGGATGAAAGCTTTTATATGTATCTCGCTTTTACGGCAGCAAGTGAACGGCTTTGGGTAAGCTATCCGATCAGTGATCAGGAAGGAAAGGCGAAAATGGCGTCTTCGCTCGTACAGCGCATGAAGGATTTATTCGATTGGTGCTGCGATGAGCGTATGCTCCAGGATCCGGAGGACAGCCTGGATACGGCCCGCTTTGTTGCAACCATCGATCAGACCCGGTCTGCGCTTACGACGCAGCTTGCCCGTAAATTGCGCAGCTATCCGATCCATCCGATCTGGGATAGCGTGCTCAACTGGTTCATTCGCCAGGAAAGCGCAGGTGAATTGACGGGAAGGATCCTTCAAAGCCTCTTTTACCGAAATGAGGCAGAAGATTTGAAGGAAGAGACAAAGGAGCGGCTTTTCCCGAAAAAGGTGAAAGCAAGTGTATCCCGCCTGGAAACTTACTATCGATGTTCCTATCAGCATTTCGCCAAGTACAGTCTCGGTTTGGAAAACAGACGGACGTACAAATTGGACGCCCCGGATATCGGTCAGCTTTTCCATGAGGCATTGAAGCAAATCACCGATTGGGTGCAGCTGGAGGGCAGGGATTATGCGCAGCTTAATCGAAACGATGCCGCTGGTTACGCGAAGCGGGCGATGGGGAATCTCGCGCCTGTGCTGCAGAACCAGATACTCCATAGCTCCAACCGCTTCAAGTACATCCAGCAGAAGCTGCAGGAAATCATTGCACGGGCTGCCTATACACTGAGTGAGCAGGCAAGGCAAAGCAAGTTCTCCCCTGTCGGGCTTGAGCTTGATTTCGGCGAGGACAAGACACTGCCTCCGATTGAGATCGCACTGCCAAACGGCTATGATGTGCAGCTGAGGGGACGGATCGACAGGGTTGACAAGGCGATCGAACAGGAAGAACTGTTCCTTCGCATAATCGATTATAAATCCAGCAGCAAGGCGCTGAATCTGACCGAGGTGTACTATGGTCTGGCTCTGCAGATGCTCGCCTATCTGGATGTTGTCCTATCACATTCAGAGGAATGGCTAGGTCTCAAGGCGACTCCTGCGGGGGTGCTGTATTTCCATGTGCACAACCCGCTAATATCTCAATCAAGCAGGTCGCAGGTTGATATCGAAGAAGAGATTTTCAAGAAATTCAAAATGCAAGGCATGCTTCTTGAGCAGGAATCGGTTGCCCGGATGATGGATACATCACTCGAATCGGGTATGAGTAAAATCATCCCGGCTGGCCTGAAGAAGGATGGCGGGTTCAGGGCAGGATCCCAGACGGCGGATGAAGACACGTTCCGCGCCCTGCAGCAGCATACCAGATTTTTGATGGAGCAAGCGGGATTGGATATCACCAATGGCGGCGTGCATTTGAATCCATATCGGCACCATGATCAAAGTGCTTGTACATTCTGTGAATTCAAGGCGGTTTGCCAGTTCGATGCATCGCTTGCCGGTAATAAATATCGTGCCATCAAGGATATGAAGGATGACGAAGTGCTGAACAGCATCAAGAAGGAGGTGGAGCGACATGGTGAAGTGGACTGAGGAACAGCAGTTGGCAATCGATGCCAAAGGACATGATATATTGGTGGCGGCAGCAGCGGGATCGGGGAAGACGGCTGTCCTTGTCGAACGGATCATCCAGAAGCTTGTGAATCAAGAGGATCCGGTGGACATTGATCAGCTGCTTGTCGTGACCTTTACGAATGCAGCAGCGCAAGAAATGCGCAGCCGGATCGGATCGGCTCTCGAAAAGGCGTTGGAGGCGAATCCATCATCCCAGCATCTTCGCAAGCAGCTATCATTACTGCAGCATGCGTCCATTTCCACGCTTCACTCATTCTGCCTGGATGTCGTGCGCAAATATGCGTATTTGCTGGATTTGGATCCAGGTTTTCGAATCGCGGATGATTTGGAAGCAGATTTGATCCGTCAGGAGGTCATGGGTGAGCTGCTGGAGGAATGGTACGGTAAGGAAGGCGATGAGCAAGCGGCCTTCTTCGGTGTCGTCGATCGCTTCAGCAATGACCGCAATGACTTGGAAGTAGAAGATTTGATTCTGAAATTATATGATTTTGCTACCCAGAATCCGTATCCGGATGCGTGGCTGGATGGAATGGCGGAGCTGTATAATGTTTCGGATGTGAAGGATGAGGGTGATCTTCCTTGGCTGCAAGTGTTGAAGCGGGAAGCAAACGATCAGCTGCAGGCCATGCTGCAGGAGGCCGATCAGGCACTCGCACTGACACGCGAGCCGGATGGACCATATCATTACGCAGACACTTTCAAAGCGGAAAGGAATTTCATTGCTGAAGCCAAGAGTCTTGTAGGAGGCAGCTGGGATGACGCGGTGGATTTCATCAAGGAGCAGTCCTTCGGCAGGCTTTCCGGTAAAAAAGTCGATTGTGATGATACAAAGAAAGCCCAGGCAAAAGCATTGCGTGATTCCTATAAAAAGAGATGGGGGAAGCTTGCCGGGGACTGGTTTTCACGGAAGCTGGAAGTCTATCTGGCAGATATGCTCGAGCTTTATCCGTCGATCAAGCAGCTTGCTTTGCTCGTCAAGCAATTCCGCAGCCGCTATCAAATGGAGAAACGGGAACGGGCATTGGTGGATTTCTCTGATTTGGAGCACTTTTGTCTGGAGGTGCTGATCGATGATGACAGCACGCCAGATCAAATCATTCCGTCAAGCATTGCCGAAACCTATCAAAGCCGGTTCAAGGAATTGCTGGTGGATGAATACCAGGATACGAACCTTGTACAGGAAACGCTGATCACGCTGCTATCCGATCGTAAAGGCAGCGGGAATATGTTCATGGTCGGGGATGTCAAACAAAGCATCTATCGATTCCGGCACGCGGAACCGACTTTGTTCCTGAATAAGTACAAGGCATTTTCCGAACCGGATAATCCAGGCATGCGCATCGATTTGGCCAGCAACTTCCGCAGCCGGAAGCAGGTGCTGGATGGCGCGAATTATATCTTCCGCCAGCTGTTCTCCGAGGATGTCGGGGAAATGCAGTATGAAAAGGAAGCAGAGCTTATCTACGCAAATAAAATGTATGATGAGCTGAAGCATGATGATGCCGATGTGGAGCTGGTCATCATCAATCGGGATGGTACGGAAGAAATGGAAGAAGCCGACACCGACACGGAAACGGTGGAGGACTTGGAAAAAGCCCAGCTGGAAGGGCGTGCTTACGCGAGGATGATTCAGCAATGGATCGGTCATGAAGGGCATGCTGCGATGCAAGTTGTCGATAAATCCACGCAGCAGCAGCGTGATATCCAATATCGGGATATCGTCATACTCCTCCGATCCATGACCTGGGCACCAAGCATCATGGAAGAACTGAAGCAGCAGGGTATCCCGGTATATGCCGAGCTGACGACAGGTTATCTTGACGCTATCGAGATCAAAGTGATGATGAGTGTGCTGAAGATCATCGATAATCCGCTGCAGGATATACCGTTCGCTGCTGTTTTACGCTCCCCCATCATCGGTCTGAAAGAGGATGACTTAGCTAAAATCCGATTGGCGGATCAGCGGAGCAGCTATTATGATGCAGCCAGATCGTATGCACGGACAACGGATGATGCCATCTCGATCAAAATCGAGCGGCTGCTCGAGTGGCTTCGTTCTTGGCGGATGGAAGCAAGGCAGGGGGCATTATCGACCCTGATTTGGTCCATCATGCGGCAGACGGGATATTATGATTTCGTAGGCGGCATACCGGGAGGAAGGCAGCGACAGGCAAATCTTCGTGCCCTGTATGATCGGGCGAGAAATTATGAGAATACATCATTCCGCGGTCTGTTCCGGTTTGTGAAATTCATAGAACGTATGGAAGAACGAGGGGATGACCTCGGAGCTGCGAAGGCTTTGGGGGAACAGGAAGATGTTGTCCGGATCATGACCATCCATAAAAGCAAAGGACTTGAGTTTCCTGTTGTCATCACAGGTGCGATGGATAAAACATTCAATCAGCAGGATCTCAGGGAACGTTATTTATTGCATAAAGATCTGGGCTTTGGCAGCAAATACATCGATCCGGTGAAGCGGCTCATGTATCCTACTTTGATCTATCATGCATTAAAAGCGGAGAAGCAGCGGGAATCCCTGGCCGAAGAAATGCGGGTGCTGTACGTTGCGTTGACGCGTGCAAAGGAAAAGCTGGTCATGGTCGGGAATGTTGCATCTTTGGAGAAGAAGCTTCAGAAATGGCGGCGGGTTGCCGATCATCCAGATTGGGTATTACCTTCGCATTTTCGATTGGAAGCGACCTCCTATTTGGATTGGGTTGCGCCGGCCCTGCTGCGGCATGAGCAAGCGATGGAGCTCCGGGAAGGGGAGCTGTCCATGCAGCTGCCGGCAGAAATTACTGCTGATCGCTCGGAATGGAGGATACGCCTCCAAGAAAGCAAAGATTACCTTACATCGGAAGAGCAAGAGGAAGAAGCCAATCAAGAGCTGCTTCAGCGCATCACGGAGTGGAAGCCTGGTGAAGAGGATGCTGATTGGAAAGCCGAAGTCGAGAACCGCCTGACTTATCAATATCCGCATTCAGAGGCAACAAGATTCCGGGCAAAACAGACTGTGACGGAAATCAAGCGGCAGCGGGAAATACGGGACAGCTACAGCGATATCCGCGTAGTGAACCGGATCCAGCAAAGAGCTCCGATTGCCAGCAGGCCGCGTTTCCTGCAGGAATCGAAGGAACTCACGCCGGCTGAACGGGGCAGTGCGGTCCATACTGTCATGCAGCAGCTTGATATCCGGAAGGAATGGGATAAGAAGCAGCTCGAGGAGTACCTGCAAGAATTAGTGGAGAAGGAATTCTTGCAGCAAGAGGCTGCTGCGTCGATCGATGTGGAGAGGATCCTTGATTTCCTTGATTCACCAATAGCAAATCGTCTGCGCCGGGCTGAGCACTTCTATCGGGAAACACCTTTCACACTGGCGCTGCCCGCTAATGAACTGTACAGCGACTGGACAGGAGCAGCTTCCGATAAGGTTGTTGTCCAGGGGGTAGTCGATCAAATCATTGTGGAGGACGATGGACTTGTGCTGCTGGATTACAAGACGGATACACTCTATGGAGAAGATCCGGCCAGAAGAGCTGAGACCTTGACGGAGAAATATCGGGTGCAGATTGAATTGTATGCTCTTGCAATCGAACGTATCTGGAAGAAACCAGTCAAGGAGAAGTATCTTTATTTCTTTGACAAAGGTTTTTTGCGGCAAGTATAAGAAAGGAGACAGCGAGCGTGCTGTCTCCTTCTTTAATTTGGCTGGAGATGCCTTTCCAATTCGTAATAATCCATTTCTTTCCCGGTGACATCTGCCAGCTGCTTCAAACAATGGAGCAGCCGAATCCGATCAGATCGGTAGAATGCGGTTTGCGGAATATGGAAAATCGTATCTTGGACGAATTCCCAGATGATCGAGTGATTCTTTTCGGAAATGGAATCTGCCATCCGGATGAAAATCTGGATCATTTCCACAATCAAGAGATAATCCTTTTGTGTGTAATGCCGAATGCGGCCGAAGCCTTCATGCAGATAAGTGGAAAAAGTCACAGTGTTATAAACGACGCGTGTCTGTCCATCTTCATCCTGCAAATAAGGATGCAATGTCGTCGATGCATCCATATTGATCATCAGATCAGCCATTTGATGAAAGGTATTGATAGCGGAAGTCGGATCATCATTACCGATGGACTTGATTGCTATCTCGCTTAGTTTGTTCATACTCATATCCACGTCTTGAATCTCAGAACGTTTATGTCCGATTTGGATCATTTTGCTATATTTGCCGATTTGCAGATCTTGGGCACCTGGCCCGCGATAACTGAACAAACGGTTGCCTTTTAAAACGAAGTCACCGGCCTTTGCATCCAGCCTCACGATAACATCGTCTTCCTTGGCTTGCTTGATCATATCGACAAAGTTGATCAGCTGGATATAGCCCGAATTGGAGGCCTTATAGGTATAGCCTGGGTAATCTTCAAATGTGTAACCGGGTTCATCACGACGATATGGCTCCAGTTCATCGATCAACGTGGTTTGAATGATCCTTTCCGACTCGCTTTTCATTGCATCCACTATGTTATGCATCTGCATCCAGGTTGTCGTATGGTTGACAAAGATAGCAAAGGCAATCACCGCTGTCAGGGTGACAATTGTACAAGAAATAGGCACAGCGGTGAAATAATCCCTGGAGCTGTTCGTCACGAACAAGAAAGAGACGAGCATAAAGACAAAGCTCCCGTAAAAGAGTCCGAGAATATGCTGTGTCGTACGGTCAGAGATGAAGTTAAAGAGCATGCGCGGCGAATATTCTGAACTGAAGCTCGTTAATACCACCAGTATGGAGTTCAATGTATAGGCGGCCAAAAGCAATGTGCCGCTGACCAGCGCGCTGACAAGAGTACCCGTGTTGGAGGCGGATGCATTGAAGAAGCCGGTGGTTTTGGCAGGCAAATCGAAATATAAATCCAATAATAACGGAATTGCCACAAGAATGATTGTCCCTGCAATATAAAGGCTCGGCATCATCCAGAGGTTGAGCTGTACTTCATGTTTACGCTGTCTGCGTGTCATATGCAGATATTTTCTGATGGATCTGGGGAAAAATTTGATAAACATAAAGAACGCCTTTCTTTTGTGTTTGATCATAGGATTTTACCCCTCATTCATAGATGGCAAACCATAGACGGCCAGATGAATAGCCGGCTCTCCAAGCGGGTAGAGTAAAGGCACAAAGGAGTGATAGGATGGCTGATATCAAACAAGGGAAAGGACGATTTTATATCGGGGATACGGAACGGCCGGATGCAGAAGTGACATTCCGGGAATCGGATGATATTGTCATTGAACATACAATGGTGGTGGAAGATAAGCAGGGGAAAGGCTTAGGGACGGATTTGATCGATCATGTAGCAGCATATGCGAATGAAAAAGGGAAACAGATTGTCCCGGTATGTCCATTTGCACAGGAAGTCCTGAGCTCGGATACGAAATATGACGGGAGATGGGAAGGACCATCATAAAAAGCGTGACTCGCATGCTGCGAGTCACGCTTCTTTTAGTTATTGATGTATTTTTCGTATACAGCCCCGAAATCATGTGAGTGGTATTTATCTTTTGTAGCAGACAGCCATTCGAAGCCGAATTCGGTCAGCTTCCGGTATGTATCATCCAAGGTGCCGTCCGTGTAGCGGGACTGCTGCAAAATGGCGGCTGCCTTGTCCAAGCTGGTATGGGCCATGTCTGTGTATAAGCTGTTTTCATAATTGATTTCCGCAATGCGCAGAAGCGCTTTATAAAGATCCTTCAGCTGATCGATTTGATCCTTCTTCACATCGATGCTGATCACTTGATCATCGATGGAGAATTTAATCTCGATATCCAGATCGACTTTCCCGGCAGTCTCCAAATAGACATTGCTGATGCGATGCTGCAAATATGGATAACGGCGCAGTGTGCGCTTGGATGAGACAGCACTATCGCCGTCGACGTGGATGATGGAAAGGTTCGTGAAGCAGTATTCATCCTGTTTGGTTTTGATCAGGAAGTATATCTTTTCATCATCTTCATTCATCACGTAATCATCAGCATCTGTCTTATCATAATCATTCGGGGAAATGATCGTACCAATATCGGAGAGACCTAAAGCATCGGAAGCTAGTTTCTTAAACATAAATTAATCCTTTCTGCTATGCAGCATGTGATATACTGATTTTAGCAATTCTGACAGATGTCATCCATATCATTTTTGTAAATGATCCATCTGTACTAACGAAAGGCGGAATGAAATGAAGGATAAAATCAGACCCATGCCCCAGACAAAGCGGCTTCACTGGATTGATGCTGCAAGAGGAGCAGCCATACTGGGTATTTTTATGGTGAATGCGCCCTCATTCGGATCTCCGTATTATATGCCGGGCTACGATTCCCCTGAATGGGATTCGCAGCTGGATAGCTTTCTTTTAGGCGGCATCGATATTTTCTTCCAAGCCAGCTTCTATACCTTATTCTCCATCCTATTCGGTTTCGGGATGCAGCTCATATTCGATAGCCGCAAACGTGATGGCATCCGTCCCGGCTGGTTTCTTAGCAGGAGGATGCTGGTATTGCTCGGGCTTGGGGCAATCCATGCGTTCCTGATTTGGCACGGCGATATCCTCTTTACATACGCGATTATTGGATTGCTGCTGATCCCTTTCCTTTATACACCAAGGTGGGTATTGCTGATGATGATCCCGATATTACTCATTCCAGGACTTCTATTCAATTTATTATCTGTTTGGAGTGCTTCACTGATTGGTCTTGATATGGAAGAATTGATGGTCAGTATGATGGACATCCAAAATAAACTCACAGTTTATGGTAATGGCAGCTACACAGAAGTTTTACGGCAGAATCTGTCTGACTGGACATCCGCAAGCGGGGTAGTAGGTATCATAATGAGTGTATTCGTGCTGCTGCCATTCATGCTGCTGGGTGCCTATCTTGCCCGTGTGAAGCTGTTCCATGATCCCGTTGCGAACCGTCGGAAGCTGGTTTGGTTAACGGTGATTACCGGATTTTTCTTCCTTCTATTCAAAGCGGGACCATATTTGGTTGGTACACCTCTCTGGCTGACCATTATCCAGGATACGATCGGCGGACCGGCAAGTGCGCTATTTTATCTTTCTGTCATAACGCTCGTTTCAAATCTCCCTTTCTTCAGCTGGCTTGCGCGGCAGTTGAGCTGGGTCGGGCGCATGTCACTGTCCAATTATCTTTTCCAATCTGTCTTGATGTTCCTAGTATTCTATGGAGTCGGCTTCGGTTTATATGGGCGATTTTCTTTGCTTGGCTTTGTGGGCTTTGTCGTCGGTGTATTCGTCATCCAAGTGATCCTAAGCCGCATGTGGTTCCGTTTCTTCACTTTCGGACCGGGTGAATGGGTGTGGCGCATATTGACATATGGTAAGATTCAGCCGCTGCGGAAGAAAAATATACGGCGTGTGTCTTGATGCCGAAATAATGGGAATCATGGTATGATGGACGGGTACTAATACATAAGGAGGCGCATCATGGACGGAATGATACTGACACATATCATCGGCTGGGGGCTTGGACTTCTGCTCTTCTTTTTCGCGCTGGTATTATATAGTGAGAAAAAGAAGAAACAGGCAACAATCCCGCATATGATCCTTCGGCTGGATTATCTGCTTATCCTGTATACCGGATTTGTCTTATTATGGAGATATCTCGATGAGGATGGTTCTGCCTTTACTGCTCAAGCAATCATCAAAGGAATTGCCGGTCTCATTGTCATCATTTGCATGGAGATGATCCTTGTCAAAATGAAGAAGGAGAAGTCCGCAAAAGTTTGGTGGATCATTTTCTTCATTGCCCTGATCATTACATTGCTGCTTGGCTTTGGTATCCTGCCGATGGGATTCCTGCCATAAACCTGCCTTTTTTGGCAGGTTTTTTTCTTTTGCTCACGTTTGGCGCCGCTTTTCATATGTTGTAGAAGTAACGGCTTATTATATGAAAAAGGCGAGAAAAGGAGTAGAGCGGGCATATGTGCGGTATTACCGGATGGGTTAATTTCAAAAGGAATCTGGCGCAGGAGCAACCTGTGATCCAGAAAATGGCTCAGACATTATCAAAACGGGGTCCGGATGAGTACAACGATTGGGGCGCATCACATGTCCTGTTCGGTCACCGGCGTCTGATTGTGGTGGATGCTGCTGGGGGCAAACAGCCGATGCAGCACAGCGATGAACGCGGGACTTATACATTGGTGTACAATGGAGAACTGTACAACACAGAAGATATCCGAAAAGAACTCAAGCAGCGGGGATGGACATTTCAAGGCCATTCCGACACGGAAGTGCTGCTGAAGAGCTATATCGAGTGGCAGGATGCTTGTGTTGAAAAATTCAATGGGATTTTTGCATTCGCCATTTGGCATGACAAAACCGAAACACTCTTTTTCGCTAGAGACAGATTGGGCGTAAAACCGCTTTTTTATATGGAGCAGGAGGGCGGGCTGCTGATCGGTTCGGAACTGAAAGCGATACTGGCTCATCCGGATGTGGAAGCTGTCCTTGATGAAGAGGGCGTTTCGGAGATTTTGGCGCTTGGTCCTTCACGGACACCTGGTCATGGTGTTTTTAAAGGTATCAAGGAATTGCGGGCGGCTCATATCGGCAAATTCGATCGAAATGGTTTGAAACTGACTCGGTATTGGAATGTAGAAAGTAAGGAGCATACGGATTCCATAGAAGAAACTGCTGCAAAAGTAAGGGAGCTGCTGACGGATGCAGTGATCCGGCAGCTCGTCTCGGATGTACCGCTTGGCACTTTTTTATCAGGCGGAGTGGACTCCAGCGCCATCACGGCAATTGCTGCGAACCACTACAAAGAGACAGGGAAAGGCCAGCTTTCGACATTCTCAATCGACTTTGATGGGAATGATACATTTTTTACGAAAAGCGATTTTCAGCCGGCGAGCGACCAGACGTTTGTCGAGAAAATGCAAAAGGCTTTTGGCACGAACCATAAGACATATGTGATGGATAATCTGCTCCTCGCCCAATCGCTCAAGGAGGCAGCAATTCTCCGCGATTTGCCGGGTATGGCGGATGTAGATGCATCCTTGTTCTGGTTCTGTGAACGTATCAAAGAAAACGTGACAGTGGCTCTGTCAGGGGAGTGTGCGGATGAAATATTCGGCGGGTACCCATGGTTTTATCGGGAGGACGATTTGAACAGGGAAGGCTTTCCTTGGATTCGTTCATCTGAAGTACGCAATGGTCTGCTGAAGAAAGAATGGCAGCAGACGCTGGACTTGCACGGCTATATGCTTGATAGGTATCAAGAAACGATCGAAGAAACACCACTGCTGCCGGGAGAGGAAGCAGAAGCGGCAAAACGGCGCCAAATGTTTTATTTGAACATGCACTGGTTCATGCCGACCCTGCTGGATCGAAAGGATCGGATGAGCATGGGTGCAAGCTTCGAGGCGCGCGTCCCGTTTAGCGATCACCGATTGGTGGAATATGTATGGAATATCCCATGGGAAGTAAAAACATACGGTAACAAGGAGAAGGGTATACTCCGCAAAGCACTCGAGGGTATCCTGCCGCATGAAGTGCTTTATCGAAAGAAAAGTCCATACCCTAAAACGCATAACCCGGTTTACACCGCAGCTGTCGTCGGATGGATGGAAGAGATCCTCCGGGACGATGATGCGCGTTTATTTGACTTGTTTGATCGGCAGGCAATCACAGCATTGGTCAAAAGCAAAGGGCAGGATGTCACTGCTCCTTGGTTCGGGCAATTGATGACAGGACCGCAGCTGCTTGCACATTTGGGCCAGATCGATTTTTGGCTGCGGCATCATGATGTGAAGATACGTGTCTGACTCTGGGAGCTTTTTCGGCTCCTTACATAGTAAAAACTATTTTCTTTCTGCCGGATTTCGGCTATAATGATTCGCAGGCTTTTGCGCAGGAATAGCTTTCGGGCGTTCTGCGCAACCTTTTGATGTATGGACTTATAAGGAGGTACATAATTGTTCTATTTTGAAGTGAAACGTATCGTGGTCGTTATATTCGGTGCTTTACTCAATGCAGTGGCACTGAACTTCTTCCTGATACCAGCAAGTGTATACGGGAGCGGTTTTACCGGGGCTGCACAGCTTTTATATGATTTCTTCGCACAAGTGCTTGGCATCACCTCGATCGGGACAGGAATATGGCTTTTCCTATTGAATGTGCCAGTTGCAATCTTGGGCTGGATGAAGGTGGGCAAAGGATTCACGATATACAGTCTATTTTCGGTGGCTTGCATGACCGTCATGCTGGAAGTGCTTCCGATTCATGCTTTATCGGATGATATCATCTTGAATGCGGTATTCGGGGGTGTCATTGCTGGTGTCGGAGTCGGCCTGACACTGAAGTGGGGAGCTTCCACCGGAGGGATGGATATTGTCGTCATGATTTTATCCCGGCTGAAGGATAGACCTGTCGGTACTTACTTCCTGCTGCTGAATGGGATCATCATCCTTCTTGCTGGTTTGCTCAATGAGCCCGCGAACGCCCTTTATACTTTGGTGACGCTGTATGTTTCCACTAGAGTGATCGATGCCATTCATACACGTTATGAGAAAGTGACGGCCATGATTGTCACCACGAAAGCGGACGAGCTGTCAAAGGCCATCTATAACAAGATGGTGCGCGGAATTACGATCATTCCCGTAAAAGGCGGATACACACAGCAAGACAAAAATATGCTCATGCTCGTCATCACCCGTTATGAGTTATACGATTTGGAACATATCATCAAGGAAGTGGATCCATCCGCTTTCATGAATGTTGTCGAAACAGCAGGGATATACGGATTCTTCCGAAAAGATAAATAAAAGCTGAGGAGCCAGTACGCTCCTCAGCTTTTTTAATAGCCTGCTTCTTCCATGACGGCGACGACTTTGGCAGAAAGCTCGTCCCAATCTGCGTTCGGCAGCTTATTGATGGTAATGAAATTTTGGAAGCCGAATACATTATCGACACCTTCGACCGTCATCAACTGGTTCATGATGTCATATTCGCTTGTTTGTCCGGGCATGACGGATACACTGCCATTGCCTTCAAAGATGATTTTATCAGTAGTGAATTTTTTTGCATTCGGATTCGGGGTATTTTCCACTCTTACACTCATGCTATTGACCTCCTAGCGTCCATACTTACCACTATCATAGCAGATGGAGGACAAATTAAAAAGCGGGAAATGACTTGCTTTGTCTTCCAGGGGAAAAAGAAGAAGGTTGCAGAGGATATCTTTGACAGCAATCGACATGCTTCCAATCTTTCAGTTGATTATTTCCTGGGCAATTGTCCTCGTTTATGAAAAGGAGCAGATCCATTTACGGATCTGCTCCTTTTTGTTACTGGTCGAGCTCCTGCTGCAAGTCCTGCAATTGCTGCTTTTCTTCTGCAGTTGCATCGTTATATGCAGATTGGATAGCCTCCTGCACTGCTGCAGAATCTTCCTGGCTTGGCTTATTTGTCAAGCCCTGCACTTTTTGCTTGGCTCTTTCGAAGAAGTTTTCCATCCTAAAACCCTCCATTATGGCTTTCTGATTGATGCTTCTTCACAGTGTCGCTGAAGCGTTCACGATAGACAAAAACATCGTCATGCTGCCTGACCGATTGTGCTCCCTGACTTGTGAACCGTTTGGATTTACTTCTCTTGCTCATTCGTTACCCCTCCGAACGTCTAAAGAAGTAAAAAGCATAACCGGCTTTACCCGATTACGCTTTTATTTTGTTCCTTGAGCCGTACAAGTATGAGTTGTAAAAACTGTTAATTCGCCGGGACCTCCAGCTTCAGATACGAATGAAGGAAGGAAGCGATGCCATCTTCCATATTTGATCCTGTCGTATAGTCGGCGATTTCTTTCAACGGAGCGATGGCATTGCCCATCGCAACGCCGGCACCAGCGTACTCGATCATTTCCAAATCATTATCTTCGTCCCCGAAAGCAATGATATTTTTTTGCGGGATTCCGTAGTAATGGGAAATCTTCTGCAGGCCGACTGCCTTGCTCAGCCCTTTTCGGATGATTTCAATGATGTGATACGGTGCGCCCCAGCGACGGTGCTCAATTATTTCCGCATGCTCCTTCTCCAGTGTCTCCCGTATGGAAGCGACTTGGTTTTCGTGCGGGTAAATGAGCAAGGAGGTCGGGTCATCCTCAAGCATTTGCGTCAAGCTGCCGACTTTGATCGGATCATCTTCTTCCTCTAAATGGAATAAATCCAATAAGTACTGGTCAAAGCGATCGATATACACATCATCCATCACTTCTGCAATGATATTTTTTACATCGAGTTTATGGCATGTATCCACGATTTTCCTGGCAGTACGTATCGGCATGGGGGAGTGGACAGCGTCCCATTTCTTATCATCGGGATGATGTATGAGGGCGCCGTTGAAATTGACCATCGGGGTAGTAAGGCCGAGTTCGTGATAATAAGCCAACGAGGCACGATGCGGTCTTCCCGTTGCGATGACGACAACATGGCCAGCTTGGATTGCTGCTTCAATGGCTCGTTTATTCTTTTCGGAGATGTGCTTGTCATCTGTCAAAAGTGTTCCATCTAAATCAAGTGCTATCAAATGTTTTTCCATCCATTATCACCTCTATATTGTTCATTATAGTGTATCCTTCTCTTCATCATCTGTAAAGAAATCGTCAAGACGAGGGAGTATCGATTTACAAAAGCAGCCCGGACATACTAAGATGAAGCAGTAGGCAATGGAAAACGTTGAAGAGGATGAAGCAAATGATCGTCATAAAAGAAGAAGTCTGGAACGAGGTGCCAGTGCTTCTTGTAGAGCAGGCGGGCGCTGAGGATAAAGCACTTCCGGTATTTACATATTTCCATGGTTTCACGAGTGCCAGGGAGCATAATTTGCCAATCGCGTATATGCTGGCAGCCAAGGGGTATCGCGTGCTGTTGCCGGAGGCGCTTCACCATGGTATCCGGGAAGATGATGTGAGCAGCAGCAAACGGCAGTTGGAATTCTTCGGCATTGTAAAAGAAAATCTGCATGATTTGCAGCAGATCCATCAGTATGCATCCGATAAAGGATTGATTCAGGATGATCGATTTGCCATCGGTGGTACAAGCATGGGAGGCATCACGACTTGCGCAGCACTCACCCAATTCGATTGGATCAAGGCTGGTATGGTGATGATGGGATCGCCGAAGATTGCAGCATTTGCCCGCGGGATGGTAGAGGCAGTCAAACAATCCGGCATGGAAATGAATGTATCGGAAGAGGAATTGGAGCAGCTTTATGCTTCCCTTGAGAAAATCGACCTTTCCCTGCACCCGGAGACCATCGGCAATCGGCCGCTGTTCTTCTGGCACGGTGACAAAGATCCGGTCGTTCCTTATGCGCATTCGCGCAGCTTTTATGAGACACTCGAAAACAAAGCGGGGAATGCCAAACAGTTCACGTATGTAACAGAAGAAGGTTCAGGCCACAAGGTCTCCAGAAAAGCTATGCTTGCCGGAACAGCCTGGCTGGAGAAGGTACTGTAGCAGTTTATTTCTATTTTGGTGAAAATATGTTTAAATAGATGCAGGTAAACAGTTTTTAACTGGCTTAAAGGAGGAACAGGAATGGATCAGGCATTGGAAGAAAATGTGCTCGGAGCACTGGAAAATGTAATCGATCCCGAGCTGGGAATTGATATCGTCAATCTGGGCCTTGTATATGGAGTGGACATAGATGAAGAAGGTACTGGAATCGTCACCATGACATTGACTGCGATGGGCTGCCCGCTGGCTGGTCACATCGAACAGGATGTGAAACGCGTCTTGGCAGATATTCCGGAAATCAAAGATACGAAAGTGAATATCGTTTGGAATCCGCCTTGGTCCAAGGACCGTATGTCCCGCTATGCTAAAATTGCACTTGGGATTCCGGATTGATAAGCAGTCCTCTTGCATTGCAAGAGGGCTTTTTTTGCACGCGCGGCATTTCCCCGGCATAGGCTGATGATGTAAAGGGGGAAGGTCAATCGTGACAAATTCACATGAACAGACTTATTCGCAAGCTCATCATATGATGGATATGTGCAAACAGCACAAATATCAATATGTTCTCATCCAGCTGATGGATGGATATCAGCTGGATGGCATCATCTTGGATGTGGATGATGAATATGTCCATCTCGCCATACCAGCAGACGAACAGTATGATTTTGTAGAGGATGACGATTATCGTAATCCTTTTGGATATCCTGGGTACGGATATGGATTTGGTTACCCTGGCGGCCGTTTCCGCCGGCTCGTTTTACCGCTCGTCGGTTTGGCGGCACTCAGCCTGATTCCGTGGTAATAGAAAAAACCTTGCCGATCGGCAAGGTTTTATTCATGCTTTTCCCCTTTGGAGAGCGCTGCAGATACAGTCCATACACCCAGACTGAAGATTATTGTCATAACGTAGACGAGTGACATATCGTATGAATCACCGGACATGCTTGTCAGAACGAATGCTACGACAGCACTTAGGGCGAACGCCCAAATAATGGTTACAATAAACCGCATTAGTATCACCTCTATCATTCACACATATACATCTATCATAGCAGGTTCCGGCTAAAAAGAAAAACAATTCTTGTGCAAATCCTCACATGAATAGGAGAGGTGTGTTTTATGCAATTTCTTGTAAGTCAATGCTACTGCTGGGAAGGATATCATCTCGTCCAGGCACTGCTGGAAGATGGTCATGAAGTATCAGGCCAGCATGAAGAATCCTTATCGGATAGAGAAGAGCATCTGAGCATGTATCTTGGCCGTCATGCCTTGTTCAGCGAAGGTATCCAAAAAAAGGATTATGATGCCCATATCAGTTTTTTCGGTTCGGGGAAAAAGGATGACTTAGCGTATCGTCATGTGGATATCAGTTATGAAGCAGATATCGATCCGAATATCGAAAATCAAATTTTGCTTCCTATATTATATGGGGAATGGATGCCCAGGGATGTGGATGCTATAAGGTGGAATGGGAAGCGGATACCGTTTGAAGATGACTATTTTTGCCGGCATGCGCTTCCTGTCAAGCCAGTGATGCAAACAATCAGCAAGATATTATCGGGAAACAGGGCCATAGAAAAATATCACTTCTATGCAAAAGAGGTGTGTCCGGAGCAGGAGGATAGAACGGTGATAGCCCTCAAACGCGATGTAATGGATGATTTAGCTGTTTTACACAGACACTATGAACAATACAGCCGTTTTTACAAGTGATCCTGCCCGGCTCTTCTTCATTTTTTGGAAATGAATTTTTTGGCGTGGTTCTTCAGGTGTTTTACATATGGAGAAAGCTGCTCATAGGTTTCCATGATAGTACCGGCAGTCTCCATTAGATTGAAATCTTTTTTCGTATCATCTTTTTTCAGCTCTTCAGGTTCCTGTCGCGCATTTCTTCTTTTACCAAAAAGAAATTCATCCAGTCGGGAATCGTCTTTCCTCATCTTTGCACACCTCCATGCGATAGAATATGCACTATCACTGTGTCTTGTCTATGTGTTTATCCTGAAAAATGAAAGGGAATATATTTTGTTTAACTTAAGAGCTTACAGAATAAGAAAAATACGTTACAATATACTTCAGATTATGCTCTTAATATGGTCATCATTTATCATTCGACCAGTCAGAACAGCTTCAGCGTGAATGATTGCTGGAGAAGGAGGAACAATTGTATGGAAAAGAAAAGAGTTGTTGTCACAGGTCTAGGCGCGGTGACACCGGTAGGGAATGACGCCGAAACAACGTGGCAGAATCTCTTGGAAGGTAAATCAGGAATCGATTATGTCACTCGGGTGAATAAGGACGACTTCCCTGCGAAAGTGGCAGCGGAAGTGAAAGACTTCAACCCAGAAGACTATATGGATAAAAAAGATGCTAAGCGTATGGATTTGTTTACGCAATATGCCGTCGCGGCCAGTAAAATGGCTGTAGAGGATGCTGAATTAACCATCACGGATGAGAATGCGAATCGTATCGGAGTCTGGATCGGCTCCGGTATCGGCGGTATGGGTACTTATGAAGAACAATTCGAAAAGCTGATGACGAAAGGTGCTCGGCGGGTCAGCCCATTCTTCGTTCCGATGATGATTCCGGATATGGCTTCCGGACAAGTATCGATCCAGCTTGGAGCAAAGGGGATAAACTCCTGCACAGTTACAGCATGTGCTTCCGGGGCTAACTCCATCGGGGATGCTTTCAAAGTCATCCAGCGCGGGGATGCCGATATCATGATCACTGGCGGAACAGAGGCACCATTGACAAAGATGGCATTTGCTGGATTCTCTGCGGCGAAGGCATTATCCTTCAATGATGATCCAAAGACTGCTAGCCGCCCGTTTGATGCTAACCGCGACGGTTTCGTAATGGGTGAAGGTGCCGGCATTCTCATTCTTGAATCATTGGAATCGGCACTGGAACGCGGTGCTACTATCTATGCGGAAATCGTCGGCTACGGTTCATCAGGCGATGCTTATCATATCACAGCACCTGCACCGGAGGGTGAAGGCGCTGTACGTGCCATGCGTCAAGCCATGGAAGATGCTGGTCTGCAGGCTGAAGACATCGACTATGTCAATGCACATGGGACAAGCACTGAATTGAACGACAAGTTCGAGACAGCTGCCCTGAAGCAGCTGCTGGGTGATCATGCTTACAAAACGGCTATATCTTCAACGAAATCAATGACAGGTCATATGCTTGGTGCTGCAGGAGCAGTCGAAGCGGTGATTTGTGTCAAATCGATTCAGGATGGCGTCATCCCTCCGACAATCAATTTGGCAGAAAAAGATCCGCTTTGCGACTTGGATTATGTACCAAACGTGAAGCGTGAGAAAACAGTCCGTGCTGCCCTGAGTAATTCACTTGGATTCGGCGGTCATAATGCGGCCCTTGTTTTCAAACAATATCAATAAGACGAAAACCTCCTATTATATAGGAGGTTTTTTTCTTGCCAAATCATCTAAATACAAGAATAAATCTTTGCTGGTTGGTCATAATGTATCCTACTACAACCCACACGGAACACGCTCTTACACCCAATGAATATAGCTGCATGCAAGCGTGACCGTCGTCGGAATAGCAGAATCGAAAAGCAAAGTGAGGGTTATCTATGTTATTTATGCATGATATTTGGGTGAACTGGTTTGAAGGCGAAGAAAATGGCTACAATGTATGCTCCTTTCATGAATGGCGGAAAGAAGATGGCATCGAACTGCTTGATCAGGTACCATTGCTCTACATAGAAGATGCGCTATTCGCATACATCGAAAATGACCTCCAGGAGCTTCCGAAGGCGATGCTGGATATGATCCACCGGAAAGCCTTCCTGCGTAAGAACCAAGAGCGGATTGCCATTGATTATGCATGCATTGTGACGAACGGAAAAGCAATCCTTGCAATCGATACGATGGGATATATCACACCAGTCAGGAAAAGCCGGCTGATCCCTCGGCAGGAAAGGCTTGTCTATCAAATGATAGAAGATGTACAGCCTGAAACATTCGAGTGGAAAGAAGAAGGGGAGGAGAAGGAATATCATATCCTATCCCTGAAGCCTGACTTGATGATTGGACTGACGAGGAAGGAACGACAGCTGAAGCAGCTTTTGATGATGGCCATGGATCAGCTTGAAACGAGCGGGAATCTGGATCAAGTCAGATATTGGCTGACAGAATGGAAGCCTGAAGAATACCATGTGAATCGTTCACTTGAATTCCGGGAAGCATGGCAGAAGCTTTATGATGGAGTTTCGGTCGGCTGGAGCAAGAAGCAAGAGGAGCTTTGCGAAAAAATGGTGAAAGGCCAGCCATTTTATGAAAAGCTCTGGGAACTCGAAAAGAATGATCAGGCAAAAACCTCATAAAAATAACCGGCAGAATGATCTGCCGGTTTCTTTTTTATTTTCCGCGTCCCAACCCCATCGCTTTTTTCGCTTTCCGCAGGGTCTTGTTGGCAACCGCTTGTGCGCGTTCTGCGCCCTTATCCAGCACTTCGTCCAAAGCATCGCTTTCCATCCATTCATAGTAGCGTTCCTGGATCGGAGTCAGCATGGCAACCACGGCATCCGCTACTGCTTGTTTGAAATCACCATAACCGCTGCCGGCGAATTCTTGCTCGCTTTCCTCGATTGTCTTATTCGTCGCTACCGAATAAATGGTGAGCAGGTTGCTGACACCAGGTTTGTTTTCTTTATCATAGCGCACGACACCCTCGGAATCGGTAACGGCACTCTTGATTTTTTTCTCGATCTGCTTCGGCTCATCCAGGATGAAAATAGAAGCCTTCAGATTTGCATCGGATTTGCTCATCTTCTTCGTCGGTTCCTGCAAGGACATGATCCGTGCACCGACCTTCGTGATTTGGATATCCGGAACGGTAAAGATATCATTGAAACGATTGTTGAAGCGTTCCGCTACATTGCGCGTCAGCTCCAGGTGCTGCTTCTGATCATCGCCTACTGGGACGATATCGGTATTGTATAGCAGAATATCAGCCGCCATCAGCGGTGGATACGTCAGCAATGCTGCAGATACACCCTCCTTACCGGCGGATTTATCTTTGAACTGCGTCATTCGTTCCAATTCACCAATGTAACTGATGGATTGAATCATCCAGCCGAGCTGGGTATGCGCCGGTACCTCGGACTGAATGAACAGAACCGATTTCTCAGGATCGATTCCTGCAGCCAGATAAAGGGCTGCAAGTGAGCGGATTTGCTGCTTCAGCTTCAATCTGTCCTGCGGTACGGTGATGGCATGCTCATCCACGATACAGAAGTAGCATTGATTGTCTTCCTGCAGGGCAGGAAATTGGCTCAAAGCGCCAATGTAATTGCCAAGTGTCAAACTGCCGCTTGGCTGAATACCAGAAAAAATAGTTTTCATCTTACTTTTCCTCCCAAGGCACAAAAAAAATCCATTCGTTTGCCTGCTTTTGCTGCAGGGACGAATAGACCGCGGTGCCACCCTAATTATCCTTCCACTACGAAGGATCACTTGATGCAGTTAACGCCTGCAAAAACGGCGGGGGAAACCCGCAGCTCCAAAAACCCAATTTCCGCTACTCGTGGTGCTTGTTTTCACCAGCCACAAGCTCTCTTTGACCAGAGGAGTACCGTACTACATTTTCTTCGTCGCTTTTTATTCCTGTTAATTATTCATTATATGCATGTTTCGACTGGTTTGCAAGTCGGTCAAAACAGATAAAAGATTGCCAGAAGGATGAGCATCAGTCCAATCAGGACAGCAGCCTGGAATAGCATATGGCTCAGGAATGATCGGTTCACCCACTCAGAAGGGACACCATTTTCTTCGAAGTCGAACAGGCCCTTGCTCATTACTTTGCCGAATCTCCGGAAGCTTCTCGTTATTCCATCGAGCACCCTGCCTTTGATAACGAATAATAGCATACCTACGATGAAGTAGAAGAAAGCTACATAAAAGATAGAGTTGATCAGCGATAAGAGACTTTGCTGATCTGAAAGAAAGAAAAGTACTGCTGTAATCACTAAGTTAATCAATAGTAGAATCCAGTTCCATTTACCAAACAACATACATTACCGCCTTCTAAAGATTATGAACAATTATAGCATAAGATGATGGGGAACATTTATTCCTATGACAAAGAGTTGTCCATAGGGGACATTATACTTGGAATTGTGTAAAAAACATAAAATAAAGTGTAAAATCAGCAAAATAAACTAGTTAAATAGTCCTATTTTTTGTTATGAAAATGCAATGTTTTCGGACTTTTGTAAAATTGCTATAAAATTAGGGGTGCACAAATTGTGAGAAAACTTGTATAATTCTAATTGCGAACAAGTAGTTCGTGAGAAAGTTATAAAATTTCAGAATCTTTGGGGAGGTCATGTATTACATGAGAAAGACGAACTGGCTATTACTTGCACTTGTTTTAGTACTTAGTTCATTCCTTGCTGCATGTTCCGGCGGCTCTGACAGTTCAAGCGGCAGCGGCGGAAATGGCGGCAGCGGAGAAAGCGCTGAAGGCTCTGCTAACGGCGAACAGGTATTCAACCTAACAATCGGAGACGAGATTCCATCGATGGATTCTTCTCTAGCGGATGACCAATACGGTATCCAATGGACTTCAGAGATCCAAGAGGGACTTTACCGCTTGGGTGAAGATGGAACTCCTGTAGAAGGTATTGCCACTGGCGATCCGGAAGTGAGTGAAGATGGTCTTACTTGGACATTCACCCTTCGCGACAATGCGGAATGGGAAAATGGAGACCCTGTCACAGCACACGACTTCGTTTATGCTTGGCAGCGAGCAATCAACCCTGATACCGGTTCCGAGTACGGTCCGTATATGATGGGCGGCGTTATCAAGAATGCCACTGCTATCAACCAAGGCGAAATGGATGTATCTGAACTAGGTGTTAAAGCAGTCGACGACCACACTCTGGAAGTGCAGCTTGAAAAGCCAGTTCCATACTTCGAGTCATTAACTACATTCCCTACTTTCATGCCTTTGAATCAGAAATTCGTTGAAGAACAAGGCGAAAATTATGCGCTTGAAGCGGATAACCTGCTTTCCAACGGTCCATTCAAGATGACAGAATGGAACCATGGCAGCTCTATGAAGTTCGAAAAGAATGATACTTATTGGGATGCTGATGCGGTTCAGCTAGAAGAGATTAATCTCCAAGTTGTAAAAGATACAGCTACGGGAGTTAACCTTTATGACACTGGTGAGGTTGACCGTACAAGCTTGACTGCTGAGTTTGTAGACCAGCGTATCAATGATGAAGACTACCTTGCCGTACCTGATATGGCTTCTTGGTATCTAAAACTTAATCAGAACCGTAAAGGCGAGGAAACACCTCTCGCAAACATCAATGCACGTAAAGCGATTGCACAGGCTATTGATAAAGAAGGTCTGGTAAACGTAGTTCTTAATAATGGATCCACTGTATCCAATGGCTTGATGCCGAAAGATTTCGTTAAAGGTCCAGATGGTACTGATTTCCGTGAAGCAAATGGAGACTTCCTGACTTATGATGTGGAAGCTGCTAAAGAAGCTTGGGCTACTGCAAAAGAAGAGTTGGGCCAAGATGAGATTACGCTGGAAATCCTTACTGGCGATACAGATCTTTCCACACAAATGGTTGACTACTTGAAAGAGCAATTAGAAACAAATCTAGAAGGTTTGACTATCAATATTATGCAAGTTCCGTTCCAGCAAAGATTGGATTTGGATACAGCCGGTGATTTTGATATCCAAGTATCCGGTTGGGGTCCTGACTATATCGACCCTAACACGTTCATGAACTTGTTCGTGACAGATGGCGAGAATAACCGTATGGCATATTCAAGCGAAGAGTACGATTCTTTAGTTGAAAAAGCAGCAAATGAAGATGCTACGGACCCTGAAGCTCGCTGGCAAGATTTCCTTGATGCAGAAAAAGTATTGCTTGACGATGCAGCAATTGCACCACTGTATCAAGCTGGTTACTCTTACTTAGTTAGTCCAAAAATGAAAGGCGTATTCTCAAACCCTGCTGGAAACGATTTCGAGTACAAATGGGCTTATGCTGATAATGCTGCCGTTCAAGAATAAGTTTATATAATATTAAACTTATACGAGAAGAATCAAGGGAAAGAGAGTATATCCAAATGGTATATACTCTCTTTTCCATTGGTGGTTATTATCTAATAATGTTGAATTTTGCGACAATAAACAGGAGGTGCACGTTATGGCACGGTATATAGGGCAGCGTATCATCTATATGATCATCACGCTATTCCTTATTGCAACTATCTCATTTATGCTAATGAAGCTTCTGCCCGGTTCGCCTTTAGCGAACGCAAACAAATTGACTGAGGAACAACAAGAAGTTATCTATGAAAAATATGGATTGAACGATCCGATACCAGTTCAGTATGTAAAATATTTAGGCGGTTTGGTTCAAGGGGATCTTGGTATCTCTTTCAAATATGACAACCGTTCAGTTACAAGTATCTTGTTTGGTGAAGGCAGAGCAGAAACATCTGCCCAGCTTGGAGCGCAGGCTCTTATTATTGGTACTGTCGTAGGTATTCTGCTGGGACTATTGTCCGCTATTTACCATAATGGAATTACAGACTATGTTTCAACCATAGTTGCAGTACTTGGTACTTCGATTCCATCTTTCGTTTTCGCGGGCATACTTCAGTTCTTTTTAGCTGTAAAATGGGGGATCCTCCCGGTTGCGACGTGGAATGGATTTGAATATACCATCTTACCAACCATTGCCTTGGCAATTTTCCCTATGGCAACCTGTGCCAGGTTTATGCGAACAGAAATGATTGAGGTTTTAAATGAAGATTATATTACTACCGCAAGAGCGAAGGGGCTTTCCGGAGCAGCTATTATTTTCAAGCATGGTATCAGGAACGCGCTTATTCCGTTGATAACAATTCTTGGACCATTAGCTGTTGGTCTGTTAACAGGTACACTCGTTATCGAGCAAATCTTTGCAATTCCTGGAATTGGTCAGCAATTTGTAACATCAGTAAATACAAATGATTTTCCTATTATCATGGGTACAACTTTGTTCTTCGCTGTAGTATTCATTGTTATGATTTTAATCATCGATATACTATATGGATTGATTGATCCTAGAATAAGGCTTGCTGGAAAGGACTGAGACCATGGAAAATCAAAAACGACAAATCGATAAAAACCTCTTCCGTCCGGCAGACCGTACGCAAGAGCAAAGTGACATTATTGCTCGTAAAAGTAGTACACTTTTGCAAGATGCGATGAGAAGCTTAAGAAAAAATGTGTTCTTCATGATTTCTTTTTTCATCTTGCTTGTAATCGTATTAATGAGTATATTTGCTCCTGTTTTAAGTGATTACACCTATAAAGAACAAGATTTGAACCGTTCTTTGATGGCTCCAAGAATCCCGGGCCTTGAAAATATTTCATTTTTGGGCTTTGATGGAAAAGAAACAAAAAAGTTTTATGGTAATAATGTTCAGACTGCTGAAATGAAGGCAAATACACAGTTTAAGACTCAATCGGAAGAACAAAAGGAGTTCATTACCTTCGAAGTTATCAATGAAGGCGATGGTAGTCCGAATTCCGCTGAAGTTAAAGCAACATATGATAAATATGCAGCAAAAGGATTGGAAGATGAATATTTCTATTTCGGTACGGATAGGTTAGGTAGGGATATCTGGACACGTGTCTGGGATGGTACAAGGGTTTCCTTGCTGATTGCTGTAGCCGCAGCCTTAATTGATCTGGTTATCGGTGTAGCATATGGCGGTATAGCTGCGTACTATGGTGGAAGAGTAGATAACTACATGATGCGATTCTTGGAAGTTATCATTGGGATTCCTAACTTAGTAGTGGTTATTTTAATGATTTTAGTACTTGATCCGGGCATCTGGGCGATTATAATAGCATTGACTATAACTGGATGGACGAGTATGGCTAGAATTGTGCGAGGAGAAGTATTAAAGCTCAAAGGCCATGAGTTTGTATTAGCTTCTCGTACTTTGGGTGCTCCAAACAGAAAAATCATCGGAAGGCATTTAATACCAAACGTTATGGGTCTCATCATTGTTAACACAATGTTCTCCATTCCGTCTGCAATTTTCTTTGAAGCATTCCTAAGCTTTATCGGTCTTGGATTGCCTTCGCCGGCAGCATCGCTCGGTACGTTAATCAATGATGGTTTCAAAACATTGCAAACTACACCTTCTATGCTAGTATTTCCGGCAGTGCTAATCTCCATCATAATGATTGTATTCAATATCCTTGGTGATGGACTACGTGATGCATTCGATCCTAAGATGAGGAAATAAATAAAGGAGGCGACTACCTTGAAAAAAGATAATATTCTTGAGGTTGATAATCTCAAAGTTTCATTTAAAACCCATAGCGGTGAAGTACAAGCAGTAAGGGGCGTTTCCTTTGATCTGAAAAAAGGGGAGACACTTGCGATCGTAGGGGAGTCAGGCTCCGGGAAATCCGTTACGACAAAAGCATTGATGGGGCTGCTTCCGAAACCGCACGGCTTTGTTAAAGAAGGTTCCATCTTGTTTGAGGATAAAGATATTACGAAATTGAAAGATAAAAGTATGCAGGCAATCCGCGGTAAAGAGCTTGCGATGATCTTCCAGGATCCAATGACTTCTCTTAATCCAACGATGAAAGTCGGTAAACAAATCATGGAAGGCTTGCTTAAGCATCAAAAACTGGGCAAGGAAGAGGCAAAGAAAAAAGCAATTGAGCTGATGAACTTGGTGCAGATTCCGAATCCGGAAGCTCGTATGAAGCAATACCCGCATCAGTTCTCAGGCGGTATGCGGCAGCGTGTCGTGATTGCGATGGCGCTTGCTTGTAATCCTCGTATCTTGATTGCCGACGAACCGACTACCGCCCTGGATGTTACGATTCAGGCTCAGATTTTGGAGCTGATGAAAGACATTCAAAAGAAAGTGGAAACTTCCATTATCTTCATTACCCATGACCTTGGTGTTGTGGCCAACGTGGCAGACCGGGTGGCGGTAATGTATGCTGGTAAGATCGTGGAAATCGGAACAGTCGATGAAGTATTCTATAATCCGAAACATCCGTATACATGGGGGCTGCTCGGTTCCATGCCGACACTGGAAAGTGACGAGGAGGAATTGTTTGCTATTCCCGGTACACCACCTGATTTGATTGCACCGCCAAAAGGGGATGCGTTTGCGGCGCGTAATAAATTCGCGCTTGAGATCGACTTCGTCGAGGAGCCGCCGATGTTCAAAGTATCTGATACGCATTATGCTGCTACATGGCTGCTGCATGAAGATGCACCGAAGATCGACCCTCCTGAGTCAGTGAAGAAGCGGATCGAGTCTATGGACCATTCTGAGGAGGCGACGCGATAATGAGTCAGGAAAAATTAGTTGAAATCAAGAATCTGAAGCAGCATTTCAAACTTGGACGAAATAACGTCGTCAAAGCAGTGGATGGATTGACGTTTGATATTTATAAAGGGGAAACATTCGGACTTGTCGGCGAGTCAGGCTGCGGCAAATCCACAACTGGCCGCTCCATCATCCGTCTGTACAACTCCACAGATGGCGAAGTTCTTTTCAAAGGTGAAAACGTGCAAGGGAAGAAGAATAAAGCGGAATTGAAGAAATTCAACCGCCAAATGCAGATGATCTTCCAGGATCCGTATTCTTCCCTGAACCCACGTATGACCGTCATGGATATCATTGCTGAAGGAATCGATATCCACGGCTTGGCGAAGAATGCAGAAGAACGGAGAGCGAAAGTATATGAACTGCTGGAAACAGTCGGCTTGAACAAAGAGCATGCCAACCGCTACCCGCATGAATTCTCCGGCGGTCAGCGTCAGCGTCTCGGAATCGCTCGGGCCCTTGCTGTAGATCCCGAATTCATCATTGCCGATGAACCGATTTCCGCACTGGATGTATCCATCCAGGCACAGGTAGTCAACTTGATGAAGCAGCTTCAGAAGGAAAAAGGACTTACTTACCTGTTCATTGCTCATGACCTTTCCATGGTAAAATACATCAGTGACCGGATTGGCGTTATGTATTTCGGTAAGCTGGTCGAATTGGCCGATGCCGATGAACTGTACAAAAATCCAGTGCATCCGTATACGCGTTCCCTTCTCTCTGCCATACCGCTTCCGGATCCGATATATGAGCGCAACCGCAAACGTATCGTCTATGATCCAAGCCAGCATGATACGAGCGAAGAGCCGGAATTCCGTGAAATCAGCCCGAAACATTGGGTGCTCTGCACATCAAAGGAATTCGAAGCGTATAAGAAAGAACAGCAAAATCCAATTACGAAGTGATTCAGAACCGCAAGCTTATGGCTTGCGGTTCTTTTCGGTTTGCTGGTGTCAGGATCAGGTTAAATAAAGAAGAAGAAGGGGGAATGATCTGACAATAAATTGGTTATTTCGTCTTTAACCGGTTTCATCTGCCAAATATCTCCCTTATAATGAAGCTAATACCAAATAGGAGATTGATAGAATGGGAAAATTCAAGAAGACGATGCTGACTGCCGCTTTTTCTGCTGCTGCTTTGCTGCCGACGTCCGCACTCGCTGCAAATGAAGGGGAACAGCTGGAAGGAAAGCAGCTGACCGCACGAGCCTCCACAGTCCAGACATATGAGGTGCCGCAAGTCATGAAACGATTTACATATTCATCGGATCTGTCCTTCGATTACCCTGACGCAGTCAGAGGAATTTACGTAACCGGACCCAGTGCAGGAGGGGCAAAGTTCGATAGCTTGGTGAAGCTGGTGGACGATACGGATCTCAACACCATGGTCATCGATATAAAGGACGATCATGGAAACATTACATATACACCGGATGAAAAATCGCCATATTATGATATAGCCAAAAACTATATCGATGATCCGCAAAAGATGCTGAAGGAATTGGAAAAGCATAAAATTTATCCGATTGCACGAATCGTTGTATTCAAAGATACATTATTAGCCGAGAAAAAACCGGAACTTTCCTTTACCAATCAGGACGGCAGTGTCTGGAAAAATGGGCGGGGAGAAGCTTTCGTAAGCCCGTTCCAGCATGAAGTATGGGAATACAATGTAGAATTGGCGAAGGAAGCAGCCATGATGGGGTTCCAGGAGATCCAGTTTGACTATGTGCGCTTCCCGGAAGGCTTTGAAACGAAAGATGATGAACTCCAATACGATCTCGGGGATTATAAAGATGAGAATACGGATGACGTACAAAAGCGGGTGAACGCGGTGACGGATTTTGTTGCATATGCCAAAGGGGAATTGGCAAATTATGATGTCCAGACATCGGTCGATATCTTTGGTTATGCAGCCACACTTGAGGAAGCGCCCGGTATCGGACAGAATTTCTCCAAGATTTCTTCAAACGTCGACGTGATTTCCTCGATGATCTATCCGAGTCACTGGACCTCTTATTTTGGCTTGGACGTCCCGAATGACCATCCGTATGAGCTCACAGCGGAATACGCAAAGGTAGAAAATGAAGTACTTGGCAAGCTGGAGAATAAACCGAAATCCAGGCCATGGATCCAGGATTTCGAAGCACCATGGGTATCTTCCAAACAGTACGGCAAGCAGGAAGTGGAAGAGCAGATCCAAGCTCTAAATGAGAATGGTATCGACGAATTTCTCATTTGGAATGCAGCGAACAGCTATACGGAAGATGTGGATTATACACCTTGATACAAAGCAGCAGCCTCCCGGTAGGGGCTGTTTTGTTTATTGCGGGTCTCTGCGGGTATAACTAAGCTATGACGAATTATAAAAGGAGCTGCTTTATGAATTGGTATGAGAAGCTTAGCAAGTACTTTCCGGTAGAGGAGATGAAGTCGAGGGAGCATATGGAATTGCTGCTGAAGGAAAAAGCCGATGTATATTTCAAGGATGAGAGTGAGGACCATGTCCTGATGTATGCCGAATTCGACCATTTCCTGTTTATCGATTATCTATATGTTGCTGCCAAGACCCGCGGACAAGGAATCGGCGGTAAGCTGATCGAAAAGCTGAAGAAAAAGGGAAAGCCGATTCTCCTGGAAGTCGAACCCCTCCAGTATGAGGATTCCGATTCCAAGAAGCGGCTTCGCTTTTATGAAAGACTGGGGTTTCAGCATGCTCAGACGATTGGATACAATCGCCGTTCCTTGGCGACAGATAAGGAAAATCCAATGGAAATCCTTTATTGGGCGCCAAATCAAGAAACAGAAGAAGAGATATTCGATGCTATGCGGGATATGTACGAACAGATTCACACATACAAAGACAAGCAGCTATATGGGGAAGCTTATCAGCCTTCGGATGAAGCATTGACATTCTCAAAGGATGCTGCAAAGGATAGCATTTTTGATGCATTGAAAGAAAAACAGAAATAATTTATCAAAATGGGTTTTAAACCTTGAGGGAAGGGTAAACAGGAACCATAATAACGATACAAACGTATATTTGTGTAAAAACTGTGGTATATTTCAGGAAGTCTTTCAATAACTTGACCGCTGTAGTATACTTGTACATAGAGAGATTAAATTAAAATTATTTTAAATAAAATCTTTCCATGGGCAATGAAATAGAAACATATTCTGTATTGAGGAGTGAAGTTAAATGGTAACACTTTATACCTCACCAAGTTGTACATCTTGCCGCAAAGCTAAAGCTTGGTTAGAAGAGCACGATATTCCGTTCACAGAGAGGAACATCTTCTCCGAGACATTATCACTTGAAGAAATCAAGGAAATCCTGCGTATGACAGAAGATGGTACCGACGAGATCATCTCTACACGCTCAAAGGTTTTCCAAAGCCTAAATATGAACTTAGATCAATTACCATTGAAGAAGTTATATAGCTTGATTCAAGAAAACCCTGGCTTGCTGCGACGTCCGATCATCCTTGATGAGAAACGTTTGCAGGTCGGTTATAATGAAGACGAAATTCGCCGCTTCTTGCCAAGAACTGTGCGTACATTCCAACTGCGTGAAGCACAGCGCATGGTCAACTGACCTTTCACAGATAAAGGACGCGGATCCACTCGGATCCGCGTCTTTTTCTTTGTGCCATTCGGATGACAAATTATCTGAAATGCGCTACAATGGACAGAATCCCAAGGGTCATTCGCCTTTTTTCGGCAAATGTAAGCCTTTCTGTTTTCCATGCGGGAGGATTTATCATAAAATAGAAACATACACAGAAAAAGTTAGATTGAGGGTAAGGGAATACGGGAAGTGTAAAGGCAAGAGGGCGTTTTCACCTGCCACTTTACTGGAGGGAGAGAAAACCATGGAAATAGAAAGAATTAATGAAAATACAATCAAATTTTATATATCTTATCTGGATATTGAAGATCGCGGCTTTGATAAAGAGGATATTTGGTATAACCGCGAAAGAAGTGAGCAATTGTTCTGGCAGATGATGGATGAAGTCAATTATAAAGAAGACTTCAGTGTCGATGGTCCGCTTTGGATTCAAGTGCAGGCTATGGATAAAGGGTTGGAAATCGTCGTCACAAAGGCCCAGCTTTCAAAGGATGGCGAAAGCCTGGAGCTGAATGTGGACGATAAAGCCATTCAATCATCGGTGGAAGAGAAAGTCGATTCTGTTCTTGAAGAGAAATTCGGCTCCCATCAAGAGGATGGGGAAGAAGAGGATGCAGGAGAGCTATCCTTCATCATTCAATTCAGGGATTTCGAAGATGTGATCCAGCTCAGCCATTACTTCGAGGATACATACGGCATCGAGAACAAATTATTCCACTACAAAGATAAATATATGCTTTATGTGGAATTTGATGACACAGTACTTGGAGATGATGAGCAGGAGGACGTCTTGAGTCAAATCCTGGAGTTTGGATATGATTCCCAAACTACAATTTACCGATTGGAAGAGTATGGCAAGGTGATCTTCGCCAATGACGCACTTACAAACGTGAAGAAATACTTCCCTCGTAGATAGACATTCACTTACGGAATGTCTATTTTTTTGCCCAAAAATGCGTTTTTATAACTGTTTTTCCGTATTGCCTGTTTGATGGGATATACTGTCCTCAAGGAGGTGAAGCATATGCTGCAGGCGGAATTGGAGGATGGGCGGCTGGTGCTGCTGGCTGCATATCGGACAGAGCGGATCCATGAATTAAGGAAGTGCCGCTTCTTCTGTCCTGCCTGTAAAAAGGCCGTCATCATTCGTGCAGGCAGGAAAGTGATTCCTCATTTTGCCCATGAGCAGATTCAAGATTGCGAATTAACCAGAACCGGGGAAAGCCTATATCATATGCGCGGCAAGCTGCAGCTTTTCCGCTGGTTGAAGAGGCAAGGCTATACTGTGAAAGTGGAGGAACGTATCGGGAAGTCGGAAAGACGGCCTGATTTGCTGCTTCATACTCCCGGAGGAAGGCTTTTGGCAATCGAATATCAATGTGCATCCCTATCGGATGAAGAGTTGTACAGACGGAATGAAGCATATGGATGTAATGGAATCCTGCCGATATGGATACTCGGCGGTAATCGGATGAAGCGTACATCCACGTATATGCTCGATCTTTCGAAAAGAGATCAGCGCTTCCTCATGCAATACAAGCGGGATATGCCTTTACAGCTTTTGTACTATTGTTCGGATAGTGAAGCTTTTTGCAATGTCCAGCATATCCTTTTGACGGGAAAGAAACGGACTGTCGGTCAGTTTTATTTTCGTCCTCTGCAGCAAATCCATTTCCCTCAGCTTTTTCAAGCCCTTCCGAAAAACGTCCGCCAAATTGATCAAGCATGGACCGACTTTCAAGCGAAAATGGCAGCAAGGCCGCTGACGTACGCTTCTGCCCATCTGAAGCGATGGGTCCTGCAATTATATGAACGTGGTGTATCGCTTCAATCCATGCCTTTGCATCTATTACATCCCGTCGAATCCCAATACCATATGTCCGTGCCACCGTATGTATGGCAGACCGACCTATGGCTGAAGCAATTGGATCCCTTGCCTATCATGAAAAGCGTCACGCTTGAGCAGCTGAAATATGTCAGCAGAAGGTGGGAAGCCCTGAATAAGCCGTTTGCGATTTTTGCAGATCTGCATCCGGTTGAATCCTATATGGACCGTCTGTGCCAGCATGGATGGTTCGAACGATTGGGAACGGATGCTTACGTAAAGAAAAGGCATTCTCCATTTTCAGGAATGACATAATCGTTTTCTTCGCATGAATCTGCCGCTTTTATATATAATATAAGAGAGAAAATGCTTATAATTGAAGGATTTTCCCTACAACTATACGAAATAGTCTTTGGAACAGAAAAAGGCAAGCAGCAATGGAGGAGGATGTTCGTGTCAAAATCAGCTAAGTCTTTACCGAAAAGAAGCGAGGTACCAGTAGAAAGAACCTGGAACCTGGAGGATATATTCGCGACTGACGAACTATGGGAGGAAGAGCGCAAGGCGCTGGCCGAGGATGGAGACAAAATCTCGGCGTTCCAGGGCAAGCTTGGTGAGTCTGCAGAAACCTTGTACGAAATGTTCAAGCTGCAGGATGAGCTATCCGAACGCATCGGCAAGCTTTATACATATGCGCATATGCGCTATGACCAGGATACGACGAATGGGCATTATCAAGCATTGCAATCAAAAGCGGAACTATTGATCACACAGATTTCCAGTAAGATGAGCTATATCGTTCCGGAATTGCTTGCAATCGAGGAGGATCGCATACAGGAATTCCTGGCAGGAAATGATGATCTCAAGTTGTACGAGCATACGTTGAATGAAATCAGCCGTCAGCGGGCTCATGTGCTGTCTGAAAAGGAAGAGACCTTGCTCGCACAGGCATCCGAAGTGACCGATAATGGCTCCGCCACATTCGGAATGCTCAATAACGCGGATTTGACCTTCCCGAGCATCAAGAATGAAGAAGGAGAAGAAGTGGATGTTACGCATGGGCGCTACGTGACATTCCTGGAATCTCAGGATCAGCGCGTCCGCAGGGATGCATTCAAGTCCATGTATGATACCTTCAGTCAGTTCCGGAATACATTCGCTTCCACCCTATCCGGTACGGTGAAGAAGAATAACTTCTATGCAAAAGTAAGAAACTACGAGTCAGCTCGGCAGTCGGCGCTGGATAATAATAATATCCCGGAGCAGGTATACGATAACCTTGTGGAAGCGGTGAATGAGCGTCTGCCATTATTGCATCGCTATGTGGCACTGCGCAAGAAAGTCCTCGGGCTTGATGATTTGCATATGTACGATCTCTATACACCTCTTGTCAAGGACGTGGATATGAAAGTATCCTATGAAGAGGCGAAGGAGCTTGTGCTTAAAGGACTGGAGCCTTTGGGAGAAGATTATCAGTCCATCCTGAAGGAAGGCTTTGAAAACCGCTGGGTCGACGTGGAAGAGAATAAAGGCAAACGCAGCGGTGCGTACAGCTCCGGAGCATATGGCACGAATCCATATATCCTGATGAACTGGCAGGATAATGTGAACAACCTTTTCACATTGGCACATGAATTCGGTCATTCGGTGCATAGTTATTACACGCGGAACAATCAGCCTTATCGCTACGGCAATTACTCCATATTCGTTGCCGAGGTTGCATCCACTTGCAATGAGGCTTTGCTGAATGAATACATGATCAATAATGCGGACGATGAGCAAGAGAAGCTGTATTTGCTGAATCACTTCCTGGAAGGATTCCGCGGTACTGTCTTCCGTCAGACGATGTTTGCGGAATTCGAGCATATGATCCATAAGCACCAGCAGGATGGGGAAGTGCTCACTGCAGAGAAGCTGACATCCATGTATTATGATCTGAATAAGAAATACTTCGGCGATGGTTTGACAATCGACGAAGAAATCGGTATGGAATGGGCGCGTATCCCTCATTTCTATTACAATTATTATGTATATCAATATGCAACTGGCTATGCAGCTGCAACTGCCTTATCCGCTAAGATCCTGGAGGAGGGGCAGCCTGCAGTCGAGAAATATATCGGATTCCTGAAAGCTGGAAGCAGTGATTACCCAATCGAAGTATTGAAATCTGCAGGAGTGGATATGACGGATAAACAGACGATCCTGTCTGCACTCGATGTATTCGAAGCCAAATTGGATGAAATGGAGAAACTTTTGCAGAAATAAGAGGAACCGACGCTATCGCGTCGGTTTTTTTATGCCTTTGTATGTTCTTTTTCGGGTAAAGAAATAGCAAGCGGCAAGCAGCGATAAAAATAATACAGGCAAAGTGATGAGCATGGATACGAGATGAAGCAGGCCGAGAATATTGAAACATAAAGCAAAAATGACACAGGCGATCAATAGGATGCCGATTCCTCTCATGATAACAACACCTCCGACTACCAACACTTTATGCAGCCATATGAAAGACTAGACTAAACGAGCTTGTGACTTTTTTGTGAAAATATGCACATAATAGTTGCTATTCCATCGTATATTTGGTACATTATATTTGTGAGAAACATCACAAACAAGTCCCCTTTGTTTGGATTATTGTTCTCCCATCCCCTCAGTAGAAGTTATACATGCAAAAAGGTCTGCCATTAGGCAGGCCTTTTTGTATTGGCTCCTGTATCAGGGACTGGAATTGTGACGCTGCTGTTTCATTGGAGGGGGGAGGGATGCTGATGTTGGACAAGCCTTGTCTGCGTACATACCATGGATGGCCATTCAGGTACCCGTGGGATGCTTTTCTCCCGCCATTATAAGGAGGCAGCTTCCGGTCATCCACTGCCTCACAGGCGCTCTAAAGTGTGTTCTGGGAGGTGGTTTTCAGCTTGAATTGATGGAATACCATGAAACGATGCCGGAAGTGCCAGTTGACCGGAAACTTTAAGTCGAAGCTTTCCGATGCATGCTGATCTTCGACCATTTCCAGCCATCGAAAAACAGCCGCACGAGTGTACGGCTGTCAGGAATGAGTGCAGCAAAACGTTATTCAGCTTTTGAAGTAATATTATATTTCCAGAAAGTATCATGTTGGATGGGGATTCGTTCGACCATTTGTTTCAATTGCAGCTTTTTCATTTCCTTTTCTGTCTGGGCATTCGTCCAGTCATAGATCAATGAAATCTCCCTGCTGCCGACAAATTTATAGCTGGAGAGGAATTCCTCCACAGGGGGCTTCTCTGCCGGCTGCGGGTCTCTTTGCAGCATCTGGTGCAGGACGGTGACATACACGTCGTAACTATACAAACCGGAAATCTTGATACCGGAATCTTCCTCGGATTCATTGAAGAATACGATGGAGGGGGATTCTTCGATTTCCAATTCCTTCGCCAGCTTCACATCGCATTGGAATGCTTTCTTCGCTGATGGGGAGTACATATCCTCGCGAAACTCCTCCAAATCAAGTTCAGCGATTTTAGCGCATTCGATCAGGATCTCATCCGCTGTGATATCTTGCTTGTTCAGGAACAATGCTTCCTGGATCGTCCGCAGGAAGCGGGTGCCGGCTTTTCTTCCCTGCAGCTCTGCTGCTTTTATTGCAAGTGAAGTCCGCCACGGGAAGGAAACGGCATTATTCCATAAAATATTATCGGGCTGCAGGACAGCCTTCGGGTACGTGCATTCATTCCGTTCGCGTACAAGCGGCTGATAATCGCCGGTCAATATGGTACGCAAAGTGAAGTATTGTCCATATTCCATTGTTAGTTTCTTGAGAAAAGGCTCGAGTGACCAGCAATCTTCGCAAAGCGGATCGATAAAAACGTAAATCTCCACGGGTTTCTTTGAGGAAGGAAACAGCCCGCAAAATCCGCCACAGTCATCCTCAAGCCTTTGCTGTTTTGAATTGGAAGATTCCCAGCTCATATCGATTCTCCTTTCTCTTCGTCTGGTGTGTTCATCATATGATGTGCGGTAAGCGCAAGTCGTTCAAAGATTATGCTTTTATAAGGTTCCTCTATGTCAGTTTCCGCGAGGGCAGCTGCCATGCAGGAAAGCCATGCATCCTTACGCGTAGGTGTGATTTTGAAAGGGAGGTGCCGATATCTTAGCTTCGGATGACCATGCTCTTCTGTATAGAGCGGCGGCCCGCCTAAGAATTGTGTCAGGAACTGCTGTTGTTTGCGGCGGGTCTCCGTCAAATCTTCCGGGAAAATCGGCTTTAAATCCGGATCCACTGCCACTCGTCGGTAGAAGGCATCCACCAGGCGTTCCAATGCTGCCTGTCCGCCAATACCATCATATAATGTTTCAGCTTGATTCATGATTCTTCCTTTCTAATGCAAAGAGCAATCAACATAACATCTGCCCTATATGGGGTTGACTGTAATTCATTTTAGCAGGCTGCCATTGGATTGGGCAACTTATCTGTTTTGGAGGCTGTCATAGAAGCGCTGGATCTTGTTCGGCGTCTTTCGCTTCCCTATGCCGTGAGCGTCAAGAAGAGTTTGGAACACATTCTCCCCATGCTTATAGCTGCTGGCTTCCAGCTCCAATTCGTAATCGACGGTGTCACCATAGATGCTTTTATCAAGGACAATCGTGGTATCATTATATGATTTCTCCCGCCGGATAGTCTCCAGGGAGCCGCCATAATTCAATTCAGCAGCGGATATGTCCATTTCCTTGAGCTGCTTGCTGATATCAGGGCCAAGCGTGATTTGCCCTTGCAGCCATGCTTTGGCTTGCTCCTCCGTCAAATCATCATGCGTTTCCAGCAGCCCATCTCCTTGCGGCTGTTTCAGCGTGGATTGAAATCTCCCGTTTTTTTCCCTTATCCGCAAGGCGGATCCTTGTTGTTTCAACTGAAAGTCCTTTGTTTCGAAATAATGGTTGACCTGCTGGATGACAGGTGCGCTTTCCATTTCCAATGCATGATATAGTTTCTTGAATTCCGCTTCCGTGAGCAGATTCTTGAATTCGATTTCGATTTCTTGCGGCATACTGATACCCCCTGCGCGAACATCTGTGTTTTCGATTGTAATGCCAAGCTGCTTTTATGATACACTGAAAGCAGATAGAATGCATCTGGAACAACTAGACGCTGCTGGTAAGAAAAGGGGCTATGTAGAGCATGAATTGGGAAGTATTTTTAGCACCATATGTACAGGTAGTAGAAGAACTGAAAGTGAAGCTGAAGGGGATGCGTGCTCAATTCGAAAATGAATCACGTCATTCTCCCATTGAGTTCATCACCGGACGGGTGAAACCGATACGAAGTATTCTCCAAAAAGCAGCGAATAAGCAGGTCACAGTCGATGCACTGCATCAGGAAATACAGGATATTGCAGGGCTGCGGATCGTGACACAGTTCGTTGATGACATCTACACGGTTGTGGGCATGCTAAAAGCACGCAATGATTTCAAAATCGTCAATGAAATCGACTATATCGTGGAAACGAAGGAAAGCGGATACCGTTCCTATCATATGATCATCGAATATCCGGTTGAAACGATCCATGGAGAAAAGAAAGTACTTGCCGAAATTCAAATCCGTACACTTGCAATGAACTTCTGGGCTACAAATGAGCATTCCCTCAATTATAAATACGATGGCCAGATACCATCTGAATTGAAGACAAGATTGAAAAGAGCCGCTGAAGCTGCATTCCGGCTGGATGAGGAAATGTCCAAAATCCGGGATGAAGTGCAGGAAGCACAGCGGATTTATCATGATCAGCAGCAAATCAAAAAGCATAAATAGGGGTGTTAGCAGGGATGAAATATACGGTTCTGTCACGGGGAGATGAGAAGTCGGACCGCATCAAAGAAACGATTGTCGAACATTTGGCTCATTTCAATTTCGAGTACGATGAGAAGGAGCCTGATCTTGCGATATCCGTCGGTGGAGACGGCACTTTCCTTGAGAATTTCCATACATATGTCCATCGGCTGGACAGCACGGCATTCATCGGGATCCATACCGGTCATTTGGGGTTCTATGCCGATTGGGTACCGGAAGAATTGGAAAAGCTGCTGCTGCAGATTGCCAACAAACCATACCACATCGTGGAATATCCGCTGCTCGACATTTCCATCACCCACAAGGATGGGAGAGTGGACGAGCATCTGGCATTGAATGAATGTTCCGTCAAGACACCAGATGGTTCGGTTGTCCTTGATGTATCGATCAAAGGCGAGCATTTTGAAACATTCCGGGGAGATGGACTCGTCATTTCGACGCCTTCCGGAAGTACAGCCTATAATAAAGCGCTTAATGGAGCCATCATCCATCCTTCCTTGGCATCGATCCAAGTGACGGAGCTTGCTTCCATCAATAACCGTGTGTTCCGGACGATCGGTTCCCCGCTTATTTTGCCGAGCCATCATCCTTGTACGCTCCGGCCGACATTGGATAAAAGTTTCCTGATTGCCATCGATCATATGACCGAAAATCATTCGGATATCGAATCGATCACCTGCTCGGTCGCGAAGCAGCGTGTCCGTTTTGCCCGCTTCCGGCCATTTCCATTCTGGAAACGGGTGCATGACTCATTCATTGCAGATAAGAGGTAGACAATATGAAATTAAGCTGGACCTTGGCTGAGGAGATCGTCATCAAGGATTTCCTGAAGTCCCAAGGAGTTTCAAGAAGATTATTCAAAACATTGAAGGAGGAGCCCAAGCTGGTGACGCTCAACCAGCAGACGGCGCCTCTTTGGCATGTCGGCAAGGCAGGTGATAGCTTGGAAGTGGAGCTGCCAGAGGAAAAAGCAGGTTCCTATATGGAGGCAGAGCCGCTGGATTTGCCGATCGTCTATGAAGATGAGCATGTACTCGTATTGGATAAGTTGCCTGGTGTTGCGGTGATTCCATCGATGAACCAGCCGTCAGGTACGATTGCCAATGGCTTGCTGTGGCACTATAAGGAACAAGGTCTGCCGTATACAGTTCATATCCTGACAAGATTGGATCGTGATACATCGGGACTGATGCTGGTGGCCAAGCATCGTTATGCCCATACGCTCTTGGCTGCTGATCAGAAGCAAGGGGAAATCCAGCGGTCCTATGCTGCGCTGGTGGAAGGCACCATGACAGAATCTTCAGGAACGATAAATCGGCCGATCGGCAGGAAGGAAGGCTCGATCATCGAGCGGGAAGTAAGAGCGGATGGACAAACGGCAGTCACATACTTCCGTCGCCAGGCTTCCTTCAACCGCCATACACTGGTGGAAGTAAAGCTTGCCACAGGGAGGACACATCAAATCCGCGTCCATATGGCAAACATTGGTCATCCATTGGCTGGGGATACACTATACGGCGGAAAGACAAACGTCATCAACCGGCAGGCTTTGCATTCCCAGCAGCTGCGTTTTGTCCATCCATTTACGAAACGTCTGCTGACTTTCCATTCCCCGATTCCGGAGGATTTCCTAATCGAATGAGCGGAATTTCTCTTCGACGAATGGCTGCTGCGAGGGAACGCTGTGCAGACTGCGTTCCGGGAAGCGGCAGGCAGTCAGCTTGTTCCCGAATACACAGCCTGTATCGATATTGATCGTATGATGGATGATGCGGGCATCCAAAACAGGAGTATGGCCATAGATGACCCAGTCATCCCCATGATAATGCTTGGCCCAATCCAATCTTACCGGACGGCCCAGCTCGTCCATCTCCCCAGTCGTGTCCCCATAAAGGACAAAGCTTTTCACTTTTTTCCCTTCTTTGCCGATCAAGGACTCTTTGATTCCGGCATGCGCGGCAATAGCACCAAGTTCTGGAATCCGCTTGTAAAGCGGAGCTTTTTTATAGAGCTGCATAAACATATTGGACAGCTTTCGCCGTTTGTTCGGCGGACTGTTCTGCAGTTCTGCCACCGTAGTTTCCAAGCCGTGCTTTACTTGGACATTATTCCCGACCAAATATCGGTAAAGCTTATCACAATGATTGCCTGGGACATAATAGCCGATTCCTTCTTCAACAAGCCGATACACGAGTTCAATCACGCCCAATGAATCGGGACCGCGATCAGTCAAGTCACCAATGAAAAATGGCTGCCGATTTTCAGGGTGAACAGGCAGTCCATCCTCCAGCTCATAACCTAATTCATCAAAAAGCTCGTGCAGCTCAAGGTTGCAGCCATGAACATCCCCGATAAAATCGATCTTCATATCTATCACTCCTATACAAAAAGGGAAAGCTTAACGTAGCTTTCCCTTTTTTCATATGGCTTATTTCTGTGTTTCGAACATGTATGTCCGGGTCCTGGAATGAATGTTGAGCACGATGCCGATTGCAATCATATAAGCAAGTGTCGAGCTTCCTCCGTAACTGAGGAATGGGAGCGGAAGCCCTGTAATCGGAACCAGTCCCACCGACATCCCGATATTCTGGAATATTTGGTAGGTGAACATCCCGATGAACCCTGCTGAAAGATAGCTTCCAAACGGTTCATTGCTTTCCAATCCTACTTGGATCATCCGATAGATGAGGATGAAGAATAGGAAAAGGACAAGCGCCGATCCGATGAATCCAAACTGCTCAGCGATAGCGGAGAAGATATAATCCGTATGACGCTCCGGAATGGATACTTGGAAATTGGAAGCGCCTTTGCCGAATAGTATCCCCGATCCGATCGCCATCAGTCCCAAGCGGTACTGGTAGCTGGAATCCGGGTACTTTTCTGGGTAAAGCCAGCCTAGGAAGCGGCTTTCAACGTGCTTGAAGATCGTCTCCTGCAAGAAAGAACCAACTTGGTTCGGGAAGATGTACGACAGGATGACAAGAAATGCAACGGCACCCAATACGATCCCGAGTATGGTCAAAAGGAGCCGCCAGCTTATTCCAGAGACCAGGATGGTTGCACCAAGGATGGCACTCAATACCAAGAAACCGCCAAGGTCAGGCTGTGACGCAACCAACAGCATCGGAGGCAGTGCGACGGCAAGCAGTTTCCCAAGCAGGAACAAGTCCGATTTATTCGTGCGGATCGTATTTTTCTCATTATGGGACATGATCACATGCGCCAAAGCAATGACGACAAATACCTTTACGAATTCAGATGGCTGCATCGAGCCGATACCAGGCAGGATGAACCAGCTTGTCGCACCATTCGCTTCATTGATGATGGCCGATGGGAATCGGAAGAAAAGCATAAGGAGCATAACCATACCGATTCCATAAAAAATCCATACAAGCTGACGGAGCCGGTCGTAGTCAAGCAGCATCATGACAGCAATGACAACCCCTCCCACAATGTACCACATAATCTGCCGCGGCATATATTGGGTCTGGGCTGCAATCCCTGATAGAGTCGGCTGCAGCTCATATAAAGTGAATGAAGAGACGATACCAAGCAGTATCAATACTAATATAATTGTTAGATCTAACCGAAATTTGTTAGAATTCATACACAAAACCTTTCTTTCGTTCCTTCCGCATCTCTAGCTGCTTTAAAAAGCGATTAGATTTTGCAAATGAGTGGAATATAATCTTGTTACAGTTTACAACAAAATGACCGATAAATTAAGTGTACTCTATTAAAGTTTCTTAAACCTTTAATAAAATAGGATATTTTCCGTTGACAAACTGCTGCACGTTACTTACTATTGAAATTTCTTGCAAGCAAGGAGGCAGGCGTATGGATCATTTGGAAAACCAAGAAATCTTACTATACCAAAATAAAATCAGGGAGGCACTAGCCAATCAGCAGATCGATCAATTTCGTGCAGAATACCTAGAGCTGCACCCGTATGATCAGGCTGCCGTGTTCGAGGAACAGCCTGAAGAAATCCGTAAACAGATTTATTCCTATCTGTCACCTGATGAAACAGCGGAAATCATGGAAAATGTCGATCAGGAGAATGCGGATATTTATTTCACAGAGATGTACTCGAGGTATGCGGCGCAAGTATTGGCGGAGATGTCAGCCGACGATGCGGTGGATATCCTGAAAGAAATGGACAAAAATAAGGTTGCAAGCTTCATCACCATCATGGAAAAGGATGCAGCAGATGAAATAAAGCATCTGCTCCATTATGAAGATAAGACAGCTGGAAGTATCATGACGACGGAATTCGTCAGTGTCAGTGCGGCTGATACAGTGCGGGAAGCAATGCTGCATCTCCGGGCTGAAGCGCCGGATGCCGAAACGATTTATTATACGTATGTAGTCGATCAAGATAAAAAATTGGTAGGCGTCATTTCCTTGCGTAATCTGATCATAGCCGAGAAGGACTGGCTCATTTCCGAAGTGATGAGTGACAGGATCGTCAGTGTCTCTGTCGGGGATGATCAGGAGCACGTCGCGCAAATGGTGCGCGATTATGACTTCCTGGCGCTGCCGGTCGTTGACTTTCAAAACCATATCCTGGGCATCATTACCGTCGATGATATCCTGGATGTCATGGAAGAAGAAGCAGACGAGGATTACAGTCGTTTAGCCGGTGTCAGTGATACGGAAAGAGGGGAGGACAGTGCCTTCGTTTCTGCCCGTAAACGGCTGCCGTGGCTCATTGCACTTCTATTCCTTGGTATGATAACGGCAAGCATGATAAGTCAGTTTGAAGATACACTCAGCAAAGTTGCGATTCTTGCCAGTTTCATCCCAGTCATCGGGGGGATGGGCGGCAATACGGGTACACAAGCGCTAGCTGTTGCAGTACGAGGCATGGCAACGGGAGATGTGGCAAAACGAGGGAAAATGCGCATGGTGATCAGAGAGGGTCTGACAGGCATCATTAACGGTGTCATCTGCGGCATTATCATTACATTGGTGGTAATCATATGGCAAAAAAGTTTTTACCTGGGGCTGCTTATCGGGTTATCTATCCTCTCGACCTTAATAGTAGCAACTTTAGCTGGGGCTGTTATTCCGCTCATCATGCATAAGCTGAAGATCGACCCGGCCGTCGCTTCGGGTCCTTTTATCACGACGATAAATGATATCATATCAATCTTGATTTATTTCGGGCTGGCAACAGCCTTCATGGGATTTTTACCACAATAGAAAAAAGGAGGGTCCGGCATGGAGCATGAATCCATCATATCCTTAGTCGTTGTCATTTTGGCAGCATTCCTTACACCAATTCTCATGAACCGTCTGAAGCTCCGTGCGCTCCCTGTAGTCGTAGCGGAAATAATAGTCGGTCTTATCATCGGTCAAAGCGGTTTTGACCTAGTCAATCAAAGCACGTGGCTGGACACATTGTCCACCCTCGGTTTCATCTTCTTGATGTTCTTGAGCGGACTCGAAATCGATTTTTCTATTTTTGCTGGGAAGGATAGACGGAAAAAGGATAAACAGCCATCTCAATCGCCGTTCGTCATATCGGTTATTGTATTCCTTGGTATCCTCGTCTTATCGATTGGGTTGTCATATGTATTCGTCCTGGCTGGCTTTATCGATAATGTCTTTCTCATGACGCTGATCATCTCCACCATTTCATTGGGGGTCGTTGTACCGACATTGAAGGAAGCGCAGATGATGAAGTCGACATTCGGACAGACCATCCTTATGATAGCCGTCATCGCTGATTTGGCTACGATGATCCTATTGGCGGTGTTTGCTTCCATCTATGGTGATGAAGGAGGCAATATGTGGCTGCTGCTCATCCTATTCGGGGTTGGTGTCCTTTTGTATTTTATCGGAAAGATTTTCCAGAAGCGTTCCTTCATCGAGACAATGTCCAAGGGAACCGTCCAGATAGGGACACGAGCGGTTTTCACGCTCATCATTGTACTTGTGGCCGTATCCGAGTCTGTCGGTGCGGAGAATATCCTGGGAGCATTCTTGGCCGGGACACTTGTTTCGCTGCTGTCCCCGAACCAGGAGCTGGTCCATCAGCTGGACAGCTTCGGCTATGGTTTCCTTATTCCTATATTCTTCGTCATGGTAGGGGTCGAAATGGATTTGCGTTCATTGCTGACAGATCCGCAAATATTGACCCTTATCCCATTGCTTCTGATTGCACTGCTTATGTCAAAGCTCATTCCCATTCTCTACTTGCGAAGGTGGTATGACTGGCGTTCCGTGATCAGTGCAGGGACCATCCTGACATCCACGCTTTCATTGGTCATTGCAGCAGCTGCCATCGGGAAACGGATCGGTATCATCGATGCCAAAATGGAAGGGGCACTGATTCTTGTAGCTGTGATCAGCTGTATCATTACGCCTTGGTTCTTTAAGCGGTTCTATGTGCGTTATGCGGATACGGATAAAAAGTACGATGTTGGCTTCATCGGTGCCAACCAGCTGACGATGCCATCCGTCCGGAACTTGGATGGGCACCACTACAGGACGCATCTGTATCACACGAAACAGGATAAAATCGATGAAAGTCTGGCGCATCCGGAATTCGATATCCAGGAGCTGGAGAACTATGAACCTGCACAGCTGGAAAGACTGGGTGTATTCAATGTGGATATCCTTGTCGTATCCACCGGCGATGAAGCCCAAAACAAGGACATCGCACTCTATGCGAAGGAATCAGGTGTCGATCGTGTCATCGCACGTATCGAACACCCTGTTCTAAGCGATGAATTAAAGGATAAGGGCGTGGAAGTGTTCTCTGTCCTTCTGTCGACCAATTTGCTGCTGAAAGCCCTTATCGAAGCGCCGAGTTTAATGAATATCCTGACGAATCAGGATAATGCCCTCTATCAAGTATCGATGCAGAATGCTGCTTATGAGGGTGTATCGCTCCGCCGCTTTCCCTTCCATGGGGATTTGATCATCGTCCGGATTTTCCGCGGCAAAGATTCCATTGTCCCGCATGGGGATACAGTATTGCGGATGGATGACCTTCTGATCGTGACCGGATCAGGGGAATATATAGAAGATTTGCGTGAGCTGCTTGAATGAAGACTGTCTGCGGACAGTCTTTTTTCTTTGCTGATTCTGGGCACACCAATCGGTCCGGTGCATATACTGAGTAAGAAACTATGCAGAGGAGGACATCGCATGTCCAAAGGAAAGGTACGGCGTCAGCAGCCGCTGCTGTTCATTGCCCAGCCGAAGCTTGATCTGCCGCAAGCAGAAATGCAGCAGGCTTATCGTACGACAAAGGATGACAAGAAAGTGACAACAGGCGATGCTGAATCAGTGACGGCTGTAGAATCTGCTGAAGAAAAGCCAGCAGAAGAAACAGTCAGGAAAACGAAAAAAGGGGACTTCAAGGATCTCTCTATTTCCGAAAAGACTAGATACCTGTTAAATCTGCCATCTCAAATTCCCCGAATGAAATGTGAGATAGTAACAGAGGAAAATAGCTTCATAGGAACTATATCGGGAATAGAAGAAGATGTGATACAGTTCAAATCAATCAGGCGTCCATTCAAAAGAGAGATTAAGTTATCCAGTGTCAAGGACATAAAGCTGCTTGGGTTCTAATAAAAAAAGTTCAATCTTGTTTTCCAAGATTGAACTTCTTTTTTTAAATGGTCGGAACTCCTGGTGTTCCGGAATTTCCATTGAAAGCAGAGATTGCAGGAAGCGTTGTGATATGGCAGAAGCAGTGTAAATCGACAGTGAAGCAAAGACCAGTCGCAGTTAAGTTTGCCACTGCTTGATCATCGATGCTATCAGGTGTCAAGTCTAAGTCCGCTGGATCGCGCAGCAATTCAAGGACAGCACAATCGTCTTCGTATACAGTCTTTACGCGGAAATAGAAGCTCGCTGCAACCGGACCAAGTGTTCCAGGTGTAGCCCCAGGTACAACTCCTACTCCCCGGAAAGGTGAACCGTCCTTGTTATAGAGAATGAAAGGTACTGTATCGAAACCAGTGGATCCTCCCCAGTTGCCAAGAAGATCATTGATGGATTGTTCCGCGCTTGTGGCACAGCATTCCGTGTAGATATCCTTTTGCGCATTGGCGATTTCTTTAAGGATGTCCTTGACGCAGCCTGTGCCTTTTTCACATCCACAGCTCATGATGTTTAACCCCTCTCGAATTGATAAAGTGATGACGTATCGTCTTTAATAAGATATGAGATGCCCTATGTTGTGTGTGGGCGATTTACACCTTTATGGAATAAGTCGTGGGTGAATATGGAAGAAAAAAATGCAATATAGGCAAAAGCTGCACACCATAAAGTCCATGGAACATAAACTATTTCAGAATTGAGTTTAGGAAAAGGAGTGATAGCATGTCTGAAGAAAAAAAGGTTATCCATGTCAAGAATCTTATCATCAAAGCCGATAAAGTGATATTGGATACGGACGATAAAGAAAAAGAAAAGCATGGCCGTGATCATGATTTCGATCCGATCTTCGGCCATCGCCGCAAGAGAGATGATCACCGCGATAACGGACATGATGAAGATAAAGACAAAAAACATGATGATGATAAAGATGACGATGAGGACAGGAGACGCCGGAATTTCTGGTTCTGATCAAAGCAGCTTCGGCTGCTTTTTTTATATGGTTAGACAAGGAAGAAGAAGGGAATAGAAGAATACATAAAAAGGAAAGGAAGGGATGTCATGAGCTGGACACTGCCAGTATCTGCAAATCAATACATGGATTATCAAAACAGGCTCAATGGGGTAAGGAAGAGCAGCAGATATACGATTGAGCGGGCGAATCCGGTTGTGCAGGATGGAAAGCCCGAAACGTTTGAGCGATACGTCCAAGATCGGCTTGCCCATCAAGCCTCGCTACAGCTCCGGGAGAGAAAGCAAGCAGACAAAAAGACGCCCTTTGATAGACAGACATATAGTCTGCTGACTGGAAAAGGACGTCATATCGATATGCTTTGTTGATTCAATGATAAGCTCTGGTAAATAAACCATTCGTGTGTGTCCATTCTGCATACGCCACATCTGCCGCTGTATCAAACCCTTGCTTCTTGATTTCATCCCTCAGCCACTCCAGTGATTTCCCGCAATTGATGACATTGTCCTCGATGATCTCCCCATCAAGGATGAAGGATACAGGAAGTGGATTGGGCTGTTCCTTCAGCTTCAGATCATCCCGTGTCGGTGTCTGATAGGCGCTCTTTTTCAATACACTCAAACTGCCATCTGCTTCGATGATGGCATAATCGACCTCGGCAAGGGAAAAGACATTATTGGCCCGAAGCTGATGCATCAATTGATTGAAGTCCATTTTATTCACTTTCATATCCTCATATTGAATTTCGCCTTGCGAAATGATGACGGATGGCTTACCTTCCAAGAATCCGCGCGTTCGTTTGAATTTCTGTGTCAATTTTTCAACGATCAGCATGAGTATCCCCCATGTGATGATGGCCACTGCAATATGAGGGATACCAGCCTCGGGATCGAACAAAGCATTCCCGAACAGCTCCCCTGCTGCAATTGCGGCAATGAAGTCAAAAGGCGTGATTTGGTTCATTTGTGTCTTTCCAAGCATTTTCGTCAATAAGAAAAGACCAACGAATCCAAATATCACTTCTACAATTATCTCTCCATAAACTCCCACGTACCGTCACATCCCTTCTAAGAGAAAGCATGCCCAAAGGTGGAAGAGCTATACGAAAAAAGACTCCCAAAAGGGGAGCCTCACAGCTGTTTCGTCATTGTCTTATGCGGGATGCCGGCATCCATGAATTCATCGGAAACGACTGTATAGCCCAGCCGTTCATAAAAAGGGATCGCCTGGGTCTGTGCATTCAGTTTCGCCTTCTGCATGCCGCGTCTTTTGGCCTCGTCCTCCATGGCGCGCATCAGTTCATTGCCGTAATGCTTGCCCCGGAATTCCTTCAGGATACAAATGCGTTCCATTTTAGCGTAGCCGTTGACGAAGCGCATTCTGCCGGCCGCTCCAGGAATATCATCTTCATACCCGACAAAGTGGATGCTCTCGTTCTCCAGCTCATCGATTTCAAGATCCGCCGGCACTTTTTGTTCTTCCACGAAAACCAATGTTCTCACTTGGAAGGCATCCTGCTGCTGGCGGCTGTTTTCTGCAACGATTATGTCCATTCTTCATTCCTCGCCTAATGTAAAAGTTTCTTTCACGATCCATTTGTCGTCCGCTTGCTGCTCGAGCAAATGGAATTGTTCGGCTTGCTCTTCATATTGGAATTGCTTCAGCTTCAGCGTTCCATACAAATCCCCATATTCCCCGCTTGAAAGATTCTGTGCAATCGTGATATGGGGGACGAATGCATATTCTTTCTCACCCTCGAAGAAGCCGTGGTAGAGCTTCTCGTGCAAGGTTTTAAGCTGCTCAGAAGGAGTCACTTTGAAATAAAGTGTATTATGAGCAGGTGCAAACGTGCTGACTTTTTCTATTTTATAGGAGAAGGGAGCTGTTTCGCGTGCAATCCGTTTGAGCTCGCTCACTGCATCGATGAGATCTTCTTCATTCAATGTGAATGGCTGCCTCACCTTCATATGCGGTTTGATGAGTGCATACGCGGAATCGTATCTTTTGCGGTACGAATTGGCTTCTTGCTGAACTTGCTCAGATGGGAAAATTGCAATAGTGTAGTTCATCTAAAGTACCTCCAATTAAGAATGAATAGCATGCGTATCGTTTGCTTCTGTCCCTTATTATACCAGAGATAGTGCCTGCTGTATGCGGCCAACCGTTCAGCCGAAAACGTCTGTCAGCACCTGTTTCATATCGCGCTGCCAATACTTCCATGTATGCTCTGCGTCCTGCAGCTCGCGGTAGGTATAATCGATATCCTTGGAGCGGAAGTATTCCTGTAAGCTTCGATTCGGTTCCACAAAGTCCATTTCTTTATGGAAGGAAGTGGGGACAGAGGTCTCATTCGTTCCGACCGTATGGTAAATGGACAGGCTATCCAGCTGCTTGGCCTCGCGCACTTCCCGCATGACAGCTTCATCCACCAATGGAGACTGCATCACGACGCCTCCGAAAGTATGCGGGAAACGAAGGGCGGCAACCAGCGAGAGCGTGCCAGCAAGGGAATCGCCCATCAGTGTCCTGGTCGCTCCCATATGTAAAGTGGGCAGGTCATCCTCCAGCACTGGCAGCACCTCATGCAATAGAAACTGCAAAAATGCTTCGTGTTTCTTTCCGTCTGGATGATATTTATCGATTCGGTCGTTCCGATCGCGGTAATGGATACCAGCAAAAACCGTATTTTTAATCTGTCCGTCACTGTGCAGCTGATCGCTTAACGTCGCTATCCGTCCCATTTGGAAATAGTCGTTTCCATCCTGCATGATGCATAGCTGGTATTTATACATGGGGGAGAAGGACTCCGGCTTATACCAGCGTATCTCCAGGCTTTCGTCCAAATAGATGCTGTCGATCATGGTGCTTTCCATCTTGCCATTTCGTTTCATCTGCTAAACCTCGCTTTATGAAAGGGTTGTGATGCCATTTTACCATGAATGGGAAGGGGAGGAATGAAAAAAGCAAATGGCGTAAGCCATTTGCTTATCAGGCTGTGATGAAGAATCGACGCAATAAACCATACCGCGGTGAAAACATCCATGTCAGCAAAAACAGGATCCCGCCGGCTGTACTCATGGATCCGGAAATCGAAGCATCGAGCCATAGTGCGCCATAATAACCGATCACGGCACTAAGGATGCCGAAAATGCAGCTGTACAGGAGCATGGCTGATAATCGATCCGTGAGTAAATACGCACAAGCGCCAGGTACGACGAGCATACTGACGACAAGGATGGCACCGACAGCGTCAAACGAACCAACGGCCGTGATGGAAACAAGCCCCATCAGCAGGTAATGGATCAAAGTAACCGGCAAGCCGAGTGTCAGAGCGAGTGCTGCATCGAAGGAAGTGAGCTTCCATTCCTTATAGAAAAGCAGGATGATGAGCAAAGCAAACACACTTATACCCAAAAGCATCGCTGTTGCCTTTGGTATCTCGAAGCCGAATAGGATTTGGGTATCCCATGGAATGAAGGCAATCTCACCCATCAGCGCATGCTCGACATCCAAATGGACATCCTTTGCAAATAATGAAATCAGGATGACTCCGATGGAAAAGAAGGTGGTAAACACGATGCCGATACTGGCATCTTCCTGGACACCGGCATGATGAAGTGATTGGATGGCGAAGGTCGTAACAAAACCGATGATCGTTGCACCGATCAGCATGTAAATCCCGTTAAGACTGTTGGCGATCAGGAAGGCGAGCACGATTCCAAGCAGTACGCTGTGACTGATGGCATCGGCAAGCATTGCCATGCGCCGGACAATCAGGAAACAGCCGACCATGCCGCAGCTGATGCCGACAAGGCAGGCAGTAAGCAAAATCCAGCCTTCGTAGGTCATATCCCTTCCTCCTTTAGGTGTTCCGTCCGAACCCGGTGCGCCGTCAGTTTTTGGACAAGGCCGTGCTTACGGCCGAAAGTGAAAGATACTATAAAACAAAGGGCCGCCGTGACAACGATAAGGGGACCTGTTGCCAGGCCGGTGCTGACTGTACTGATAAGGACGCCGGCAATGCCGGAGCAGGCTCCGATTCCGCCAGCGATGATCACCATCGAGCCAAGTCGATCCGTCCAATACCGGGCACTGATCGAGGGAATGATGAGCAAAGCAGCCATGAGGATGACACCGACTGCCTGGATACCGATCACGACTGTCATGACCAGCAGGGTGGAGAAGAGCGTTTCGAGCAAACCAACGGACAAGCCGCTATTCTTGGCAAAGCCGGGATCGAAAATCAGAAGCTTCCATTCTTTGAATAGAAGGAATGCAATGAGGACCAAAATGCCGGCCGCACCACCCATCGTATAGACATCAGTTCTTGTCATGGCTGCTGCCTGACCGAAAACGAAGTTATCCAGACCGCTCTTATTTCCTTGCGCCTGACGGGTGATCCGGGTAAGCAGTACGATGCCCATACCGAAGAAAACGCTCAGCACCATACAAATGGCAGTATCTTTCTTTATCCGTGTCGTCATCGTGATCAGCTGAATCAAATAGGTTGCCAAAAGGCCAGCAGCTGCAGCGCCTATCAAAAGGACCAGCAGCTGCTTTTCGCCTATGAAAAGGTAGGCGGTACAGATCCCGGGCAGCGCAGCATGCGCCACAGCATCTCCAATCAAGCTTTGCTTCTTTAGCAGGGCAAAGCTTCCCAGGACGCCGCTGGCTATCCCAAGCAGCATCGTGCTCAGGACCACCCATTGTGTATTCGGCTGGTGCAGCAGTGCATGCCACATTTCCTGCAGCATGTGATCACCCTCCGATCCGTTCGTCCGGCGCAGGGAAGAATGCCAGTGCGCCGCCATATGTTTTTTGCAGCAACTCTTTGGTGAATACTTCTTCGGTCGGGCCATCCGCGATTACGGTCCTATTTAACAGAAGTGTGTGATCGAAGTATTCAGGAACGGTTTGAAGATCATGATGGACGACAATGACAGTCTTACCTTTTTGCTTCAATTCCTGCAGCAAATCGATTATCGCTTTTTCAGTCTTGGCGTCCACCCCGACGAATGGTTCATCCATGAAGTAAACATCGGCATCCTGAACAAGTGCCCGAGCCAGGAATACACGCTGCTGCTGCCCGCCGGAAAGCTGCCGGATCTGTCTATCGGCATATTCCTCCATTCCTAGTTTTTGCAGCGCTTCCCTTGCCAGACTGATATCATGTTTGGAAGGCCGCTTGAACCAGCCGATATGACCGTAACGGCCCATCAAGGTGACATCCAGGGCATTCGTGGGGAAGTCCCAGTCCACCGATCCTCGCTGCGGTACATAGCCTACATTGCGATTTTTTGGATGGTAAGGCTTTCCTAGTATCGAAATCTCCCCTGAAGACCGCTTGATCATCCCAAGGACAGCTTTGATCAAAGTCGATTTACCAGCACCATTCGGACCGACAATGGCCGTCAGGGTTTCCTTGGGGATGGACATGCCGACTTGTTCCAAAACAGTCTTTCGGTCATAAGCAACGTTTAAATCCTTTATTTTCAAAGCTTCCATCTGTCCTCCTCCTATCTCAAAGCTTCTGCAATGGTGTCGACATTATGGCGGTACATGCCGATGTAGGTGCCTTCCTCTGTCCCTTTTTCACCCATGGCATCAGAATAGAGTTCGCCGCCGATTTTTACGTCATGACCAGCTTCTTTGGTCCCATCGATCACGGCGTTGATCGATTTCTCGGACACACTCGACTCCACGAATACTGCCCCGATTTTTCGCTCCGTCAGTGTATCGATCAATCGTTGGATATCAGCTAAACCGAATTCGGAGTCGGTGGATAATCCTTGCAGCCCCATCACTTCCATATCATAAGCCTCGCCGAAATAATGAAAGGCGTCATGAGCTGTGACGAGCACCCGCCGCTCCGCTGGAATGGATGCCATTTTTGCTTCAGCATAGCTTTTCAGCTCATCCAGCTTGTCGAAATAGGCAGCTTCATTCGCCTGGTAATCCTCCCTGTTATCCGGATCTTCTTTTATGAATATATCCGTGATATTACCGATGGCAACTTTCCAGATATCGATATCGAACCAAATATGCGGATCTGGAAGGCTGGCATCCTCGGCATCCGATAATTGCATTGCGTCATCAACAGCTTCCCCGATTGCTATTGCAGGTATCTCTTTTGGCATATTTTCGAATACCTCGAGCATTTGCCCTTCCAGGTGCAGGCCATTGTAAAGGATCACATCGGCGTCCTGGAGTTTTTTGATATCGCTCTGTGTCGCTTTGTATAAATGGGGATCGATTCCCGGCCCCATCAGACTAACGACTTCCACATGCTCGCCGCCGATTTGTTCGGCAGCATCAGCGATTTGAGCGATAGTCGTGGTCACGTGTAATTTCCCTTTCTCAGGACCGGAACCAGAAGCAGAATCGGAAGCACCACAGCCAGCAAGTAAAAAGACAGCCAGTAACAAAGGTACGAAAGAGAATAGCTTTTTCACATAAGACACTCCTTTGACGAATTGGATTATTAGCCACATGCATGTGTTTTTCCTTAAGGCAAAATTAAAGTATGCAAATGGGAAAGTCAAGTGCATGAAAGAAAAAAATAATCATGACAGAAAATAAGTTTCCTTAAGGCAAAATACGACTTATTTCACATGGGAATTATGGTAAGATGATGGAAAGGGGATGATGCCAGTGGAACAGATAAAAGGAATCATGCAAGTATTGAAGCTTGCCGAGAAGCTTAAATTTGAAATGAGGCATAGCTGGCTTTCAAACGGCAGGCAGGAGAGTGTCGCGGAACATACGTGGCGCGTCGGCTTGATGGCTGTACTGTTGGAACCTTACATAGAAGAAAAGTTAGACATGGCAAAATTACTGAAGATGATCATGATTCACGACCTTGTGGAAGCAGAAGCAAAGGACATACCCGCTTTTGATACGCTTTATGATGCAAAAAGGAAAGAACAGAAGCGTTTGGCGGAGGAAAAGGCAATGGATGATATCAGGGCGATGCTTGCAGAAGAACCGGGGAAGGAGCTGCAGCTGCTTTGGCAGGAATTCGAAGCGAAAGGAACATTCGAAGCCAAAGTGGCCAATGCCCTGGATAAGCTGGAGGCTCAGCTGCAGCATAATGAAGCATCGCTGGATACATGGCTCGATATAGAGAAGGAGATGATTTATTTGTTAAAATCGCATACCGATTTTCATCCGGTGCTGGAGGAACTGCGGCAAGTGATCGTGGCAGAGGCAGAAGATAAGCTAAGGGAGACTCCTGAAACTGCAGGGTAACAACGTGATCAAGGGCATAAGCTACATTACTTTCATTGTCAGGGATCTCAATCGGACTGCAGACCTTTTCCAAAAGGTTTTGGATGCAGAAGAAGTTTACGGCAGCGGTATCAAAAGCCACCCCCTATATACTGGGAAATTATTCCATGAAGGCGGACAATGGATTGCTGTCATGCAGCCAAGGGGAATTGTCAATCGGACATATCATCATGCTGCATTAAAGTAGATGCAGATAGAATGGGAAAGGCGGGTCTGGAAATAAGACCGACACGGACTCGGGCTTTTGAAGGGAAGGGGAAGTCCATCTACTTTTACACAAACTTTTCGAACTGCATACCGGGACACGGCAAGAACGATTGGAATCGTATAACAAAGGGGAAAGCTAATGCAATCCAAAACAAATCGACCGGCAGCTGCCGGTCGATCTCGGAGAATATCAAGGATGGATGATCTCCATTTCATCCTTTTCAGGAGTTAAGCAGGTTTCAGTAGGTCGAATCATACCGTGACCGAGTTGAATTCCGGCATATTCAAACGAATTGTCTTCTTTTACAATTACTAAGAGCTCCATATCATCCCGCAGCGATATCCCCACTGGGTCGTGAAACTTTTTGCCCAATGTTTACTTCATATCTGCTTCCTCCGTGTAAGGATGGAAGAGATGAGCTCTTTTCCAGTCATATGTAATAAGATCTCCTAAAAATACGGTATTTGTGTGTTCGTCCTTCACTTTTTCATTCAAGCTGACTTCCAAAGTCCTATCATGCTTGACATGGAAGTAAGGCAGGGCGACATAAACCATCCCTGCAAAAACAAGCATCATCCCGAGAATAATGATTGATTTCCTTTTCTTGATGATGGGCATCGACCTCCCTTTTTTACAGGATATTACTATTATAACAAAAAATATCTGGTTTGATTGGCAAAAAAACAGAACACGCGGATAGCATGCTCTGTCCATGAACCTATACTATTTTTTAGTTTTCCATACCCGGCTTATTGGCTGTGACTCTGTTGCTGCCGTCATCATTTTTCCTTCTTAAGAAAAACGCCATGATCAAACCAATTGCCGACAGAAGGACTGCTGCAAGGAAGGCAGCATCCATGCCAGTAATTTGGGCATCGGCAGGATTTGTGAAGTCGCCGTATTTTATCGTATTCGTCATGATGGTGATCAGAATAGCCGTACCGATCGAGCCGCCAACCTGTCGGAATGTATTGTTCATCGCCGTCGCATGCGGAATCAAATGGTTTGGCAAAGCATTGATCCCGGCTGTCGTGAGCGGCATCATGACAAGCGCTGTACCAGCCATGCGAAGCGTATAGATGATCACGATGAAGGAAAGCGACGTATCCAGTTCGAGGAAAGCAAATGGAATAGTCGTCACTGTCATCAGGAAGAAACCGATAATTGCCAGCAGCTTCGCGCCGATCTTATCAAAGATCGCCCCCACGAACGGAGAGAGGATACCCATCATGATCGCCCCTGGAAGCAGCATCAATCCGGAATGGAATGCACTGACATCACGCAGGTTTTGCGTATATAACGGCAGGATCGTTTCTGTCCCGATCATCAGCCCGAATACGAGCATACCCATGATCGTCGTAATCGTGAAGGTGAAGTTCTTGAACACGCGGAACTCCAGCAATGGTTTTTCCATCTGCAGCTGTCTGATGATGAACAGGATCAAGGACAGCGCCCCTATGCCGAGTGTGCCCATGACCTCCCAATTGACCCAGCCGCTCGTACCAGCGGAGCTGAATCCATACAGAATACCGCCGAACCCGATGGATGAGTATACGACAGAGAGCACATCGATCTTGGATTCCTTCAATGTCGTTACATTTTTCAATACGAAAATGGCCAAAACCAAATCGATGACAGCAATTGGCAGGACGATATAGAACAGGTAATGCCAAGAGAAGCTATCGACGATCCAGCCGCTGAGCGTAGGACCGATTGCCGGAGCAAATGCGATGACGAGCCCGAACATCCCCATTGCCGTCCCGCGCTTTTCCGGCGGGAAGATCGTCAGGAAGACAGTCTGCATGAGCGGCATCATGATACCGGCTCCGATTGCCTGGATGATTCGAGCCACCAGCAAAAGACTGAACGCTGGTGCCGCTGCTGCAACCAGCGTTCCGATGCTGAAGGTGGTCATCGCAAACAAGAACAATTTCCGCGTCGAATATTTCTCAATCAAGAATGCTGTAATCGGAATCAGGATCCCGTTTGTCAGCATGAATGCAGTTGTCAGCCATTGTCCCTGATCTGCTGTAATATCAAAGTCACTCATAATATGGGGCAAAGCCGTAACCAACAATGTCTGGTTCAAAATCGTCACGAAAGCACCGATGATGAAAATCGTCACCGTCGCCATCCGGTTGACCTGAGCAGTCTGTTCAGCCATTTATATTCCTCCTTACAGCAGTAACCGAATGGCTCGGATACTTTCTTTTAATCTGCTATGTTGATCTAAGTAAGTCAGCAGTGCATCAATCAAATAGGGAGCAGGCTCCTCCTTAGCCAATTCCTGCTTCAGATGAACCACAGCCTCTGTCAGCGAACCATCTTTCAGATCGTTTACTGTAAGCTCATGTATTTGCTGCAAGAATGTGTGCAGCAGTTCCTCTTTTCCAGGAGCCTCGGGCAAATCCGCATGAAAATGAAGCTGGATATGCCGCTCATTCAATAGGGGAGCGCGGCTCAGTTTATCAGCAATAATAGCGTCCATCACCAGCTTGATTTCATGCGCAACCTCCGCCGGCTTTTTCAGGATTGCGCCATCCGCCATCATTCTTAAATAAGGATTCAGCAGTCCAAGCAGATTGAGTGTCATATCCCATTTGTACGGTTCTATCTTGTTTCCATAAAGATTCAACAGCATGTCCTGATGCCATTTGATAAGAATGCCCCGGACATTGTTCATATGCTGCTGAAGATCTGATGATTCCTTGAAAGGGGGAGAGAACATCAGCATTTGGATCAAATGCTTGTTCTCCTTGAAAGACTCGATCTCCATCACGATCTTCCGCTCAAAACGAATATCCGGCGTCAAGCTCTTATCTGCCTCGATCAAAGCAGCCTTATTCCGCAGCTGCGCATGATTGTTTTCAATCAGCTCATTCAGCAGTTCCTCCTTGGAACCGAACAGTTTGTAAATGGAGGCCTTCGATATTTTACAAGCCTCCGCTATCGACTGCATCGACACCTGCTGGAACCCAAACTCCGCAAACTTCCGCTTCGCGGCCATTAAAATCTCCGTTTTTTTATCCATTACATTCCCTCACTCAAAACCCATGAGTTTTATAAAAACTTATTGGTTACTTTTGCTACTATACGCCCCTTAAAACGGAAAGTCAACACAGTTGTTTTTATGTTACCCGAAATAACTTTTCCTAATAGTGTTGACAATCTTGTATATATCTAATAGAATAATACAAGACGTTACATTACATATCGATTCCGTAGCTCAGCTGGGAGAGCACTACCTTGACAGGGTAGGGGTCGCTGGTTCAAGTCCAGTCGGAATCACTAATTGAAAAAAGGCTGGAACCCTTGGTAGATAAGGGTTCCAGCCTTTTTGTGTTTTGGGTAAAAAATAGTACAAGGGTGTTAGAAGGGGAAATGCTAACATTTTGCTAACATCTTCTATAAAAGTATGATAAGGAAGCATCAATTTAGGGATCATTATACTGAGGATAAGGAGCATACTAATGAGTATTTAGCGCTAAGATAAAGTAAAGAATCGAAGCCTTCTCTGTAAATTAATTGCAGTTTATCCCAAAAGAACTTAATTCATATGACTTTCACATCGTCTACTCTATCTATGCTCCGCTTCGCAGAAGTCGGAATTTTAACGAAAGAAATATGTAAATTTAGCTTCTACACCATATACAAATCCTTAAATATATACTAATTAATTTTGATTTCTACTTTCCGTGGAATTTTATCCTTTTTACATTTAGCTATTACTTTTTATCTAACTCTCTAATAGCCCCTAGGCAATACAATTTTATTTTAACCTTATCTTCTTGAAGATTTTGCAACTTTATGGGAAAATTTTCTTAAGCAATTAGTTGCTGAGACTATTTTCTTAGAGGATGTTTTTTATGACCAATCGTTCCGCAGTCGATACAATAAAAGGATATTTTTATCAGTTTGATTTAACGATAAAGAAAATACTAGAACTTAAAGAGGACGGCGAATCTATTATTATAGAGGGTATTGAGGATATTGATGTTAAAAGCACGGATGAAGATACCGCAATACAATGCAAGTACTATGCTAAAAGTGAATACAACCATTCTGTCATAGCAAAACCAATAAGACTAATGTTAACTCATTTTAAAGAATCTATATCTTCTTCTTTGCCGGCTATAAACTATTATCTTTATGGATATTTTAAAAGAGGCCAAGACAAACTTACATTACCTTTAGATGTACAACAGTTAAAAGAACGATTTCTAATCTATAGAAAAGATAATGAACGATATGAGTTACATAATATCCTAGATCTAACTGATCAGGAATTAGAAACCTTCTTAAAACAATTAACGATTAATATTAATGCAGATGATTATGATACCCAATTGACTGATATACATAACTCTTTTACAGCTAAGTTCAAATGTTCTTTATTTCAAGCTGAACATTACTATTATAATAATGCCTTGCAGGTTATTAAAAGATTAGCTACCAGTAATTCTATTGAAGACAGAACGATCACAAAGAAGGAGTTCTTGGATGAGATAGATAAAAGTCAATTATTATTTAATGAATGGTTCCATATCTACAAGGAAAGAAAAGAAATTAACAAGTCATACAGAGATGAATATTTTTCTACTTTGAATGTTTCGCCGTTTGAACGCTTCTTTCTGATAGAGGTTGATCCCTCTAGTTATACTAGGTCTTACCTAAAAGAGTTGCTCTTTATCATATCAAATAAATGGTCTAAATTATCCCAAAGAGAACGCAATTCTTACTGTCCATATGTATATATTCATAAATTGGATTATTCCGAATTAATTCAATTAAAAGGTGAATTAATAACCGAGCAATTTAGAGTTATAGACGGTTTTGATTTTTCAGGGGCTTCTTTTAATGTTAACTCTGTGTTGCAAACTGCTACATATCACAACAACATCAAATTAAAGATTTTGAATAGTTTAGATGATTTAATTTTATCATTAGAATCTAGCACTAAAACTCGAGAGATTTATCAATTTTATTTGGAAGAAGAATATTTCGATTATAATTCTGCTGCTGTTAAACACATTAAGATTCCCGTAGAAGAAATTAAGGACATAAAGGAGATTATCTAATGGAAGAAAAAAATATTAATGCAGAGGTAATATCAGTATTCCCCAATAAGATTAGAATTTCAGTTGACAATTTAGAGGATTTTAAGCGAGCAGATGAAACATTACGTGTAGGTTCTTACTTGAAAATAGCTGATAATGAAAACACTGTGTTAATGTCTATAATTGAGAATTTTTCAATAGAAGTGAGTGATTTAGGGGAAAGAAAGTATTTGATTGAGGCAAATCCATTAGGAATTCTTAAAGGTGAAGAATTTGTTAGAGGCGGGGATTCTATCGCCATCCCCCCAAAAAAAGTAGAACCAGCAACTAAAGAGGAAATAAAAAGGATATATGACCAATCTATTGATCAAAATAGTCGGTTTACATTCTCGTGTTTGTCAATGAATAAAGATGTAAAGGTTCCGGTAGATGGAAATAAATTTTTCAATAAGCATATTGCAGTAATTGGTTCTACTGGATCAGGTAAATCACATACTCTAGCTACTATCTTACAAAAAGCAATAGATGAAAAAAATGAAGGTTATGACCTTAATAACTCTCATATAATCTTGTTTGATATTCATTCTGAATATAAAGCGGCGTTTCCGAATGCAAATTATATAGATATTGCTAATCTAGCTTTGCCTTATTGGTTATTAAACAGTGAAGAAATAGAAGAATTATTTTTGGATACTGATGCAAATGATCATAATCAAAGAAATATTCTTAAGGAAGCTATTGTATCTAATAGAAAACACTATTCAGATAGAGATGTATTGGATAAAGAAAAAATTCACTATGACACTCCTACTTTCTTTGATCTAAAAGAAGTTCTAAACTACGTAACTAATAGAAATAATGAAAAAAAGAACAGGGATAATGATATATTATGGGTGGATTCTGAGGGAGAGGAATTTTGTTTTAATGAAGAAAATCAATATAAGTTATTTCAAGATGTACTAACAGTTTCCACTAATACCACATCGGCAGCTGGTATGAATGGAAAGCTTATTAACTTCCTTAACCGACTTGAAAACAAGGTGAATGATAAACGTTTCGACTTTTTGTTGGGCGACCGTGCGAAAAATACTACTTTTGAAGAAACATTAAAGAAATTGTTAGGTTATAATGACAAAACGAATATTACGTTATTAGATTTAAGTGGAATTCCATTTGAAGTATTAAGTATCACAGTTTCTCTTGTGTCCAGAATTATATTTGAGTATGGATATTTTTATAAGAGACTACGTACTTCAGACGATCCTCAAGAGAAGATAAATAATGATGTTCCAATACTTTTGGTATATGAGGAAGCGCACAAATATGTTCCTAAAAGTGAACTTACTATGTACCGTTCTTCTAAAAAGTCGATAGAGAGAATTGCAAAAGAAGGTAGGAAGTATGGAATTACTCTGATGTTAGCAAGTCAAAGGCCATCTGAGATTTCAGAAACAATTTTTTCTCAATGTAATAACTTCATTGCTATGCGATTAACAAATCCGAATGATCAAAATTATGTTAAGAAATTACTTCCCGATACTATGGGTAACTTAATTGATAAGATGCCTTCCCTAAGTGCTGGTCAGGCATTATTAATTGGCGAATCTGTGGTACTCCCTTCTGTGGTGCAAATTGATTTATGTGAATCTCCACCTTCTTCGAACGATATTCCGTACTTTAATTTATGGAAAGAAGAATGGAAAGATCTTGATTTCGATAGCATTAAGAAAGAATGGTACAAATAACAAAACGAATATAGCTAATTAGGAAACTTACAAAAGCAAAAGTTTCTTGATTAGCTATATTTTGAAACCATTAACTTGCAGATTCAGTATGCATATACTCTAAGTTTCACTCGAGCAATATAATACTCTTCTGTCAGTGTAACCACTTCTACCGACATTGCTTTGTTCTATGTTTAACGATTGAAGAAGTTTCTTTGTTGGAGAGGTAATATTGTAGCTAAACAAGAAGTTATCTTCTTCCGCTACACATATTCCATTTACATTTATTATGGGATTCTTTTTGCGACTTACATATATAGAACCATACTCTGTTTCTTCGATAAGTCTGTCACCAGAATAGAGTAGAAAGAAGCTTTTTCCACGTCTATATCACTATCTTGCAGACCAGAGAAGATAAATTATGTACCAACTATCTCAGGATAATTCGGTTCTTATACAATAGCGTGTAGTGTTACTACGTCTTCAAAGTCACCTTTTGGAGCCTTTTCAATTGTAATGTCACTATATTGAGAATGAATAGTAACTTCGATTTGCCGCCGATCAAAAGTTGCTAGTGCATCTTTCAACCACACATCAAATTTCCCTATTACCTTGTTTGGATTTTCTGTCTTCTCTGTATTTTCGTTTTGAGTGAGATGCTTGGATTTTAGCCCGCAGCCATAATCTTTAAAATGTCACAAACTATAATTATCTTTATGTATGAGAGGCTGCTTAGTATCACTTAATATAGACTCATCAAGTGCATTTGCAATAATCTCTCTCAATGCGTGAGCTATGGACCAATGTTCTAAGACTTTTTCGATATTTAAATCGAACTTCTTCACAATTTGCCTTCTCTCCAATTATATTTTTCCCCATCTTTGGTATTAGGATTAATTTTTCATAATAAAAGAGAAGGTATATGTGATATTCTTGTTTACTTCTATGATTTAGTTTATTTAGCGCCTGGCTAAAGCAATCAGCTGCACTGTTATTCTTATTGGGAACTAAGTGCGCGTATGTCTCTAGTGTTGTTCGAGGATTTGAGTGTCCTAGCCGACTTGATACTTCAACTACATTTATTCCTTCTGAAATCAGGATGCCGCTAAAGATAATGAGTTAATTACAGTAGGATGTAATTTTGATCTTGCACAGGAAGCGAACTAGCTCAAGATAAATTCGTAATAAGCTAGAAACATTATTGAAGAAGATTATATTGCTATTTTTCATATCTCACGTAAATATTTTAATGTAATAATACTTGAGTTCTACCAAGCACTGAGGAACATTTGATTAATCCTTCACTTTATTTTTTTGCTTCTTGAAGAAAACTAACTTAATAAAGCTAGTTGTCCCGCGACCCGTTTCTGCCCCAGATTTACAACTGTCTTGCATTAAGTTAGTAAAAGATTAGAGGTCTTAAATACTATTAATACATCAATTTAATTACTTATGGACCTGGACTAAAGAAGTGTTTTTAAAGATTGCTCATTAAATTAATGGGAATGAATGGATATTTCTTATATGATCTTCAAGGACATAAGCAATAACCCAACATTGGAGGTTAGGCTGCGTGAGAATAAATTTTGTTATTGTTCTTATCTTAACAACATTGATTATAGGAGGGTGCAGCGTGAACGGCGATAATGAGTCAGTATCTCCTTCTGAAATGGATCCAAATGAATTGCCGGAGGTTCCTGCGTTTCAAGATGAATTTACTCGTGACTTTATACAAAGCACTGAGCCTGTAAAAGAAGGATACTACCATTTCCAATCTGGATCGAACAGTTTTACAATGAATTTCCCCGAAAGAATGATAGTAGTTGATGAAAGTTATAGCTTAGGTCCTGATGATAGAAGTGAATATCTTGAGTTTTCACATCTAAAAGAAGATAAAGAAGAGATGGATATTCTCCCTGTGATAACTATGGATTATTACAACTTTATGAGCAGCGAAGAATCAAGTAAAGAAGGATTATCAGGGAAAATAGATGAAGAGCTTGAATTTAAACAGTTAGAAACAGAAGAAAATCAAAATATAGAATATGCTGATACTACTGAAGGACCCTATCCCGGAATTGCTGCTTTAGTATGGAACGACAATGATCAGCAAATACAGATATTCACGACTTTCGTATGTAATGACAATCTTAATGAAGAAGAATGCGAGGAATCGGTTGAGTCAGAAAAGAAAAAAATCCTAGATATAATAAGTTCAATTCACTTTATGAAAGACGAAAGTGAGTGATTTTATGTCTCTAGACAAAATCACTGCCACAGATGTATGGATGCGGCTAGTAAATACAGAGTATGATGAGTTACCTCCTTCTCAACTTGAAAAGAAGTTTAAGTATATTTATCTGGAGGAAACAAGGAGATATTCAAAGGTGATTTAAAAATGTTTCATTCCGCTGAGTCTAAATCAGTTAATCCAGAAAAGACAGGATATGACGGAACAGCTCTCCTTATATCTGAGGGTGGAGAGGAAGAACTCTTTATAATTAATTAAGGAACTCAGACCGATAGTTTTATGGAGGAATCTATATGGATTTATTTGAGAGGTTAATCGTGCACTCTGCGGTAATCGAAGGAGAAGACTATGGTTTAAATGACGTTTTTAAACCCATAGGCGATGGGTGGCATAAATTTGAATACATTATGGACGGGATATACCTAGCTATGTTTCAATTGGGAGCATTTGTGATTTTAGCTGCGGGATTATTGACTTTTATAATTTGTTTCCTAGCTATGTTTCCTTTTAAATCAAAGGAGGAGAAGAAGTCTTTTTGGAAGACACAGGGGTTTGTTATGTCAGGCTTTGTAATTGTTGCTGCTTTGCTATTTGGTATTCCATATGCCATCCTTGCGTAAAGGAGGAGTTGCATTTTTCCAAATAAAAAGCCCCCGAAGAGATTTGATTCATCCGTTAGTTTCTAATAAATATTTAATTATGGAAAAGGTGCTAAAGCGTCCATAAAAGAAGCGAAATCGAACTAGAAAAGTTATTTATGATCTTAAAAAACAGCAAAGTTGTTTCATAAAGAAACAGTTGCTGTTTTTGTTTAAGGTATTTATTTTATTTTTGCGCTTTCTTTGTACTTAATAACTATCTTCTGTTGTTTGTTACTTTCTACTTGCTCGCTAAAGTTACCTACGACTTGAATTATCTTCATAGCAAGGGACATATATAAACCTTGTTCTTTCTGTTTGCGAAGTGTAGCGGTAAGGCCTAGTTGTGCAGCCATTTTACCTTTTTGGCCTTCTCCTTCAACTGTACTCTTCACCAAAGCATAAAACCGTTCATCTTGACTCTGGATGTCATCAGCGAGGTTCTTCAGCATCCTAATCTTATGGGCGTGATCATCTTCCGGAATTATTTGAGTCATTTCATAGTCGGTGAATTCCATCCATTAGATCCCCCTTACCAAATCGAACATTTGAGATAGCCTCTCCTCTTCCGCAAATAAATCTTCTACCGCTTTTCTATAGTCTTCTATGAGCTTATAGCCGCTATCTACGCTCGACTTCATTTCATAAATCTGTTCATCTAGATCAGCTCTTTCTAGCGGATACACATTTTCCATTACCTTTAGTGATTCAACTTCATAAAGGGGGTATCTGTGCATCCAACCGCGACTATACGCGTACCCTTTCGGATTACTTTCAATGTTATATATCTCGTCGAGTACTTTTTTTCGTTCTTCTTTGAATGCTAATTGTATTTCTTCGTGAACTGCCTTTTCCAGTTTTGCTATTGCAGACATCTTGTCTTCAAATATTAGCGCACCTTCGCGATATAATCTTAAAGCTGCGGACATATTTACTTCAATGGGTTCCCCGCCAGCTCCGGTAGTAGTGAAAATTAAATCTGTACCGGAATAGCTTTTATTTCCACCAGATAAGGCATTGAGCAATTCATTAATACTGTGGCTGTCTTTTATCGATTCAAGACTTTCTAGTATTCCGCTGTCCATAATATTTTTAGCAGAAGCCGTAAGAGATTTTTGCAGTTCTAATGCAACTAGCAATAATGCTGCATCACCAGCAAGTGAAACTGTTAGGCCATCATCATTTAAAGTAACATTACCTTTAAGAGTTTTAAGAATTCTTGTCAGATCTTTATCTATATTCCCTAGCTCTTTAATCATAATATCCTTTTGTTCTTTTGAAATGTATCCCTCTTCGTACAGTCTTCCGAAAATCGTATCGGCATTTTGAGTGATTAAGCGTATCTTATCGGCCAAAGGAGGCAAGTTTTTATCTAATGCTCGCATCGTTTCATCAAACTGATCTTGATGAAATGCGTACCACCCTAAGATATCTGCTTTGCCTTCTATCTCTTTTAGGTACTCCATTTTTACGCCGAGCATTTGGTAAACAACTTCGTTTAAACCACCTTTATTATCAGCTGCCGCATATTTTATTGCTAAGTCTCTAAGGCTACCAATTACATCATCCGGTATATCGTCAATAAGTTCTTTAATTCCGTTAACTTCCGGATTCGTATCTATCATTTCGACATCCCCAAAAGTAACGAACCCTGCTTTCTCTGTAACTGCGTATAATGGATCATCTGTGGAAATAAGTTGATGGATCTCAACAGGCGAGTCTGAATAGAACTCCTTGGTAAATTCAGCTAGTTCATTTAAAGGAATATCATAAACCTGATCTCGCGTAGCAACATTAAATTCTTTTCTTACTTCTCGAAAAAACGCAGGGTCATAGTCTAATAATTCATAAGGGGGCATTTGCAATCCGTTAACTCCGTATATCTCATCGAAAGTATTATCGACAATACCTGTAACCGTACTGTTGTGGTTGCCAAGAGAATGACCTAGCGATACAACCTCTGTATCCTCGGAAATATTAAGCTGTTGTTTAGCATCTTCCGTAAAAACTCTTGTGGCCTCTGCTTGCTTAACAGATTGTCCTGCGAACGCAGCTTTAATGTTTTCATTCCAGTCCACACCGTTAGTTGTTCCTTGGTTGATTACGAACAGTTTTTCTTCGCTTCCTTCCGTTATTCGAAGAGCCGTTCCATCATAACCGGATTCAAGACTAGATACGTCCTTGGAATCAGATGAATGGTATATCTCTACATTACCCTCAAATAATTCTCCGGTTTCTTCTAAGTAAATTGATTTGAATTTGGTTTCTAACTCATTAGGCTCCAAGTTATCATACTCCGAGTTAACAAGCCTTAACCATATGTTAGAAGAAGTGATTTTGTCTAAAGACACCAGTATCACTCCCCTTCATTCTGTGTAAGCTTAATAGATTGGAATACTCCTAGTATCCTTTCCTTCTCAGACTCGACTAACTTACTACATTCATCGGAGTCTAAACCTTCGCTACAAGTCATATCAGCGAAGATTTGAATATTCTCATCCTTGTCATTCCAAATCAATGTAGCAAAACCAGGGAAAGGGCCGGAAGAATAATTAGCAATTTCGATTTTTTGCCCCTCGTACTCAGATGAGACACTTTCGAAATTCAATTTCTCCCTCATTTTTGCAGACATCCCTTCCTTACTAGTTTCTTCATCCCCCATAAATCCGTAATATTTCAATTGGATATTTGTAATAACATCAAGATTCTCATCGGTATGTGAGATAGTTATAAATTCACTATCATTCTTTGATGACTTGCTATAGCTTCTTTCATCTATCGTCATATCTCCAGGGAAATCCATCGTGAATTTCTCAGACTTTGCTTCGAAAGGATAAAATCCTTCACGAACAGGTTCAGTTGATTTTAGGAAATCGCGAGTAAATTCATCCTGAAATGCAGGTACATCCGGCAAATCTTTAGGTTCCATCTCGGATGGCGAAGCAGACCCTTTTCCGTTTGACATACTACATCCTCCTAGCACAAACGTTGTTAATAATAATAGTAATAGTAATTTAGTCTTCACAGAGTAATACCTCCGCTCTTATGATGCTTGCTGCATAAAATTATACAAAAACAGATACTACAATCACAGGGATATAGTGGATATTTACAAAAAACCGTTCTTTTGTCTCGGGTATAATTACCATTGAATATGAAGGTGTGAGGATAAGACGTTGTAGTAATACGTTTTATCTAAATGGCCATAAGCAACATATGACAAATTAATCTTCAAATATTGAAGCCTTCATTTGCTATATGTATTGAATCATTGTAGAAGAGGACGAGACTTATTGAGAATAACTGTGCTAGTTCTGTTTTTCTGATTTCACTAATACAGATGGATGAATAGCCATTTGCTAACGTCAATGCTAACGTAATTATTTTTTTGAGCTGATTTTAACGGAATTAATGGACTATATGGACAGAAAAACCCTTTAAAATACGCTATTTACGTATATAA
>NZ_NQFP01000033.1:0-4967 GCF_002271665.1 Terribacillus sp. 7520-G | reverse complement strand
TGCGGTTATAGGCTTTTTGTATCGTGATTAATGATTTATATTCTGCAATCTTCTATAACGACCGACCAAATTAACTTTTACCAGTTCGTATTTCTAGAAATGCGTTTCCTGTTTCATTCTCCATCTTTTTAGTTAAGTGAGCATATAAGTTCATTGTTGTTTTATAATCTTTATGGCCTAATCGTTCTTGGATTGCTTTTACGCTAAACCCTTTACTAAGTAGATAAGTTGCAGAGGAGTGGCGTAGGTCATGGAATGATATATCTTTGAGATTGTACTGATTGAGCAACCGTCGCCAAAATTGTGAAGCCGTATGCGGTGAATAGGGTTTACCATCAGCATGAGCAAAGGGAAGATTTAACGTTTCACCATAAACATCTTTATAACCTTTGTACTCTTCACGAATTTTCATAATTTCTCGTTTACGCTCTTTTCGGTAAGCCGATATTTCTTTCATAGTTATCTCATCAAAAGTCACAGTTCATTCCTCGTCAGGTTTTGTAGACTTTACTCTAAGATCATACTGTTTTGTATATTGTACAGATCGTCGAATATAGATGCAGTTATTTTCAAAGTCTATACTTTATCCATATCTATTCCTAAAACCTCTCCACGATGTAAACCACCTGTTTTAAAAAGCATTTGATAGATTTAGAGAATTTGTCTGCAGAACAACTGCGGACGTTAGGTAGAGATGCAGCCTATCGAATCGGTACGCATATGACTGCGGACGATCCTATCGAATCATATGTAAGCAAACAACAAGAGATTCTGCGGAACGTACAGGCAGAACTGGAGAGGAGAAACAAATGAGTGCACAGGCGGCCGAGTCACTTACACCCGAACAAATAAAAGCAGGTAAAGACCGGCAAACCTTCCTGGTTGAGGAGCTGAATAGGTTCAGGATTACCAGACAAGGCGACCGGCTTGTTAAAGATATGAGTCTGCCGGAGTTAGAACATCTGTATATACGGGAGAGAATCTTTCAGGCGAAGATGTACGCCAGACGGATAAGAGAGGAAGAGTTGCTTGGCTATTAACTATGGAAAACGCGGGATGGAATTTGAAAACCTGCTAAATTACACAAACAATCTGAATTGGACTAAGAAAAAAGCTTTAATAAACAAAAGGCCGACACCCTATTTATATTCTTAACAAAATTGACAGGGAGAGATCGCTGGTTCGAGACCAGTCGGAATCACTAAATTAAAGCTCGGAACTCATGCTACGTAGGGGTTTCTGGGGATGTTCCTAATGGGATCAATTACGATTTTAGCTGCGGGATTATTGACTTTTATAATTTTTTTCCTATCTAGGTTTCTTTTTAAATCAAAGGAGGAGAAGAAGTCTTTTTGGAAGACACAGGGGTTTGTTATGTTAGGCTTTGTAATTGTTGCTGCTTTGCTATTTGGTATACCATATGCCATCCTTGCGTAAAGGAGGAGCTGCATTTTCCAAACAAAAAGCTCCCGAAGAGGACTGGAAAGAACTGATTTGGATCAACAGATATATGAAATGAAGTCGAGTGTGGATAGCGACTATAAGCTCATAGAGCGATATTATCAGTCACAACTACCATATGCAACTGAAGACAAGTGCAAGGATTTAGTAGAGTTAGAAAAGAAAAAAATACTAGAGATTTACTTGGTTAAGAGATATCTGTGTATCCATCTTCTATTTATCCTGATATTTCTTCTTTACTTGTTTCTTCGCTGCTAATAGATATGTATACTACACGATTTCGAACTATTTTATGTATAAAATTATTGATTGAATCGGTACTTTGGTACTGTAGGGATTTCTCTTAAGGGACTTACAGACCTCGACTTAAGTATTGTTTTTTTATTTAGATATCAATATTATGGAAATGACTGGATATTTTTAATATAATTTTTTAAGACAAAAGCAACTTCATCATTGGGGGTTAGGCTTAGTGAGAACTAAATTCGTAATTGTTCTTATTTTAACAACGTTGATTTTAGGAGGGTGTAGTATGGGCGGTGATAAACAGTCAGGATCTCCTTCTGAAATGAATTCATCTGAATTACCGGATGTTGCAGCATTTCAGGATGAATTCACTCGTGACTTTATACAAAAATCTGAGCCTACAAAGGAAGGGTACTACTCATTTAAGTCCGGATCGAACAGTTTTACAATGGACTTTCCAGAGAATTTGGTTGTCATTAGAGAAAGCTACAATAAAGATGAGAATGATGGGAGTGAAATGATTGAGCTCTCTTTACCTAAATCTGAAAGAGATAAGATAGATGCAGTACCTGTAGTGAAATTACATTATTATGATTTTATGAGCAGTGAAGAGAACAGCAAAGAGAGTATAACAGCACGAAGTAGCGGTACACTTGAATTTAAGTCCTTAGAGTCAGTTAAAAGTGATCAGCATATACAATATGCTGAAAATAAAGATGGTATTTATCCAGGGTTATCTGGTTTAGTATGGAATGACAATAATCAACAGATTCAGATATTCGCTTCTGTTGTTTGTAAGGAAGGTTTAAGTGATGAAGAATGTGAAACGAAGGCTAAACCAATAAAAGACTCTTTAGTTGAGATATTAAGCTCTATTCAATTCCTCAAAGAAGGGAATGAATGATATTAATGTCTTTGGAAAAGATCACTTCAACAGATGTGTGGTTAAGACTGGTTAATACAGAATATGAAAATTTATCTTCTTCAAAGCTTGAAGAGAAGTTTAAATACATTTATCTAGAAGAAACTGGAGAGGTATTTGATGGTGACTTGGAAGTACTCCATTCATCAGATTCTAAAACGGTTGATCCTGAGAAAACAGGTTATGATGGTACCGCCCTTCTTGTTTCAGAAGGAGGAGAGAAAGAGCTATATGTAATAAACCAAGGAACCCAGTCAGACACTTTTGTTGACTGGGCTTATAACATAAAAGGAGGATACTTAGGACAGACTGTTGACCAAGCACAAGCCGCTAGAGAATTTACTTTGGAAGCTAAAAGATATTTCAATATTAACGATGAGGTTAAAGTGAATGCTTTGGGTCATTCTCTTGGGAATCAGAATGGAACTGTCACAGGTATCTCAGACGGAACTTATGATAGTGTTTATGGCATCAATGGATTACAAGTGTCACCATATGCCCAGTACACGTATGACAATAAATTTGCTGAAGCCGTAAATAAAGAATTCGGGATTGTAGCTTCAGATGAAATATACGATATTCCGAAACAAGATTTAGTAAATTTTACTAAGGAGTTCTTCGAAGAATCAAAAGTAAATATCCATCAAGTCATCTCCACAGACGACCCTCTCTATGGGATTACAGAAAAAGGCGGCTTAGTAGCACTTGGTGAGATTGAATATTTTGATACTAACCCAGAATTAAGCGGCATTAAAACGATTATAGACGATATTCCGGATGATGTACTGAAAGAATTTATTGATTTAGGAGTCGTATATGCTTCAGCCGATCAAAAAGGCGGCATTGCTGAAGTGCTGCGACAAACACTTGGAGTCAATTATGACTATATAAAAGATATAAATTCCTTTCCAAGTCTTGGTCAATGGTATTTACTAAATCAGTCGGAAGTGGATGAAACACTTAAAGCAATCGATAGTAATCTCCCCCCACTAATAGATAAGCTTAACTTAATAACCGACAATTCTGAGGTTATCTTTGGGAGACTTTTTGAAGAAGGCTATATAACGGAAGAACAAAAGAAAATTATGATTGATGAAATCTCAAAACTTGCACAAGAACTCGAATACGTGCAGAATGCTCTAACTTTTAATGTTGATACAGACGAAGAAGGTAGGTTCCTTGATAAGCTGGCTGCTGATGGTGCCTTAGGAATGGTAATTTATAATCTCTATAATGCTTATAATGACGCAATGAAAAATATTAAAGACAGCGGGATTTTGGATAGTTTAGCAAGTATAGTTGATAGTCATAGCATTAACGAATTATTAAATGCTCGTACGAATGGGAACAAGACGTACGTGGGCAAGGATGTTATCTATACTTCTGAAGGTGTGAGTGGAGGAAAACCAATTAAGGTTAATATGTCTGCTGCACTAAGATTTTATAATGAAGGAATTGTTTCATTAGAAAATAAACTACAGTATATCAATAATCTAGAAAAGACTGTCTATGAAGAGTTAACCCACATCTTTAATAGTAGAAGATCGAAAATCATTAGTGGAATTAGTAGCATTGAATCAAGTCCGCGAAGTTATGCAGCGATGTTAGAAGAGCACAAATATATGTTAATGAAAATAAAAGAAGTGAGAATCATTGAGACTATACCGCGACTGAATATCTCGCATCTTGATGAAGATATAGAGCGGATGAAAAAGTCAGTTGCAACAGGCCGTGATTTCGTCGAGAGATATCGAAGTGCTATACTACAACTTTTTCGAGAAGAAGAAAATCTTTCAAAAATGTTTGATTTAGCGAGGGAGATATAATGCCGGAGTTTACTGTAAAATTAACAAAACCCATAATCCCTGAAGAAGACTTTAGTTATTTAAGAGGCACACTCTCCCGACTTGCAGAAGAGATTTTTGCGGAGGATGAAAAGTTCCATTCTTTAGCTAATTCAATCCTTGTAAGTAAGGGGCAGCAAGGAAAGATCATAGATGCAGTACAAGCAGAGAACTTTTTACGTCGTAGAGAAAATCTTGATATTGCTTCTATGTTTTCATTTAAGGTCATTGGTTTAGTGAACAGCTTCAGCGAGCAAATAGATGAAATGAATAAACCGCCGATTTATGTAACATATAGCGACAGCGATGATGCATCTTAAGTTTTAGTCGATCTCTGTATCAGTTCTGTTTTGTGGTAATGACTAGTACAGGTTCGTCTAGTGCCATTTGCTAACGTGTATGCTAACGTAATTAATTTTTTTGGATCATTTTAATGGACTATATGGACTTAAAAGACGGAAAAACCCCTATAAATACGCTATTTACGCTCGAAA
>NZ_NQFP01000032.1:0-16013 GCF_002271665.1 Terribacillus sp. 7520-G | reverse complement strand
GGGACTGACCCCCGTTTTTGAGACAGGGATCAAAACACCTTCAAACAGCCAATTGTCGATATTGTATCGGTGATTGGTTATTTAGTTTCGTTTGAATACGAATATTGTTATAATAATGAATGTATTCTTCGACAGTACGCTCTACGATGGCCGTCGTAGTTCGATCGATACTGTTGAGATAGAACGTTTCAGACTTTAGTGAGGAATGAAACGATTCGATGGTGGCATTATCAGCGGGCGTTCCTTTCCGGGACATGCTCATGGTAATGCCTTTTGCTTTTACAGCTTTCTGATACTCATATGATGTATACACCGACCCTTGATCACTATGTAATATGCAGTTCTCAGGCAATGTTCTTATCGGAATCCTCTAATTGAAAAAGTTAAGAATCTTTTTAGGTTTATCATTAAGTTCATTTGATATAACATATACTATGACCCACATCATTCACTATTTCTATTATAATTTTGGGCAATTATAATAGAGGGTATATTTGTAGGCTGCTTTTCTATCAAATAAATAGAACAACGTGGGTAAGATTGGCAGCAAGGGGCTTTGATATGGAAAGAAACAATCGATCGAAAAATGATTTACAAAAAGGTTTGAAAAATCGCCATGTGCAGATGATTGCACTGGGCGGGGCGATTGGAACCGGTTTATTTTATGGCTCTGCGTCTTCCATTGGATTGGCAGGTCCGGCTATCCCGCTTGCTTATCTGGTGGGCGGCTTGATGATTTTCCTGATCATGCGGGCCCTGGGAGAACTTTCTGTCGATAATCCAAATTCTGGATCCATCAGTTACTATGCTTATGAGAACTTAGGAGACTTTTTCGGTTTCTTCTCGGGATGGAACTATTGGTTCAATTACGTTGCTGTAACGATGGCTGAGTTGACGGTCGTCGGTGTATATGTCCAGTATTGGTTTCCGGAAGTGCCGACTTGGGTGACAGCATTCGGCTTCCTGATCATAATTACTTGCATAAACCTATTAAGTGTCAAGTTATATGGTGAATTCGAGTTTTATTTCGCTCTGATCAAAGTGATAGCCATCATTGGCATGATAGTGCTCGGCCTGGTAATCATCTTCACTGGTATTGGAAATGAAGGCGTACCGACTGGATTCTCCAATCTTTTTGATGAAGGAGGGTTCTTGCCGAATGGGATGGTAGGTGTTCTACTTTCCATTGTCCCCGTGATGTTCAGCTTCGGCGGAGTTGAGCTTGTAGGTATAACCGCAGGTGAGGTGGAGACACCTAAGAAGACGATTCCCAAGGCAATCAATCAAGTTGTTTACCGCATCTTGATCTTTTATGTGGGTACGATGATTGTGATTACGTCTATCTTCCCATGGAATCAGATTGACGGGGAAAGCAGTCCATTTGTCCAAATACTCGATGGTATCGGTATCCCGGCAGCAGCTGGAATATTGAATCTGGTTGTTTTGACGGCAGCTGTGTCGGCGCACAATAGCGGTTTGTACAGTAATGGACGCATGCTGCATTCCTTGGCGAAGCAAGGCAACGCGCCCCGGTTCCTGCACCGTGTCGGGAAACGGACAGGTGCACCAGTACCAGCTATATTACTTTCTTCGACAGTGGCAGGAATTGCTGTCATCATTAATTACTTATTCCCGGAAAAGGTATTCGGCTACGTGATGGCTACTGCGACTGTTGCAGGTGTCATCAACTGGATCATGATCATTATCATTCATTTGGCATTCCGGAAGCGCATAGGGAGGGAGGCAGCAAGCAAATTATCTTTTAAGCTGCCGCTGTATCCTGTCACCAATTATGTCGTACTCTTATTCCTCGTAGCGGTACTTGTCATCATCGGCTTCATGCCGGATTATCGTTTGGCTCTTTATATTATGCCAGTATGGATACTTATCCTTGTAATAGGATATAAGCTGAAGAAAGAATGAATGATGCGTGTCCCTCCTTACAGGGACACGCATTTTCTTTAATGCATTGCCGTGAGAATGAAAGCTTAGCGATGCAGCCCCCTTTTAAACTAACTGGGGGCTGCATCTATATAAAAGCATGAAACGATTCGATGGAGACATGATCAGCGGTAATGCCTGTTGCTTTCATAGCCTCCTGATGCTCCTGTAAGATGTGGACAGGACCTTATAATGCATCAATGGATCAGCCTACAAAACGGCCAAATAGCGTCAGTACTCTTTTAGTCGCAAACTGAGAGCGGTTGGTCCGCATCTTGCTTAACAGCAGTGTTATGCAGCTGAACCTAATGGGCATACGTGGAAATCAGTCGTTATCCACACTCAAAATATGACTTTTGCCATCAGCTAGCAGGGACATGGCAAAAAGTAATATAAAAGTAATGAGGAAAAAATGATAGCTAATACATATACCGCAAGTCAGAGCTGGAAGACTGATCAAATGCAAGTTTTTTATTAAGGGGTTCACTTTTATCGTGATGGAAGATCCATCCTTGACCTTCATTTTATCACTGTTCCAAATGCCTTGGACGCTGGTCCTTATATGGACAAGATTGCTGTTTGGTTCAAACTCATACGTCTCGCCATTTCTAAGCTTGGTCAGCATCTGATCATTGACATATAATTTAATACGGTCTAGACCACCGTAAAAATTCTTTTTTCGTGTTATTTTAATGGTCATGTAGGGAGCAGCCTTCTTTCTATAAAAAATCACCTTCATAATATATCATTATCTTCCAGTAATTACTATGCGGGTTCGATCTTTGATCAGTAAAGGAGAGGCTGTGGCAGAGATCATGGAGCTATGACCGTAAATAAAAGGTTTAGGGGAGAAGTCGCGGGCTCATAAATCAGTCGGAATGAAAAAGCATGGAATCCTAGATGTCAAAGGATTCCATGCTTTTAAGATACAGGGGCCAACACGATGAACTGGATAGGGAAGCAGTGGTTGAATCACCTCAATCTCTACTGGTAATCAGTAACACTGATTACCGGATGAAAATATAACTGAACAGGAATGGTGCAATCTCATTTATCGCCCAGCTATTCAGTGATCAGCCATTTTATTTCCTTGTTGCCATCAGCTGCGATTAATCGAATCGTTCAGCTTCGTGCGATATTTGTCCTTCCAGGTTTTCGTGTCCTTTGCTAGTTCATCACAGAAATCGGCTACGTCTTCACCTGTAAGATCTGTGACTTTCCTGCCTTCAGCAGCACCTTGCTCTAAGAGGTCGAGAATGCCGCCGAAGATGCGGCTGATGTCCTGCCAGTCGGAAAGGCCGCTTGAAGCCCACATATATTTCTTGATGGCGCTGTACGCATCTTGGTACTCGTTTGGAAGTGCATTCGCACGTTTCTCCATTGCCTTCCATTCCCGTTTGTCATCCAAATCTCCGATAATCTTTTTTATGATGCTCATTTTATTTCTCCTTTTGATTTGTTTTGAGTTCGTGAATTTTGCTTGAAACGAATTCCCATTTTTCCCAAAAAGATTTGAGTCTCTCCTGCCCCGCTGCATTGAGTTTGTAGAATTTTCTCGGTGGCCCCATGGTGGATGCTTTTTTCTCGATGTCCACTAGATTGTTTTTCTCAAGACGCATGGTGATCGTATAAACTGTCCCTTCCACTACATCGGTGAAGCCAAGATCCCGCAGCTGCTGTGTAATTTCATAGCCATAGGTTTCACCGCGGCTGATGATTTCAAGAACACAGCCCTCCAGCACCCCTTTCAGCATTTCTGTAATATTTTCCAATTCTGCCCCTCCATTTTTCGTTAACTATACTTATTGCTATGCAACACTTATATTCAGTGTTACTGATATTCGTCATTACTTATTACTGGTATATAGTAATACATAATACCTGGGCATGTCAAGAAAGCATGAAATGATCCCGACCTGCAGGAGGAAGAGAGGAGATCTCCATTTCAATTGAAAAATCCGAATGGTGCATATCTGGAATGACACCATTCGGATTACCGATCAGATTATTGGAATTTGAGAAGAAAGATAAAGCCTTGTCAAAGCTGAAACAGCCATACGACTATCGGGCCAAAAACGGATCCCAGCAGAGCGCTCAATGTCATCGAGACCGAGCTCATCGATACAGCCAGTTCGCCATATTCCATCGTTCTTGCAGTACCCAATGCATGGGAAGCACTGCCAAGGGCAATGCCTTTGCCGACAAAGCTGTGCACACGCACCCATTTCAGGATCAAAGGTCCGATCACAACGCCGGAAATACCGGCGATCATGACGAAGATAGCCGTCATGGATGGAATGCCTCCCAATGTGTCCGTGAGCTGCAATGCTACGGGAGTCGTGATTGATTTAGGGATGACCGAGACAATCAGATCATGGCTGCTGCCGAGTAATTCGACGAATACGATCCCGCTGCTCATGCCGAAAAGAGCCCCGATACAAACGCCGGATAGGATCGGCGCTATATTCTGCAGGAGGATTTTCCGGTTATTATAAAGAGGGTAAGCCAGTGCCACTACACCTGGACCAAGGAGGGCATTGATCCATTTCCCTCCAACCATATAATCCTCATATGACATATTGCAAAGCAGTAAAAGGATGATCAGGACGGCAGTGGTCGTAATCACCGGGATGAAAAAAGGATAAGGAAAACGCTTGTATAATTTCCCAGCCGCGACATAAACACCGACTGTCGCCAGGATTATACCGACTGCGAGGATGAATGGTTGCATGCTGTTCTCTTCTTTCGCTTATTGATTTTCTTTTCCATGAACTGGCTTACTGCTCCAGCCGTAATGATGGTAATCACAGTACTTGCGATCACAACGGCTGTCAGGATGGCGCCATGGATGGAGAAAAAGGATGGATAATCCATGATCCCGACCATGGCCGGGATGAATAGTAAGGGCAGGATTGCCAGCAAAAATCCAGCTCCATCACTGATGAGGCTGACTGGGATCCATTTGCATGATAAACAAATGAGCAGCAAAATCAGTCCGATTATACTGCCGGGAAGGGGGATGTGAAGCAAATTATGCACCATAGTCCCTGCCACTGAAAAAACGGACAAAATCGCGACTTGTATGATAATACGGATGGTTCTCATAAATAAAGCCATTCCCTTGTACCCACAAGAAGAATAGCTTCCCTCCTTTCCTATCAATAACGCTTTATTATTTGATGATTTTATTGTATAGTACAAGTATATATTTGTATTATACAATAATGTGTCGGTTTGTCAATATATTGCGATTGTCATGAGGAGGAAGGAAATGAAGCCAACGGAAAGGGAATCAATTGAACGTATTGAATATGAAATGACTACATTGATCAGGAGGGCTGTATATAAAGACAACTCGGAGAACAAGATAGGCGATTTGGAACGAGCTGTCTACCTGCTGCTCCGGGAGCTGGAGGCATGTGGCCCGGCACGATTGAAAGCCCTGGCAGATAGCTTCAAGCTGGATATATCCACTTTATCGCGTCAAGCTGCTGCCGTAGAAGCAAAGGGACTGATTGCCCGCTCACAGGATCCAAACGATAAAAGAAGCAGTATATTTTATATAACGGAGCAGGGGAAAGCAAAGCTGAAGGAAGACAAGAAGAAGCGGATCGGCAGTTACCGGGAGATGCTCAGGAACTGGTCGGATGAGGAAAGGGAAATATTCGGAGAGCTTTTGTTCCGTATGAATGAGGCCCTTATCGATTGATAGTCACTTATCCATGTCGGGCCAGCCAAGGTGAATATTTACAAAAGAGTCGATCTGGGATTACGCTATCTTCTGTACGCAGGAAGCTATGCGCTGTTTTGATTATTGCCCTCGACGGTTTTTAATCTTTTTTTACAAATGGAAGCCTATAACCATAGCGGTTATAGGCTTTCTGCATGATTAGCATATTCGCTTAACTCCCTTTGTTTTAGGGTTAATCCCATTGATTTGCTGACAGTACGGCATCACAGGTACGAAGTTATCGTCTGACTTTTATCCCGATCATTCCGGTTTGTCCGTCCATAAGTTTGTTGATAATTGTCGAATGATTTCTTCTTTATTATACCCAAAACATGTAGCGAGAAAATTAATTTATCGTTAAAATAATTTTAATGGAGGTGTTGATGTTGGGAAGATCATTTTATGTATTATTATCAGGGCGAGTCATAACAAATATCGGCGACAGCATTTACGCTATAGCGGCCATGCTTTTGGTTTATCAATTGTCTGGTAGTTCTTTTTATACAGGCTTGGCCGGATTCCTTACTATGGCACCCCAAGCCCTGCAATTTCTATATGGACCAATTGTAGATCGCTTGAGCCACTATTGGATACTAATCCTAAATCAGCTGCTGCAAGGGGGCATTTTATGTTTCATTCCTATCCTGTATTACTTTGATTTCCTCACAGTTTGGGTTGTCCTGACAGTCATGCCGATTATGTCTGCAATCCAGCAATTAACCTATCCTACTCAATATGCTTTAGTCCCCAAAATTGTCAAAGAGGAAAAGCTAGTCAGAGCCAATTCGCTTATGAATATCACGTACCAATCTTTGGATATAATTCTCACTGGCATCTCAGGAATCTTTATAACCATTGTCGGTATGATAGCTGTCTTCTGGATAGATGCAATTTTTTTCATGATGGCAGCATTGCTATTTAGTTTTTTGAGGATAAACAAATCCAGCAGCAAAATGAAAAGAGGGAAGGGTTCTTTTCGGGAAAGTATACTTGCTTATAAGAACGACTTATTCGAGGGATGCAGAAGTGTTCAAAAAAGTATTATCCCGAAATTTTTACTCGCATCAGCAGTGGCGAATTTTATGATTGGTTCTCTGACTGCAGTCTTACCTGAGTTTACCTCGGATAGAGGCGGTGCGCATTTATATGGTTTTTATCTAGGCGGGCTGTCAGCTGGGTTGCTGTTAGGGGCAATGGCAGCAAACTTTCTTGAAAGGTTTCCAATAGGCGTCATTACCATCGTTGGATTTGCTTTATCCGGTTTTTCCTGGATTTCGGCTGGATTCATCGAAAATAATTTGATTTCTTTGGTAATGTTTTCTGCTAGTTATATAACCATCGGCATGACCAATGTGATATTCATTGCTGTGATCCAGCAAATGGTACCCAGCAGTCACCTCGGAAGGGTTTTCTCTTTGATTGCAAGTATGACAGGCATTGCAGCCCCATTGGGGTCTCTTATTGGAGGAGGGATGGCGACAGTTTTAAACAGTACTATCATTTTCGTGAGCGGAGGTGTGGGGCTGCTGTTCGTAGCTGCCTTTTGGATCATCAGTAAACCTTTAAGGAATTTCCCTTCCAAAATGAATCTGTCAGCAGCGTATCATTTTAAAGTCGCTCAAGTAAAAAGTCACTCCTAAGAGTGATTTTTTTATCCTTCCAAGTACGTAAGAATGATGTATTTGGAATGTAAAAGTTCCTTCTCTGAGTTTTCCTTATCCCTTTCAGAGATTAAATCACGTATTTTTTTATTCACTTCTTTCCATTCATCTCTAGTCAAGGAGGCATTTATCAAGCTGGCCTCTGAATGGGGGGAGGAAGGATTATTCTCTAAATCATTATATATAGCTGATAGAGCTGCTTCGATATGGGAATGGAGTTGAGTAAAGATATAATCTTTATTTCGGGAAGCAGTTTCTCCAACCCAATTGAATTCATCGTTGAAATCAGGGGTGTTTGCAGTATATATTTTTTGAGTCAGATTATTCACTTTCTCCTCTCTTATTACCTTTATCAAGTTTATTTCCTCTAATTGATTGATATGATAGTAAAGCCTGGATGGTTTCTCCTCCAGATCCTTGGCTATCTCTTTAATTGTTTTCTCTTTGCCTTGCAGGGCTCTTAAAATTCGCATCCTTTGATAATTGAACAAATTTTTTATTAGATTCAGTTCCTTTTCATCCATGATTGAGCGCTCCATTTAGTTGATTTATTACCTTAAGATTAACCTAGTAATCAAGAAATATAAAGGTGATTGATTCCCTTAAGTTTTTAATGGAAGACTTATGCCGAGAGGAGAAACACTTCAGCTGAGCAGCAGCAAACTTCCTTTACATAACAAAAACTCCCCGTCTTGATCTACGATAAGCGGAGAGTTAATTTTCATATTGAATTGCTTTTTTTATTTAAGCGATGTCTTGGTTAATGTGCTTCTTGATGTAATCATTCGGACATCTTTCAAAATCATGCATTAATCGGACTAGCTCCCTATACATTAGTTTTTTTTCAGATAAACGCACCTCATCACTATCCTCCCAACTTTATTTATATCCCCGATTTAAAAGAAGTTAAACCTTGTTTCTTAAATTTTAAGCAGGAGTTATCTTTGTGATTTTATTGCAAATGCAATAAAATTGATTTACTATGATAGCAAACATATCAATCCGATAGAGGTGTCCATATGAAAGAAATCCTGAGGGAAATCGGAATGATTGCCAGGGCTTTGGATTCTATCAGCAATATCGAATTTAAAGAATTTGACCTTGCCAAGGGACAGTATTTGTACCTTGTGCGTATAGTGGAGAACCCAGGAATCATCCAAGAGAAGTTAGCAGAGATGATCAAGGTGGATAGAACGACCGCAGCGCGTGCCATAAAAAAACTTGCGGCCAATGACTTCATTGAAAAGCGGGATGATCGGCATAATCGGAAGATAAAAAAACTGTTCCCGACCGAGAAGGGAAAAGAGGTTTACCATTCGATCATCAGAGAAAATGATCATTCCAACATGGTCGCACTGAATGGATTTTCTGAAACTGAAATCGAAAGCCTTTTTCAGCTTCTGCAAAGAGCGAGAAAGAATGTGGAAAAAGATTGGGAATATGTTAAAAAAGGAAATAAAAGAGACTATTGATGTCATGAAGGAGCAATCGTCAATGCCGATAACTATCAGAAGATGCAGCCTTGCAGATCTATCGATGCTGCAAAAGATTAGTATCGAAACATTCAATGATACATTCAAAGAACAGAATACACCTGAAAATATGAAGGCTTATTTGGATAAAGCATTTACTTTGGCACAATTAGAGAAGGAATTGATGAATGGCGCTTCTTCGTTCTTTTTCATCTATCAGGAAGAGGAACTTGCTGGTTATCTTAAAGTGAACACCGGGGAAGCGCAGACTGAAAAAATGGACGAAGAGTCTCTTGAAATTGAAAGGATTTATATAAGGACGAAATTTCAAAAACAGGGGCTGGGCAATCACCTGATGAATAAAGCGGTGGAAATAGCGGGGGACTTGGAGAAGAAGATTATCTGGCTCGGGGTATGGGAAAAGAATCCAAATGCAATTGCTTTCTATGAAAAAAATGGATTTGTAAAAACTGGAGCACATTCTTTTTATATGGGGGACGAGGAACAGACGGACTTTATACTGACGAAAACGCTTTGAAGTTGTACACTTCATCCACAGCAAGGAATATCTCGATTAGTCGGCAAAAAGAGCATGCTTTGGGCATGCTCTTTTTAATGCAGTGTACGAAAAGCGCAGCCAGTGAGTGAAAATCAAGAGCGGTTCTGGTTTCGAGTCGAATTTATATAATTTTCAGCGTCAATTTTAGCTTGCTGCGTGACTGCTGCAGAGATGTCGTCCGAAGAATGAAAAAGATCTTTAGGCGTTGTGATGGTTATAATGACTACAATAAGCAAACCAAATAAAAGCAATAACATCTTACGTCTCCTTTTACTTTTTTCATTTTTCTCATTATAAATAGCTCCTGTGTACATTATGTGTTGTTTGAAGGAAATGATTGTAAATAATATTTTATTTGACATGAGATCGATTCCAGGATGTATGCTTCAGACGTAATTACTGCAGGAGAAGGGAGAATGATACGGAATTAATGTATCTGCCATTTTTACAGATTGTGGTTGCGAATGCGTGTGAGCGTACACAAGCAGTAGCCAGTTTTTGCGAATGAAGAGAATTTGCTTACCATTCCAAAGATGCTTTTAGCTGCTGGTGAGCTAAAATTTATGCACTTCTAGTTTAATAAGTAGCGGAAGGGGTTTTGATGTTGAAAATTGAACATATTGCCATTTGGGTGAAAGATATCGAAAAGATGAGAAAGTTTTATACGCATTATTTCGGCGCAAAAAGCAACAGCTTATATGTAAATGAAAAGAAGGGCTTTTCTTCTTATTTCCTTGCCTTTTCCGATGGTTCGAGATTGGAGTTGATGAGGAAGGAGACGATAAATGGACAATCGACCCCCGATCATTTAGGGTGGGCGCATACTGCATTTTCTGTTGGCAGTAAAGAAGCGGTGGACAGTTTGACTGAAAAACTTAAGGTGGACGGTTATACAATCAAGGGAAATCCGCGCACAACGGGAGATGGCTATTATGAGAGTGTCATAGAAGATCCGGAAGGAAATATTGTCGAAATCACCATATAGAGGGGTACAGTCGGTGGTAATCCCGCCCGCGTTAAGTATAAAGGGAAGTGTTCAAGTTGGATGATCGGATGACGATGCAGGATAAGGTGAAGATAAAAATAACAAAGGGAATAAGACGTTTGCTGATGGATCATCATAGGATGTCCAAGGCAGAAATTGCCGAGGCTCTTTCGATAAGCTTTCCCACTGCCGGCAAATTCATCGGGGAGATGGTAAACCGAGGAGAAGTACTCTCCTTGGGCCTTACTCCATCGGCAGGAGGAAGGAGAGCGCGCAGCTATGCTTATAATCCGGACTTTTCCCATGCATTGCTGATTTATCTTGAAAAAGAGGAAACGAAGTATGTCATTACTGATGCATGTAACCAAAAAATCCTTGAAGCAACTGCAGAGAGCTTATTGGAGCATGATCCTTCTGATTTAGCTGCATTCCTGCAGACAAAACTTGCAGACAACCCATCCATAAGAACGATCGCGATGGGTATACCCGGGGCCGTGAACGGTGAGAGGATAAGCTATATCCCGGACTATCCGCTTTATGCAAACCAAAATATAAGTACCGCTTTGAATTTGCCAGTTGGTTTAACTATTGAAAATGATATGAATGCAGCAGTCATTGGTTATCAGAAGAGAAGGGGATTGTCGAATGAAGTATCCCTTGTGTACCTATACATGGGGAAAAATGGACCTGGTGCCGGCATTCTGATCAATGGGAACCTGGTGAGGGGACATACGATGTTCAGCGGGGAAATCTCCTTCATTCCCTTGTGTGAGGATAACAGATTCCTCCCCGGGACCAGGTTTGAAAAGAGAGATGAGAAATCTGCAGCGTTAATCTCAAAATTGATCCAGACCATCAGCGCATTGTTGAACCCCTCGCATATCATTTTTCATCAGGGAGAAGTCAGTGAAGCATTCTTGAATAAAGCCGCTGAAAAAACAAAAGAATATTTTCCAGCAGATCATCTGCCCGAATTATGCATCAGCGACTGGGATAAAGATTATCAGGAAGGGCTATGGGAAATAGCAAAATGGAATTTGATCGGCATGGGGATTCATTCGTGAATGGTTTTGATTGATCATGCCATTGACCCGGCATTATTTCGTCTAAGGGAGCAGCCATGAAGAATAAGACCGTTGCGGGTGTACTAGGGATTTTATTGAGTAATTTAGGAATTCACAATTTTATTTAGGGAAAATCTGGATGGGGATTCTGTATTTAGTATTTTCATGGACCATCATTCCAGCTATCGTAGGTTTTGTTGAAGGGCTGATTTATTTCAGTCGGATGAAGATTTCGATGCGAAATATAACAGATGAAGGATCGGCAGCTGCAGCAAGCAGCAGCCGGTTTTTTCTCTTTTTTATGTATGTAACAAAAACGATTCAGATGCCCAAAGGGGAAAGACAGAATATCTGATTATAGTGCATAATAATCTTACGTATATTTTAGGAGATATTAAATGGACAACTATGCAGATCACCAAAACAATATAAAACAAGAATACAATAACATGGTGGCAGCAAGGATCCCGGGCTTGATTTGGATTTTCATCGCTTTTACTGCGTCTATGTTCCTGCAAATCGGGGCGGGCAGTTCGTTCCTGCATTATGGACTTTTCAGTTTATTGATACTCACTTTTAGCATATTATACTGGTTTTCCGACCGATTCCTGCCGAAAAGAGCCTGGATGTACTTTGTCGTACAGGGAATGATCGTGTATGGCAGTGCCTTTTTTATGTACGACCTCTATGCAACGATCATTGCATTGTTTCCTTTGCTTTTAGGGCAGGTAATAGGAATGGTCGGACAAAAACGGAGCGCTTTTTTTGTTATATTGATAGGTCTGTCCATCATTGCATCCATTATCATTGTTCCGAAAGAAAGCTTGTTCATTTTCTTTGTTGTTGCTGTTCCCTCCACGATCATCATCGTTGCCTACGCTGCCATCTTCTTCAAGCAGGTCAATGGAAGGATAAGGACCCAGCAATTCCTGCAGGAACTGGAGGAGGTCCATCATCAGGTCGAGAATTTGACGCTGCACCATGAGCGGCAGCGGATGGCACGCGATTTGCATGATACGCTAGCTCAGGGGTTAGCCGGTATCAAGATGCAGCTTGAGGCGATAAATGCCCACCTATCCAATGGAAATTACGAACGTGCCCAACAGATAACGCAAGTGGCGATAGAGGGGGCAGGAACGGTGATGGCGAATTCCCGTCTTGTAATTGACGACTTGCGGCTTCATGAAGAAAGCACGGATTTGGAATATATTTTACGTGAGCATATCCAGCAGTTCGCGGCGGCTACCGGCATAACTTGCAATTTTGACTTTGCGATCGTGCATTCCGTATCCCCGACAGTAACAGAACATTGCTCCAGGATCGTAAGTGAGTGTCTGCTGAATATTGCGAGGTATGCCAAAGCTAGTAAAGTCGCCATAGCTGTTTCATCCACGCAGGAAAAGGATGTACTTCTGGTGATCACTGATGATGGAGTTGGTTTTGACGTGGATGAAAGTCTGCATAAGCAAGGTCATTATGGATTGATCGGGATGAAGGAGCGGATGAGGATTTTGGGAGGAGATATCAAGATAGACAGCAGAATCGGGAACGGAACAAAAGTGACAGTCAGCATTCCGTTGAAGGGGGAAGTACGGTGACGCATAAAGTACTGATAGCAGATGATCATGTAGTAGTCAGGGAAGGACTCAAGCTGCTGATAGAAACAAACCGAAACTATAAAACCATCGGTGAAGCAGGGAATGGCTCGGAAGCGATCGAGCTGGTAAATGAATTGGAGCCGGATATCGTTTTAATGGATCTATATATGCCTGTGATGAGCGGGATGGAAGCGATCCGGAATTTATCCGTCACACATCCCGATCTGCCTATCATTATTTTGACGACATATAATGAAGACCAATTGCTGGCAGAAGGATTCGATTACGGAGCGAAAGGCTATCTGCTGAAAGATACCAGTCTGGAATCTTTGTTTCATTCCTTGGATGCTGCGATGAGCGGGAAGACGCTGATAGGGGATGACATGATGAAAAGAATCCGAAATTATCAGGAAAAGAGACGGAACCTAAAAGAAAAAGTGCAGCTTTCCCGTATGGAGATCGTCATCCTCCAAGCTGTCGCAAGGGGTATGACCAGCAAGGAAATTGCATTTGATATGGGCGTTTCGGAAAGGACCATCAAATCCAGACTTACAGGGATATTCAATAAGCTTGGTGTGGATTCTAGAACGGAAGCGGTAGCAGTAGCGATCGAAGCGGGACTGATTCATCTGAATCACAATAATTTATGATATTTTTGATGATTTGCCCAAACGTACATCCCTTCTGAATTCCATTCTTCTAAAATGATGAGGTAAGTCATGTAGATAGTTAGATATCAGAAGGGAGATTTTTATGTCAACATTGTTATATAAGCTCGGTAAATGGAGTGCATTGCATAAAAAGACAGTATTGGCAGTGTGGGTTGCACTGATCGCGATCATTTTCTCCGTTGCCTTGGTCTTGAAGCCGTCTTTCTCGGACGATATGAGCATACCTGGTACACCATCTGAAAAAGCCAATGATCTATTGCAGGAGGAGTTCCCCAGCGGGCCTGATAAAGGTTCTTTGCGCATAGTATTCGGTGCCGAGGATGATGAGAATCTCACATCGGAAAACGCCCAGCAGGCGATTAGCGAGGTGTTGGCCAAAATAAAGGAAGATAAGGAAGTGGAATCTGCGGCAAGCCCGTTTGAAGCGCAAACCATCAACGCAGATGGAACTGTGGCTTATGCCGATATAACTTATAAAGAGGCTGCGGAAGATGTACCTGCATCTTCTTTGGAACATGCGAAAGAGAGTTTGAAAATTGCTGAAGACCAAGGGATGCAGGTGGAACTTTCGGGAGACATCATGCCATTTGAGCTTGAAATCGGGGGCATCTCCGAAGTGATCGGTATCGTCATGGCCTTCATTGTTTTAAGCATTACCTTTGCATCTTTCCTGGTTGCGGGTCTGCCGATTCTGAACGCATTGCTAGGTTTGATCACCAGCATAGGTTTGACATTGATCGGTTCTAGTATTTTCGATATTACATCTTTCAGTTTGTCACTCTCCGTCATGATTGGATTGGCTGTCGGAATAGATTATGCCCTGTTCATCTTCTCGAAGCACAGGCAGCAGGTGAAAGATGGAGTCGAAATCAATGAATCGATTGCGAGGGCTAACGGTACAGCTGGGGGAGCTGTGATATTCGCTGGTCTGACAGTCATCGTAGCCTTGTGCGGGCTGACGGTGGTTGGTATCCCATTTTTGGCAGCAATGGGAATCACGGCTGCATTGAGTGTGCTTTTCGCGGTGCTTGTTTCGATTACTGCCGGCCCTGCTGTCCTGGCTCTCATCGGCAGCAGAATCAATAAGGCGAATCGTCTTTTGAGTAAGTCCTCCGAAGAGTCAAAAGAACAAACGGAATCCAACGGCTGGGGGCGTTTCATTACGAAGCATCCTTTGATCATTGCTATCATCAGCGTCGTCATTCTGTTAATAATCAGCATCCCAGCTGCAGATATGCGGTTAGGGCTGCCGGATGATGGGATGAAAGCAGAAGACGATCCAGCGCGGCAAGCATATGACTTATTAGCAGATGGTTTTGGAGATGGCTTCAATGGAACGTTGGCTGTACTGGTTGATGCGTCCGAAACCACCGGAGATCAATCTGAACAATACCAAAAAGCAACAGAAGAAATTGCCAAGTTGGATAATGTAAGTCAAGCGACGCCTGCAATGCCTAATGAGGACGGGCGGTATGCCATTATCAGTGTGGTACCGGAAACAGGCCCGAATGACAGTGGTACTGCCGATCTTGTCCACGAAATAAGAGACCTTTCTTTGAATGATGGCGGGGAAGAGATCACGTTCCAGGTCACAGGTCTGACAGCAATCAATATTGATATCGCAGAAAAATTGAACGATGCAATTCCCGTCTTCGGTGCGATCATAGTCGGATTTGCTTTTGTCCTGCTGCTGATCGTGTTCCGTTCCTTGCTGGTTCCGCTTACTGCAGTGGCCGGCTTCTTACTCACCATGACGGCCACACTAGGATTCTCCGTATTCATCTTGCAAGACGGCAATTTAAATGGACTCTTCGGTATTCCTCAAGAGGGACCGATCCTGGCATTTCTGCCAATCCTGGTCATTGGCATCCTCTTCGGTTTGGCTATGGATTATCAAGTATTCCTAGTCAGCCGCATGCACGAAGAATATACAGTAACGAAGGATCCCGTAAAATCAATTCTTGCTGGTCTAAAGTACAGCGGGCCTGTCGTAACAGCCGCAGGTTTGATCATGATCTTTGTGTTTGCGGGATTCATTTTCGCTGGGGATTCAATGATCAAATCAATGGGATTGGCCCTGACATTCGGTGTCTTGTTCGATGCCTTCATCGTAAGGCTGGCGATCATCCCGGCAGTAATGAAACTGATGGGGCATGCATCATGGTATCTGCCGAAATGGCTGGATAAAATCATACCGAATGTCGATTTGGAAGGTCATGAATTGTCCGAGAAACTTAGTGAACAGAATGCTTCTGATCCAATCGACCAGAAGCAGTACCAATCAAATTAACCATAAAGAATATCCAGCAGACCATGTGAGGTACATGGTCTG
>NZ_NQFP01000031.1:0-15357 GCF_002271665.1 Terribacillus sp. 7520-G | reverse complement strand
AGCAGTAGCGAAAGCAGTGGCAAAAGCAGCGATGGATACCGGCGTCAACCGCATCACGGTCGATCCGGAAGAAGTGGCCGAAAAGACTCGTCAGCTTACAATCATCGACGAAGACTAAAAACGACACAAAAAAAGAGGAATCCCATCGGATTCCTCTTTTTTATTACTTATCCAAGTTCAATACAGTCAATTTCTCCCTTGTCATGGAAAGGATGCTGTTCGCAATACCTTGGGTGCCCATGCCAGAACCTTTCACACCAAGGAATGGGAAGTGGTCAGGGCCGCGCTCTGTGCGTCCATTGACTTGCACAGCGCCAGTTTCCAATTCATTCGCGATATAGAAGGCTTTGTCCACGTCACGTGTGAAGATGCTCGCCTGCAAACCGTACTCGGATTTATTCGCAATCTCAATTGCTTCCTCATCAGAACCAACACGGATGACAGGCAACACTGGTCCGAATGGTTCTACCCATGCAACATCCATATCCTCCGTCACATGATCAAGCAATGTAGGATGGATCAGATTGCCTTCACGTTTGTTACCTGCAACAAGTGTTGCACCTTTTTCCAATGCGTCATCGATCAATCCTTGTACGAGATCTGCAGATTTGCTGTCGATCAATGGGACGACAGTATTTCCGTCTTCCGGGGATCCTACAGCCAGTTTTTCCACTTCAGCCTGTAATTTTGCAACCAGTTCATTTGCCACATTATCGTGAACCAGGACGCGCTTGATTGCAGTACAGCGCTGACCTGAATAAGAGTATGCGCCGCTGATGATATTCTTTACAGCTTTATCCAAATCAGCGTCTTCGCGGACGATACCGGGATCCTTACCGCCAAGCTCAAGGACGACTGGCTTCATGCCAGCAATTTTGGCCAGGTTCTCACCTGTTTGGGTTCCCCCGGTGAAGGAAACCATGCTGATATCTTTATGCTCTACAAGGAAGTCACCAATGACAGAACCACGGCCTGTCACGATGTTGACGACACCTGCCGGGAAACCAGCCCGATCGAGGGCTTCCACCATTTTGATGCCGCTTAAAGCGCCTTGCGTTGCAGGCTTGAAGATGACTGTATTACCGGAAACAAGTGCTGGAGCCAGTTTGGATGCTGCCAAGTTTACTGGATAGTTGAAAGGCGAAATTGCCAGGACGACACCTAATGGCACTCGGTCCACAATCGCAACCTTGGAACTTGAACCACCCGGGAAACGGTCGCCTCTCATGCTTTCGCCATTGGAATGCAATGCTTCCTGTGCCGTATAACGGATATAATCATATGTCCGCTGCACTTCGCTTTTGGCATCCTTCAGGCTCTTACCGACTTCAAGCATCATTGTCTGTGCAAGTTCATCCTGCATGGCAAGCAGCTCATCAGCCCATTTATAAAGCAGATCCGCCTTTTCCTGCAAGGAAACTTTCGCCCATGCTTTTTGTGCTTGCTTCGCCGATTGGATGGCAGCAGCCGCTTCTTCCTGGGACAACGCCTGTACAGTACCAACGACGCCATCTTTGTACGGAGACATGATTTCCACTACGTTTCCGGTAGTGCTTTCTTTCCATTCGCCATTCACATAATAGCGCTGTGCTGTTAATGTTGACTCCATTACTTTTTCCTCCTTGTGTTGCAGTTAGTTTATTTAATTAAAAAACTTAAAAAAGTTTCTGACACTCATTCTACTACTAACATTTTTATAATGGAATCATTTTGCTCAAAAAAATTAAATTAATTTTTTCCGTAATATCAAGGTTTCTAAGTATATAACATATAAAATTAGTATGTCATTATTATTATCCAATCTGTCATCATAACGAGACCGAATCTATGATATTCCGGATAATGACACATCCTTTTTTAACTAAAAAAAGAGGGGCATCAATCGCCCCTCTCCTTTTCCTGGCATAAATCATCTACATATTCAGTCAAAATCTCCGCCGTATACTCACCAGAAAATTGCTCCGGATTAAGTAATCGGTGAATAGCCAATCCATCTATCAGCGCATATAATTTTTCCGTTTCCTTGTTTATATCTTTTCCTCTGCTTAAAGCTTCATTATCAGACAGCAATACCAGTAAGCGCTGTACTATTTCACGGATTCCGTCCTCCTGGCGAAAGGATTCTCCTTGCTTATATTTGAAATGCAGGGTGAACACAAACCAAACCTGCATCTCCGCCATCGTTTCCGAATCTATCGGAAGAAGTTCCAACAATACTTTTTTCGCAAGCTCTTTTGGCGGCAACGGCTGACGAATGACTTCCATGATGCGATCTTTACAACGACTTTTCACAAGCTCCATCGCATAATTGAGCAATTCATCCTGCGTCGTGAAATAATGACGCAAAGAGCCTAATGACAGATTGGCTTCTTTGGCTATGTTACGGACAGAAGCCGCTTCCACTCCGCCTTCCATAATGACTTTCCAGGTTGCTTTGGCTATCTCTTGCTTTCTTGCTTTATGATCGATTTTCTTTGGCATAACCTTACTGTAGCAAATGCCGTATATAAAATCAATTTTTTAATACACTTGTATCACAAAGAGTTACATGTTAGCATAATAATACAACTGTACTAAAAAGGAGATGAAATAATGAACGCCATCATTGTATTGATCATCCTATGCGAAGTAGGTTTCTGGGTCTTTATTGCAGCTGGATTGATAGCCCGCTATGTGCTCAAGCTTCCCAAAGCAGGTTTGATCCTGCTCAGCGCAACCCCTTTGATCGACCTGGTTTTACTTGTAGCTACAGGCCTTGATTTGGCGCGTGGGACGACAGCAACAATGGCACATGCAATTGCTGCCATTTACATCGGTGTCAGCCTGGCATATGGAAAATCGATGATACGCTGGGCAGATCAGCGATTTGCTTATTACCTCGCGAAACAAGGCGAAAAGCCGAAAAAACTCTACGGGAAAGAACATGCCTGGAAAGAAGTGAAAGGGTGGCTGCAGCATTTGCTTGCGTACATCATCGGTGCCGGGCTGCTGCTTGCTGTCATCTATTGGATCAACGATGCAGAAAGGACAGCAGCACTCACCAGTGTCCTGCGGGTTTGGTCAATCATTCTGGGCATCGATTTCCTCATCAGCTTCAGCTATATCCTGTTTCCCAAAAAAGAAAAGCATGCCGGCTCCTAGAGCTGCATGCTTTCCTTTTAAAAATCTTCCTTTTTCGATTTTTCATTAGCCAGATTCATTATAAAGTAGCAGATGACCAGCAAGAGGATCGCTCCGCAATAATACAATGTGTAAAGGGCACTCTCATGATAGACAACAATGAGACGGATCAGGGCTGTTATTCCGATATATAGGAAATATCGGATCGGGAAATGATAATCCTCCTGAAAGTACTTCACTATCATGGCGATGAACTCGAAATACAGGAAGAATACCAGGATATTATTCAGGAATTCCAGTCTTGAAGTATTGCCCTCATTGAATAGGGAATTGTTGATGATATCAATCAATTCCTTCACTAACAGGATGGTAATGGCGATAGCCAAAAGGATCAGGGCTATATTCAATACATACTGCAGAGCTTTCGCAATCGTTGCCTTTGTCCGCTTCTTCTTTGTATGGGTCTGCATTCGCATTGTATCACCTCTAACGTTACTATTCCCTACCTTTTTACCAGATAAGCGGAACTGATCTCAGCAGTGCGTGTCACTCCGGATAACGCATATGTCAATTCAAGCTCTGTTCGTAAATCCCCGATCACTCGGCTTACCCCGGCTTGTCCATCAGCTGCGAGTCCATATACATAGGGCCTGCCGATCAGGACACTGTCAGCCCCCAAAGCGATTGCTTTGAACACATCAGCACCGCTCCGAACACCGCCGTCCATCAATACAGGCACTGCCCCATCGACTTCCTCCGCGATAGCTGGCAGCGCCCGCAAAGATGCAATGGCCCCATCAAGCTGCCTGCCGCCGTGATTTGAAACAACGATAGCATCGAACCCCAAATCGACCGCCTGTCTCGCATCAGCTGGATGCAGGATACCCTTTACAACAATCGGCAATTTCGTCTGTTTCCGCAGAAATAGCAGATCGTCCCATGATAGATTCGGATGATGGATGTTCTCCAAAATCGCATCCCTTATATGCTCTTCGGTAAGCTGCGGCACCAATTCTTGAAAAACAGGATCATTTATGTAATTGGCTGCTCCTTTCAATAGTTTGAGCGGCGAATATCCATTTCGGTAATCCCGCTTCCTCCAGCCCAGCAGACCCGTATCGACCGTCACTACAATCGCCCGATATCCTGCCTCTTCTGCCCTTCTTGCCATGCTGGCCGTCAAAGCACGATTCTTCGACCAATACAACTGGAACCATTTCACTGCCTCTGGCGCTGCTTCAGCGATTTCTTCTAATGAAGCGGAGGTGACCGTACTTGCAACAAACGGAATACCTGCCGCTTCTGCAGCCTTCACACTGCCGATTTCCATATCCGCATGAAAGATCCCTTGGAACCCTACTGGAGCAAGCATCACCGGCAGGCTTTGATCCTGGCCGAACAGCCGGATGGAAGGGTCCACATCCGAAACATCGCGCAAAACCCGAGGCAGGATATCGTAGTCGCTGAATGCGTCTCGATTCTGCCCTAATGTCACCTCATCCCCAGCCCCGCTTTGCAAAAAACCAAAGGGGCCATTCGGGAGGACTTCCTGTGCCCGTTGTTCCCACTCCGCTGCAAACAGCGGATAATCCCCTATTGATTCCCCGATTCTCGTAAAAACATTTCCCACTTTATATACCCCCTGCCATTTCTTTGTAATATTAATAGAATAATCCGAACACATTGGGAATTCCAGACTTTTCGTGTTAAGATTATCTTTGAAAACACGCAGACGGAGGCAGCAACCATGGCTAAATATCAAGACCTTTCGAATGAAGCATTACAACAGAAATACAATGCGCTGCAGGATGCATACGAGGCAATTGCCAGTCAGCAGCTGCAGCTGGATATGTCACGCGGGAAGCCTTGCACCGAACAGCTTGACCTTTCCCAGCCGATGCTCGACATCCTGACATCAGGCAGCACAGTCAAAACCGAAAACGGAACAGACGCCCGGAACTATGGTGGTTTGGACGGGATTCCAGAAGCAAAGGCATTTTTCGCCTCCATTTTGGAAGTTGAACCGACCAAAGTGATCGTAGGCGGGAACAGCAGTCTGACAATGATGCATGATTCAATCGTTCAATTTTTGCTGCATGGTGTTTCCGAGGAAGCAACTCCATGGATGAAACAAGGGAATGTGAAGTTCCTCTGCCCTAGCCCTGGCTATGATCGCCATTTCACAATTTGTGAGGCATTAGGAATTGAAATGATTCCAGTAGCAATGACGCCAAATGGCCCCGATATGGATGAGGTGGAGAAGCTGGCAGCTGCCGACCCGCAAATCAAAGGTATCTGGTGCGTACCTAAATACAGCAATCCGGATGGTTTCACCTATTCCGATGCCGTGGTCGATCGACTTGCCGGAATGCAGACAGCCGCGGATGATTTCCGGATATTCTGGGATAATGCATATATCGTCCATCATCTCTCGGACGAACCAGATGAATTGAAGAACATCATGACCGCAGCAGCAGATGCAGGGCATCCGGACCGTGTCATGGAATTCACTTCTACATCAAAGGTGACCTTCCCAGGCTCGGGTGTGGCAGCCTTAGCTTCCAGCGAGAGAAATATTGCGTTTTATAAGAAGAATCTTTCCGTTCAATCCATTGGTCCCGATAAACTGAATCAAATGCGCCATGTCGCATTTTTGAAGGATAAGGACACACTTATCGCCCATATGAAAAAGCATGCAGCAATCATCGCCCCCAAATTCCAAACTGTCCTGTCGATCCTGCAGGAGAAGCTGGGCGGAAAAGGGATTGCTGATTGGACCAATCCCAATGGCGGCTATTTCATCAGCTTGAACACGATGGAAGGATGCGCCAAGGATGTCGTGGAGCTTGCCAAGAAAGCCGGTGTGACATTGACTGGTGCAGGTGCAACCTACCCGTACGGTAAAGATCCATACGACCGTAATATACGCATCGCGCCAACACTGCCGCCGACTGAAGAACTGAAAAAAGCTATCGAAGTGCTATGCTTGTGCGTAGAAATGGTAAGCATCGATCGTCTGCTGCAAAAATAAAATCAGGCCGCCCTATGGCGGCCTTTTTAATTGGAATAAAGGTAATAATCCTGCTGACTTTCTTTAATGAAGCCAATGGAGGTATATAGAGATAGCGCTTTTTCATTTTCAGGCTGGACATCCAGATACACACGCTGTCCCCGGCTCGTTTCCACCCGCACCGCTTCCTGCAGTGCCTTCCTTCCGTATCCTTTTCCTTGGAATTCCGGCAGTACCGCAAACCCGTATATCCCGCTTCCCTCTCCGTCTCGATGGATTCTCATCTTCCCTACTGTCTTCCCCTCAGCCTCGATCATATAAAACTCCTTCTGAAAACCATCCTTCTCCAAGCGGCCATTATAAGCGAGTGCTTCTTCCGCTTTGAAATCGAAACAGACGATATCCAATTGAACCTTCATTCCGATATCCTCTGGAAGGGAAGGTCGCAAACGGACCGATCCACCGGAATCAGGTAATGCTTCTCCATCCCACTTCATCATGTATTCCGATTCTTCAAAAGTACAATTCACTGTTTCCAACCATGCCTTGCCTGATACACTGTCAGCCGGCACATTCAGTAATATTTTCACAGCCTTCCCCATTGCAGGAATGCTTTCCCGGAAAAGCCCACTGAATATACCCTTCCTCCGGTAATTCGGATGCACCATACCGCATACCTCGATTTTACTCCCGAAGCTGTATAAACCTAGAAAACCAACAAGCCTGCCAGAGTCATATGCCATGAAATCTGTCTGCTCGGCATCACTCCTGTTCTCAAGCATGTCCCAATTCAGTTTGAGCTCGATTCCATCATGCTTCTCCACCGCTTGCTGAAGCGCTTTAATTTCATTTAATTGTGTCACTGTAAGCCTCATCATCATCCCCCATATCCATATCTCCACTTATCATACCTTATTTTCCCAAACAAAAAAATCCCGCCGTATAAACGGCGGGACCTGATTAATCCGCTTGATGATCCACTTTCACTCGTCTGATGAAGAAGCTGATTACAATACCGACAATCGCAGCAATGATACCAAAGATAAAGGAACTTTGGACACCTTCTGTGAAAGCTTGAATAGCGGTAGCCGGGTCTTGCGGATTGGCTGCATCTTCCATATATCTTTCCTGTCCAGCTGTCATGATGGAAATCGCTACAGCTGTGCCGATTGCACCGGCAACCTGCTGCAATGTATTCATGATGGCTGTTCCATCCGGATACAAATTAGGAGGAAGCTGGTTCAGACCATTTGTCTGAGCCGGCATCATGATCATGGAAATACCAATCATCAGAGCGATATGCAAACCGACGATGTAACCAGTGGACGTTTCCAGTGAAATGCCGGAGAAACCGAACATAACCAATGTGACGATGATAAGACCAGGCGTCACAAGGAATCTTGGCCCGAATTTATCGAACAGGCCGCCCATCACAGGGGAAAGCAATCCATTGATGACACCGCCCGGAAGCATGGTCAGACCGGCAACCAGCGGAGTGAGCGCCAATGATGTCTGCAAATACAACGGCAGCAGGATCATGGACGAAAGCATGACCATCATGCTCACCAAGATCAACAACAAACCTACTACGAACATCGGATACCTGAAGGCATTCAAGTTCATCATCGGCTGTTCCATCCTCAGCTGGCGGACAGAGAATAAGATCAGGCTCAAGACACCGACGGCAATCGCAACGATGACGACCGGATCACCCCATCCGCCGCCTTCACCGGCATGACTGAAGCCGTAGACTACGCCGCCAAATCCAATGGTCGACAGGACGATGGACAGGATATCGATTTTTGGCTTCTTCAATTCGGTGACATTTTGCATGAAGAATGCTCCAAAAATAATGGCAATGATCAAAAACGGAAGTGAAATCCAGAAAATCCAATGCCAAGTCAATTCATCAATGATCAGGCCTGAAAGCGTCGGCCCGACTGCAGGTGCAAACATGATGACCAAACCGATCAATCCCATGGATCTGCCGCGTCGATGCGGCGGGATGATATTCAATATCGTGTTGAACATGAGCGGAAGCAACAGTGCCGTCCCAACTGCCTGCACAACACGGGCGATCAGCAGCAGTGAAAAGGATGGTGCGATTGCAGCGATTAACGTACCGATGATGGAGAACACCAAAGATGTGAGAAATAGCTGCCGAGTCGTAAACCATTGTAAGAGCAAACCAGAAACCGGCACAAGTACACCAAGCGTCAATAGATAACCTGTAGTCAGCCATTGAGCCGTCGAAGGTGATATACCGAAGTCACTGATGATATTCTGAAGCGCAATATTCAGCGCAGTTTCACTGAACATCCCGATAAAACCAGCAATCAAAAATGAAATAATGATTGGCATAGCCTTGATATTGCTTGTATCTACAGCTGCTGCAGCTGTATTTTTACTATCCATTTGCAAAGATTTCTCCTCCAATGCGGAATTTATTTTTTAAGTAATGACGGAAGCTGTTTCGCGACACAATACAACGGACTTCCCGAAGTACTCGTGAGCGCCAGGATAGCTGCTCCTTCCACCAAGGCATTTATCGTAACGGCCAATTCTTTCGCCATTTCTTTTTCATAGCCGAAGGCGATCAATCGATCTGTATATAATGACTGCCAATCCGCATAGGCATGCTGACAGCTGTTTCGCAGTGCTTCGTGCGTTGCTGCAGTCTCAGACGCAATCAGCCCGATTTGCACACCTTCCATTTGATGTTTTTTTTCAAATTCGGAAGCGATCTTGCAGATATGATACTGAAATGCCTCTGCAGCCGTATCCTTGGCTTCCAAATCCCTCGCAGCTCCTTCCAGGACATGCTCCTTCATGAGCCTAATTGCTTCAACGGCGATCTCTTCCTTTCCATTCGGGAAGTGATAATAGAGCGATCCCTTGGGAGCACCGCTTTCTTCAATGATTTGATTCAGGCCCGTGCCATGATAACCCTGCCGCTGGAAAAGCTCCGAAGCGGTACGTAAGATGATTTCTTTTGTACTTTCCTTCTTTTTCACTGTGCCATACAACCTTGCACTCCTTATATTATGACGATTGGTCTAGATAATAATAATTTTTTTTGTTAAGCATGTCAAGAATGAAATCTGCGATTTTGTTTATAAAATTAATGTAAATTTTAAAGCACCAAAGTAAAGTAGATGTTATAGTACAAATGAATTTTTATAACACATACCCTCTCATACCAACGATCAATATATGGAAAGGAGTACAAAATATGACGAATAACCAAAAGAAAGCATCAACTCTCATCGAAATTTTTCTCGTTTCCCTTCGCTTAGGCTGTACATCATTCGGCGGACCGATTGCCCATCTGGGTTATTTCCAAGAAGCATATGTACGCAGCAAAAAATGGCTGGATGCACAGGCATATGCCAATCTGGTTGCCCTGAGCCAGTTCCTGCCCGGTCCCGCCAGCAGTCAAGTCGGCATCGGGATCGGCATCATAAGAGGAGGGATATTAGGAGGGATCGTCTCATTCATCGGCTTTACCCTGCCTTCTGTCCTCCTGCTCATGTTGTTCGCCTTCTTCCTCGGGCAAATGAATATGGCGGATGCTGGATGGATTCAGGGGCTGAAGTTAGTTGCTGTTGCCGTCGTCGCTCATGCTGTATTGGGGATGAGTCAAAAGCTTACCGCAACTCCTGCAGCGAAGGGGATTGCATTGGGGGCTCTCGTGCTTACACTTATATGGCCCCATCAATTCGCACAGCTGCTGGCTATATTGATCGCAGCCGTTGCTGGGTATATTCTGCTGCATCCTGATCAAGGCGATAAAGAAGCTGCCAGCCTGCATATCGCTATCGATAAAAGAATCGGTGCCATCTGCCTTGCTTTATTCTTCATTTTATTGGCAGGCCTGCCTGTGCTGCGCACGATCACAGACAATTCTTTTGTTATCATGGCCGATAGTTTCTATCGGGCCGGTTCACTCGTATTCGGAGGCGGTCATGTTGTCCTTCCTCTCCTGGAACGTGAATTCGTCCCAACCGGATTGATAAGTCAGCAAGACTTCCTTGCCGGTTATGGTGCTGCCCAGGCAGTGCCCGGACCTTTATTTACATTTGCTGCGTATCTCGGCACTGTCCTCTACGGCTGGCAGGGTGGATTACTAGCGACCATCGCCATTTTCCTCCCGGCCTTTCTGCTCTTGATCGGTGCTTTGCCATTTTGGACGAGCCTGCAGCGAAACGCCGGCTTCCGCAAGGCGTTTGCTGGAATCAATGCTGCTGTCGTCGGGATATTGATCAGCGCTTTCTTCATTCCCATTTGGTCAACAACCATTCACAGCGCCTCCGATATTGCCCTGGCAGCCATTTTCTACAGCCTGCTTGCTTTCTGGAAAGTTCCTGCCTGGATCATTGTAATAATCGGCGCCATCAGCGGTATTGTGCTATAGTTTTACCAATCATCCACCGAGGGGGCATGTGTGTGCCATCCCCCCTCGGCGGATTTCATTTCCAGACGATATCAACCTTCATTCTTCACATTCCCCTTGAAACCAACGATTCCCAGCAGAATGGCAAGCAGCAGCATGATCAAACAGCCCGTCTGTACCGCCGCTGCCACGCCAATCACCTGATTGATGGCGGCCAAGGCTGCTGTCATCCCGATGATCAGCAGGGCTTCAACCGATTGGTACATACTTAGCATGCGACCCATCTGCCCGACCGGAATACGTTCCTGCATATAGGTCACATAACCAGCATTGGCAAAAGCCAGCGCCCCGGATAACATGAACACACCGACACTCGCTGGAATGAAGTCCTTCGAAAAAGCGAACAGCAAATAACCCGAAGCCCCTGCTGCCGTACCATATACGAGCAATTGGATCGATCGAAAATGTCGGGTGACAGCAGCGAGCAGGACAGAGCCAGAGATAAAACCGATTCCAGCAATACTTACAAGCAAGCCATATGCGGCTTCTGAAAGCCCAATCGCTTCCGCGGTAAAAGCTACCTCCATGGAATCGACAGCTGCGGTCATGACGGTAATGCAGCTGAACAGAAGAAGCAGGAATGTCAGCATGGCAAATTTCTTACTGTAATCGATGATTAGGCTCCAATCCTCTTTCCAAATCCGCAGCCATTTCCACTCGTTTTTTTCCTCCAAGACAGCTTTGACAGATGGTAAAGCAATGCAAATGACAGCCGCCGCCAGCAGCAAGAGTATATTCATGATCAATGCAGCCTCGACGGACCCCATGCCGACCAGGATTCCCGCCGCTGCCGGACCTAATACAAAGCCGCTTCCATCCGCAATAGCCCGGTAGGAATTGAATTTCTGCCAATGCCGTTTTTCGATCAACCCTGTTATATAGGGCAGACTCGCAGGCTCAAAAATAGTTCCAGCTGCTGCAACGAAGAATACCAGTACATAGATTTGCCAAAGGGAATCGGCCATCATCATCCCTGTTATCCCAAAAATCCTTATAAAGTACAGCATGATCATCAACTTTCGATTATCCAGCCGATCAATCATGCTTCCTGCCCAGCTGTTCATCAGCAGCCCTGCTGCAGGTTTGATCATATAAAGGATCGCGACAGCTGCCGCAGACTGATCAGCTTGCTTGTACACTTTCAAATTCAAAGCAATCAAATACAGCCAATCCCCACAGGATGCACAAGCCATTGCAATCAGCATTCCAATGGCACGGAAACGGTATTTACCCATCTTTCCTCCTCCTTACCCGAAATGAAGCAAATAAAAAAATCCCACCCCCAAGATTGTCATCTTAGGGGCGAGATTCCGTCGCGGTGCCACCCTAGTTACTCTGACAGGTCACCCTGTCAGACTCAAAAGGTACACGCCAAAATGCGTAGACCTTCGTGCAATAACGGGCACTCCCGGTCTGCCATCAATTTATCCGGCAAACAGCTCCATGGTTTGTTCCAGCTGGACTCCTTCACCCTTCACACCACATCAGGGATTCTCTGCAGAAGGAACAGTCAAGCTGTACTGCTCCATTTCATCACTTGTAAATTTTTTCTATGATAGCATGCATTGAACCGCTGTACAATATATAGCTTTTATTTATAGCCCTCTATAAAAGATACGCCATATCGATTTGGGATATTATGGTACACTTAAACTCAGCATATAACTGCTCAGATGAGGTGAAACTCTGTTTAAAATATTCATTCTGATCATTTTTCTTATTTATATATGCCCTTCTAAGGGGAGAAAAAAGAGTCAGGTTTATCATCCTTACCTGCTTCCTATTGATTTCCATCCTGTTCATATCTGGAATCCTATTCATTTCAAACAAATATAATATACATGATAGCCCTGTATTAGAGAATGGTTTCAACATCCTTTACGATTGGGTCCATGTATTTTCCTATTTATTTGTCATTCCAACGGTCTTGCTTACTGCTTATACATTACTGAAAATGATTCCGAAGCTATCCGCACGCATGTGGATAAGAGTCACTATGTACATTTTCTGGATTGCTTTACTGGCGGGATCAGCTTATATATCCTTATGGGTTTGCACCTTGATCAAACTGGCAGCACAAAAAAAGACACTTCCCGCGGGAAGTGTCTTTGTCTTATCTTAGTAAGCTAAGCTGAATAGACCTTTGACGTGAGTCAAGTAGCGAATGTTACTTGCCTCTTTCATCATTGTTGCTGGAAGACCTTTCAATGGTGTTTGGTTAGCACCGACGAACGCTACGGCATCCTTGCGGCCAAGGCTTGCAAGTGTACCGGAGTTGATCGGGCTGAAGCTTTCCATTGTTTTGCCTTCAAGGTAAGCGAATAGATTATAACCTACTAGCTCGCCCATTTGCCAAGCGATTTGTGCTGTTGGCGGCCAAGGACGACCGTCTTCACCGAAGTATACCGCACTGTCACCGACAACGAAGACATCCTGATGGCTCTTGGACTGCAAGTATTCGTTAACAGTCGCACGCCCGCGATCAGTTTCCAAGCCGGACTCTGCCACCATTGGAAGGGCTTGTACGCCGCCAGTCCAAACGAATGTGTTTGTTTCGATTTTCTGACCATCTTTCAATTCCACGACATTGCCTTCCACGTTCGTTACAGGCAAGCCAAGCAAGAATTCCACGCCGCGTTTTTCCAAGCTGGATTGTGCGCGATCGATAAGATGCTGCGGAAGCATTGGTAGGATCTTCGGACCAGCTTCAACAAGCTGAAGCTTGATTTCTTTTGGATCCACACCAAGAGGCAAGCAGTAAGAAGCAAGCTTGTCCGCGATTTCGCCAACCAGTTCGACACCAGTCAAACCGCCGCCACCGATAAGGATCGTTCCATCTGCAGGGTTTTTGGAAGCTGCATATGCTTTGATCTTATCTTGGATTTGGTTGAATACTTTATTTGCATCGTCTACGGATTTCAGGACAAGGCTGTTCTCTTCCAATCCAGGGATGCCGAAGTAAGCAGTCTTGCTTCCAAGACCTACTACCAAAGCGTCATAAGAAAGGGTACTGCCGCCTTCAAGGACAACTTCTTTCTTATCGACATTGAAGCTTTCCACTGTTGCGACTTTGAAGTCTACATCCAGACCTTTCAAAAGCTTTGTCACAGGCATTGCCACTGCTTGCTCGGAAATGCTGCCCGCTGCAAGACGGTGAAGTTCCGTGATGATTTGGTGTGTCGGTGTTTTATTGATAAGTGTTACGTTCGCTTGTGCTTTGCTGTAATACTTACGTACGGTTTGAGCGGCTAAGACTCCGCCGTAACCGGCGCCTAAAATAACGATATTCTTTGCCATACTTAATCCTCCGTCCTTACCTTTTAGCTCTTATTTTTGTTTTTGTCTTTCTTTTTCGTTCGCTACTTCCAAATAGCTTTGAACAAAACGGAACATCTTCTGTGCTTGCGGGTCCTTCATCAGACGAAGCAAACCGAACAGACCGATTGTTTCATTGCTTGATTCCGCACGATCCTTTGCTTCGATTGCAGTTTGGGCGACTGTTTTCACAGAATCCGTCACAGGATGAAGCACTTCTGTAATTGCATTAACTGTATCGGATTTCAACACATCATCTGTTGCTACAGAATGTGCAAAGTCGTAAGAAGCAGTCAAAGCATTCACAAGTTCATTGATTTTCGGCAGCTGTTCGATCAGGGAAGTCAATGATTCTTGCACTTCAGGTTTTAGCAATTGGTCAACTAGATCTTGTTGGCGCTGGCTAACACTTTCGTTTGTTTCTGACATAACGTATTCTCCTTTGCTATGGCAATGCATTATATTTATACGTAAACATTATACTTCGTTGTGAATTTGTTCACAACTGTACGTTCACAAATTGCTCAAAATATCCACCTACAACTTTACTCCTACTTAAGGCACTTGTCAAAAGTTATTTCACATGAGTTAATGTTTTTTTTCATTTCCTATTATATGTTCAAAAAAATGACATAGTAAAAGCCCTTTCATACTTCCGCTTCCGTAGCTTCCCCTTATTTCGGCAAAGTATTAATATTTTTACTTATTTTCCCGAAATCTTTGCTGGCAACTATCGCCTCCCAGCATCGATATTCAAACAATCCAACTCCGAATCCCTGATTCGTTTATCAGCCACGCTCATCCCCTGTTAGCAGAGCTATACCCAGCGTGAAGAGAAACCGTAAAAATAGGTTAGGCAAGCTACCCTTACACAGGTGCCTACATACGATGAAGAAGAAAGCAAGAAGGGAGAATGATGATGTACAACGAAAACGATGATAAGCAAAACCAGCAACGGCAGATCCAGTTTCCAGGCGGACCTGGATTTGGCGGTCCCGGCTTCGGCGGTCCGGGTTTCGGAGGCGGGCAAGGCGGCTTTCCATTCGGACCTCCCCCAGGAGCAGGCGGACAGCAAGGACAATTCGGGCCGCCTCCCGGGCCGCCTCCATCCCAAATTCCGCAGCTGCAGTCAGTGAGCGGCGGTCCATCTACTTTCGCAGTAGATCCAGGCGGAATCAGATTTTGCCTTTTCCGGTACACTTATATAGAGCTTGAAAACGGACAGCGGTTCTGGTACTACCCAGTATTTGTGGGCCGCACCTCCATTGCTGGTTTCCGCTGGCGGCCGCAGCAGTTCCGCTGGCAGTATTTTGGTATCGACCTTAGAAGAATCGCTGCATTCAGCTGCTAATCGAAGAGGCCGGGCTTGCCGCCCGGCATTATACATAGCATGAAATATATCCAGAATGGCTAACAATCAGCCTCGTGAAAAACAATACGGGAAAACGAAGAGCTATGG
>NZ_NQFP01000030.1:0-81571 GCF_002271665.1 Terribacillus sp. 7520-G | reverse complement strand
TTCCCCCTCATTTATCAAGCACACCCATGAGCTCTGGCAGCCAGAGGCTTAACGCCGGAATATAGGCGACTGCCAAAAAGGCTAGAATGACCGGAATATAAAAGAGCAGAAGCGGTTTGGTCACTTGTTCGATTGTGACATTTCCTACCTTCGCACCTATAAAGAGTACAGTACCTACCGGCGGCGTGATTGTACCGATTGCCAGCCCCATAGACATGATCATTCCGAAATGAACAGGATGAACACCCAGCTCCAATGCAATCGGCAAAAGAATCGGTGTAAAGATGAGCAAAGCTGGGGCGATATCCATAAATGTTCCGACAAGCAGCAGCAATAATACCATTATCAATATCAATATCATCGGACTGTCACTGATTTGAAGGATGCCTGAACTGACCACCTGCGGCAGCTTGGAGTAGGACAGTATCCAGGACATTGCTGATGAAGCCCCGATAAGCAGTAAGATGACACCTGAGAAAATGACCGTGTCCCGCAATATTATGGGGACATCTTTCCATTTCAGGCTTCTGTAAATCAAGCAAAGCACCACTGCATAGAGAATAGCCACAGCCGCTCCCTCTGTCGCGGTAAAGACACCGAACGAAATGCCGCCGATGACGATGACGATCAGCAGCAGACTCGGGATGGCGTCCAGGATTACTTTGGCTGCCTGGGAAAAACGGATCGGTTCGGAGACTGCATATCCTTTCCGCTTGGCAACGATGAAAGCTGTGGCCATGATCAAGATGGACATTAGTATCCCTGGCACATAACCAGCAATGAACAAGGCACCGATCGAGGTCCCCCCGCTCAGGACTGAATATAAGATTGGTGTGCCGCTCGGCGGAATGATCAACCCTGCTGGCGCAGAAGCTACGTTGACAGCTGCCGAATAGCTTGGGTCATAGCCCTCTTTCTTCTGCATCGGCGCCATTATTTTTCCCATTGTGGCAGCTGATGCGATGGCTGATCCCGACAAGGCACCGAACAAAGTATTACCAATGACATTTGTGTGCGCCAGGGAACCAGGCAGGCGTCCGGCCAGCAATTTCGCCAAATTGATCAGCCGCTGTGCAATCCCTCCTGTATTCATGATGCTTCCAGCCAATGTGAAGAAGACAAGTGATAACAGGACAAAGCTATCGATTCCAGCGATGAACTGCTGCGAGACGACCATTAATATTTCATCGAATGGCAGCAGCATAGCCCCGGCAGCCAATGTAGATAAGCCGATACTGATTGCGATTGGAACACCAAAGAAAATGAGCAGGAAGAAAAGCGCGAACAAAACAATACCCGCAAGAGCCACACTCGTCATGCTGCGTCCCTCCCCCGGGCAGCTTCCTTACGTGCCATGAATCGGTTCGTGACGATGTAATAGACACTCAACAAGCCGGATAATGGCAGCGCAGCATATACATAACCCATCGGCAGCCCCAGGACCGGTGAAGTCTGTGTCATGGAAGCAAGCATCAGCTGCGTGCCTCCTGCAATAAAGACAATCACCATGAACAGCAGTACCGTCACTTCGATGACCAGCTCGGCTGCTTTTTTATCCTTGGCATTTTTCCATTTGGACATCAGGAATGTCAGTGCAATATGCTCCTTCACACCGAATGCATAACTGGCACCGAGCAACCCGACCCAGATGAAGGAAAAGCGCAGTACCTCTTCTGTGAACACGCTCGGATTCTGCAGGACAAAGCGAGTGAAGACTTGCCAGATCGCCCCTGCAACCAGGAAGACAGTCAATGTGCACGTCACCAGCAAAATACATTTATCTATCCAATACCGTACTTTTTCCACCTCGTTCAGCTCCTCTTCATTTACTGTAACGCCGCGATGTCATCCAGTACTTTGGCTACGTCCGGGTCTTGACGCTTTTCTTCAATCAGCGGCTGCACCAATTCCTTGAAAGGCTCCTGATCAAGCTCATTGAAGGTCACACCCATCTCGTCCTCAGCCTTTTGGATACTTTCTTCAATCAGCTGGTCCCATCGGGCATTATGATTCTCAGAAGAAATCGCCGCAGCTTCCTCGACAGCCTGCTGCTGCTCCGGTGTCAGGCTGTCCCATGTCTTTTCGCTCATGATGAGAAAATCCGGAATTCTCGTGTGTTCATCATACGAAAAGAACTTGGCTACCTCACCATGGTTCGCATCGGTAAGTGCGATCGGACTGCTTTCCGCCCCGTCAATGACACCTTGCTGAAGCCCGGTGTACACTTCCGGCGCAGGCAGCGGCGTCGGCGAGGCACCCAGGAGCTCCATCGTCCGGATCGATGTTGTATTCGTCATTGTACGGATCTTCAGTCCGTTCAGGTCTTCCGGTTTTTCAATCGGTGTATCTGCCGTATAGAAGCTCCGTGCCCCGGCATCGTAATAAGCGATGCCATGAAGACCGATTGCCTCCAGCTCTTCATAAAGATCTTTCACGATGTCCGATTGCATAACCCGCTTGAAATGCTCTTCATCCTCGAAAACATAAGGCAAACTGAACACAGAGAAATCATCATAAAAACTCTCCAGAACCCCGCCATTTACTTTTGCCATATCGATGACGCCATTTTGGACAAGCTCCAGCATCACCCTTTCATCACCAAGACCGCCTTCGGTATAGATATCCGTTGTCAGTACCCCATTTGTGCGCTGCTCCAGCTCTCCGCTGAATTCCTCCAGACTGGCATATACCGGGCTATTCGGATTATGGATATGCCCCATCGTCAGCCTTTTCGGCTCCTGGCCAGCGGCATCCGAAGCCGGAGCGACAACCATGACCACACCTATGGCAAGCAGCAGAACAGCAAGAATTAGCCATGTCGTTTTTGCTTGATTCATCGTTCACCCTCCACCTATTAAAAGCGCCTACAATTCACAGCATGCGACAGCACGCTATTCAGGCGTCCCTTTCGGCAGTGCCGAAATAACGTCAGCCTGAATAGCAGGCTTACTCCATGTTACTTGTAATTCATATGGCAGCTTCCCGCTCCTATAACACGTATTCAACGTCTGGTCCAAATCCATGACAGCCCGGATATTCGTCTCTGTCTTTCGAATCACTTCGTCGGGGAACGGTTGTCCAGCCAGTGTATCTTGATGTAATGCTTCAATGATTGCCGCATGTCCCAGAGCAGTTTCGTATGTGCACGGAATCTCCCTGCCATCCGTCAGGGCAGCAATGCAATAATCCAATTTATCCAAATGATTGGCCTGCGGATTACCATAGACCTTCTCCTGGCCATTTTCCGTGCAGGCAGTGATGATACCTTGATCAAGATTGCAATCATAGACGATGCAGCCTTTTTCAAAGTTGTATTGGAACTGCGGTCCCTGCTCCGTCCCTGTAGCATGCGATCCGTAAAAAAGCAGCTCACACTCTTCGTCTGTATACATTCGGATGGCACATGTATCAAATGTTTCCACCTCATTGGCTCGGTACAGCTCCGCTTCCAGACTTTTTATACACACCGTCTCCTGCTGCTCCTGCCCCAGCATGTAAAGCATATTGTGGATAAAATGAGCCGCGGCATTATTGGCTACACTATCGCGGATCAGACGCCCATCCTGCGCCTTCAGCTTCCCTGCCCACGCCGATCGGGAAAAATAGGCTTCATCGCGCGGCCACAGCACCAAGGTCTTCAGCTGCTTCGGCTTTCCGTAGATTCCATTCAGGATATCTTCCTTGAGCTCCAGGATTGGCGCAGTGAATGACCAGTTAAAACCGATGGCTGCCCATTTTCCCGATTCCAGGATTGCCTCATCCCATTTCTTTTTATCACGCATATCGGCGAAAATCGGTTTTTCACAAAGGACATTCGAGCCATGCAGAAGTGCAAAAATTGCCTGCTCGGTATGCAAATGGATAGGCGTTGCAATAATCGCCAAGTCCGCTTGCTTTTGCTGATAAAAAGCGTCCATCCTTGTATAGATCGGGATCCCTTGCTGCTTCACCAGTTGCAAAAGGGGGCTTTTTTCCGGATGGATCTCGACGATGCCAGCAAATACAATATCCTCCCGCTGCAGCAAAGCCTTCAAATAATGCTCCCCGTATCCATTCATCCCAATTAAAACGACTGCTTTCTTCATCTTCTCTCCCCTGCCTTTGTCAGGCTGATTGCCTGTTCCTGCGCTTGGATTGCCAGCGCCGCTGCCCGGAAAGTATGTTCCTGACTCATTGCCGTCTCCGTCCCCAGCACACAATCATCAATCAACTGTCTGAAATACGGGATCCCAACCTTTCCTTTGGCAGGGAAATAGATCTCCTCTTCGTCCGTGACCACGTACAGATGATCTCCTACGGCCGATCGTGCCACATCCGTATATTTGCGCAGTTCCACAAACCCGTTGGTACCGTGCAGCACCGTTCGTCCGTCTCCCCAGACCCGCAGTCCTTCGGGTGTGAACCAGTCGACACGGAAATATTGGCTGACGCCTGTATCCGTCACAAGTGTTGCATCACCGAAATCCTGCCAGTCACCGTACTGCGGATGGGCATAATTCGCCACCTTGCTATGGAGCACCTTCGCATCCTTGCACCTCGCATAATGAAGCAGCTGCTCAATTTGATGGCTGCCGATATCACAAAGGATGCCCCCGTTCTTCCCTGGATCAAAAAACCATGCCGGTCTCGTTTCTGCCTGCAGCCGATGCGGACCGGAACCAGTGAGCTGAAATAATTCCCCGATCAGTCCCTCCTGCACAATCCCATCGGCAAGCAAAGCAGCCTCCACTGCTAATCGCTCGCTGTAAAACACGGCCCATTTCTTTCCCGAGCGCCGCACGGCATCTTCCGCTGCATGCAATTGAGCCATCGTCGTGAAAGGAGCTTTGGCAGACAGAAAATGCTTATCATGTTCCAAGACCTGAACACCTAACGCTCCCCGCTTGGATGGCACGATACTTGTAGCCACCAGATCGACTTCGCTATGCAATATCGCAGACAGCTCTTGGACGACCTGCCCTGTTTGGAATTTCGCCCTAAGAGCATTCGCCTGATCTGGATTTTCATCATAGATGTGCATCAGCTGTGCCCCTGCATCCAATAAGCCCTGTACCATACTGTGGATATGCGGATGATCCAGGCCTGCAGCGGAAAAAGTAAAAGGCACCCTTTCCCGTTCAGCAGCAGCCGCTGCCATTCCTCGAGCCAGCTCCTCCAGCTGTTTCAGCAGTGCCATGCAGCCTCCCCCCCTTCTACACATGCGCTTGATAGCATTGCTTCATTTGATGGAGCACCTCATCTCCTGGCTGATCCCAAATTTCCTGATTGATGATTTCCACTTCGATCGGACCACGATAACCTGCTTCCTCCACCATATTGCGCATTTCACGCAAATTGATGACACCGTCTCCCATCATGGCTCTTCCTTTGAACATATCCTCCATCGGCACCTTCCAATCCGATACATGGAAACCGAGGATCTTACCCTTGGCACGGTCGATCTGTTTTTTCAGTTCTGGATCCCACCAGACATGGAAGGCATCGACCACTACCCCGAGATGATCGGATTGCAGCTGCTCTGCCAATGTGTTCGCCTGTCCCAGTGTATTGATCACGGAACGGTCTGCGGCATACATGGGATGAAGCGGCTCGATTCCGAGCCTTACCCCCATTTCTTCTGCATACGGCAGGATCGCTTCGATTCCTTCCCGCACCCAATGACGAGCCTGCGCAATATTTTTATCGGATGCAGCACCGCATACGAGCACCAGCACATCGGTACCCAATGCCTTTGCATCTTCTATTGCCCGTTTATTATCGTCGATGCGCTGTTGCCTTTCCTGCTCGGTCGCTGCCGGGAACATACCGCCTCGGCAAAGACTGGATACTTGCACACCATATTCAGTCAATAGCTTCTTCGCTTCTTTCACAGCGATTTTTTCCAGCTTATGCCGCCAAATGGAAATCCAATGGATATCATGCCGGGCACAGCCTTGGATCGCTTCGGTCAGGGACCAGTTTTCCGTCGTAATCTGATTGAGACTGAGAAGCTGCAAATCAGCCTTTGTCATGACATCACCTTCTGTTCGATGCCTGCAAGCTTCAATACCAGCTGCATCCGTTCTGACGCAAGCGCTGGATCCACCAGGACACCCGCCTGATCAGCCAAACGGAATAATTCACTCAAATGGAGGACAGACCTGGCCCCTTCCGCTCCGCCGATCATCCGGAAATGTGATTGATACCCATTCAGATAAGCCAGGAAAACGACTCCTGTCTTGTACGCGTACGTCGGCGTTTCGAAGATGTGCCTTGCCAGCGGTACCGTTTTATCGAAAATTCCCCCATATCCATCCAGATCGTCCGAATCGAGCGCACGCAGCGCCTCGGAAGCAGCTGGTGCAATTGCATCGAATATCCCGAGCAGTGCATGGCTGTATCGATTGCCATCGCCTTGAATCAGCTCTGGATAGTTGAAGTCGTCCCCTGTGTACATTCGGACAGATGCCGGTAATTTGGATCGCATCTCGATCTCCCTGTCTTTATCCAGCAAAGAAATCTTGATCCCATCGATTTTCGCTTCATATCGGTGGATCAAATCAAGACAAGCATCCATCGCATGGCTGACCGTCTCCGATCCCCAGTAGCCTGTCAATTTCGGGTCGAACATCGGTCCGAGCCAATGCAGGATGACCGGCTGTTCCACCCCTGCAAGCACATGTCCGTAGACGTCCTTGTAATCTTCTGCAGATCGGGCGCTGGCAGAAAGCGCACGGCTCGCCATCAAGATGACCCGGCTGCCAGTGCCTTCGACAAATGTACACTGCTCCTCATAAGCTTGCTTGATTTCCGACATCGTAAACGTCCTGTCTGCAGGCAAATGATCCGTCCCGGCACCGGAAGCAAGCATTGCTTTTTCCTTTTTTGCTTCCGCTGCACTTACCGAAATCAATTCCTTTGCCATCTCCCATGTCAGCCCCATGCCGCGCTGCGCCGTATCCATCGCTTCTGCCACACCAAACCCGAGCTTCCATAATACCTTGCGATACGCCAAGGTGGCCTCCCAATCAATAGCCCCGCCAAGAACCGGGTGCGCTTCGGAAGCCGCATCTGCAACCACGTGAGCTGCAGAATAGGCTGTCCTCGTCCGGAAGGATCCCTCAGCCGGATAAGCAGAAGCCGGATGGACCAGCTTGTATTCCTCCAGCTTGCGCCCTTGCTTCGGTAAAAGAATCGTTGTCATGCAGCTTCCTCCTTTTAAACTTCCAGACTCGGAACAGTGACCCATTTCTTCTCTCGCCAAGCTTCCAGTCCCAAATCGGACAGCTGGGTGCCTTTTGCACCTTCCAGCAAGTCCCATGGAAATTCTGCATCCTCTTCCACATGCTTAAGGAATAATTCCCATTGAATCTTGAATCCATTATCATAAGTGCGATTTTCCGGCAATGTCTCCCACTGGGAGCGGAAATCGATTGTATTCGGAATATCCGGATTCCACACTGGCTTTGGCGTCGTCACCCGATGCTGGACCTTGCAATCACGCAGGCCTGCCACTGCGCTTCCATGGGTTCCATCCACCTGGAACGTGACGAGATCATCACGATCGACCCTTGTCGTCCAGGAGGAATTGGCCTGGACGACTATCCCGTTCTTAAGGGCGAAAATGGCGTAGGCTGCATCATCTGCTGTCGCTTTGTAGCGATTGCCCGCTTCATCCACCCGATATGGGATATGTGTCGCTCCAAGACAGGTCAAGCTATCGATTTCACCGAAAAGATGGTCGATGACATATCGCCAATGCGCAAACATATCGACGATGATACCGCCGCCGTCTTCCGCTCGGTAATTCCAGCTTGGGCGCTGCGCCTCCTGCCAATCGCCTTCGAACACCCAGTAGCCAAAGTCCAGTTTTACCGACAGGATTTCACCGAAGTAATTGCTATCGATCAAATGCTTCAGCTTCAGCAGACCTGGCAGGAAAAGCTTATCCTGCACAACACCATTCTTCACACCAGCCTCGCGCGCCAATCTGGCCAGCTCCAAGGATCCTTCCAGGCTGGTGGCAGTCGGTTTCTCGCAATAAATATGCTTCCCCGCCTCTATTGCCTGCTTGATGCTTGCTTCCCTGCGATTGGTCGTCTGGGAATCAAAGTAAATCTGGTTATAGCCATCAGCTAAAGCCGAATCCAAGTCGGTGCTGTAGCGCTCCACATCATTTTCCCGCGCAAGCTTCGCCAGCTTCTCCTCATTCCGCCCGATAAGTATCGGATCCGGCATCAATCTGTCTCCGCTGGAAAGCAGCACCCCGCCTTCTGCTCGTATCGCCGCAATGGACCGGATAAGATGCTGATTCGTCCCCATCCTGCCTGTTACACCGTTCATGATTATCCCTATTTTCTTCGTCGCCATTCCGCGCCCTCCCACTATCCGATTTAAGGATAGTATAAGTAAAGCGTTTACATTTTTCTTATCAATCTTTTCCCTCATTCTCAATTTCGGAAGTCATCTGTCGTGCGCCGATAAACATTCGGCGTGACACCCACATATTTCTTAAAGACACGATAAAATGTCGATACCGCTTCAAACCCTACCTCAAAGCAAATCGAGACGATCTCCCTGTCGGATTCACGCAGCATTTTCTTTACCTTCAAAAGCCGTACCTCCGTCAGGAATTGATAGGGCGTCATACCATACATTTCTTTGAAGATCTGATTCATGTAGCGGCTGCTCACACCTGCCTTGGCAGCGACTTCCTCCATGCTGGCAATCTCGAAATATCGTGTTTCCAAGTAATGCTTGAGCCATTTTGCCCGTCTCGTATTAGTATCCTGTGTTGTATCCTCCCGCTGCATGATGGCAAGCTGATAAAGCACCTGCGAGAGCAGCAGTTTCAGCCCCATCGCATGAATCGGATGCCTCTGCGATTGCTCGAACAGCATCTTCCGCAGCAACTGCCGAAGCTCGCTGCTCTCGAACAGGGATAAATTCAAGACGCGGGACTCTGCAAATACTGGTTCCACAAGATAAGAAACGACATCTTCGGATAGATGCCGGAAATCGAATTCCAGGACAAGCACGGTCATTTTCGACTGCGCTTGGATGGCATGATTTGTATGCGGGGAGATCAGCACGATACTATCGGGATGCAGCTTCCGACCTTCCGTATCCAATTCGCATTTCCCCTCCCCATCAAGTACGTAGAGCAGCTGATGCGTGTTGTGCTTATGCCTGGCAACTTCATTTTTTTCCTGATGCTTATTTTCAAAGAGTCTGATCAATATACATTCACCTCCAATAAAAAAGGCCGGGATGCATTCGAGGCATCCCGGCCTTTTTCTTTATTCATCTATTCAAGCTTCCAGGCGCGGAAGCTGTTCTTGTTCCAGGATGCGCAGTTCCACCATAATGATCTGGTGGTTATCCATTTCGATAACCTCCCACTCATTTCCTGCTGCATCCACCACAATGGTCTGTGAATCCACATCGTCATTCTTAACAAAAATCCAGCCGCCGACTGTATCCACGTCCTCCCGGTTGTCGAATACAAAGCCGAATCGATCCTCCAAATCATCCAGCAGCACACGGCCGTTGATATGATAGGTAAGATCGGAAATTTCCTGGACATCCGGCACTTCATCTTCGTCGAATTCATCATGGATTTCCCCCACGATTTCCTCAAGGATGTCCTCCATCGTCAGGATCCCTGCGGTCCCGCCATATTCATCCACGACGAGTGCAATATGCACGCGTTCGGTCTGCATCTTCATCAAGGCATCCTGCAAGGATGTCCCCTCATGGATGAGCGGCAGCTCATGAATGAAATTAGGCAGGCTCTGTCTTCTGCCTGCAGCAAAATCCGTCAGCATTTCCTTTACATTGACGAAGCCGATGATATGGTCCTTATCTCCATCCTCTGTCACGAGATAACGAGTGAACTGGTGTTCATCGATGATCCCGATCACTTCGGATGCTGTCATGGATTTCTCCAACGTGACCACCTGTGTCCGCGGTACCATGATATCCTTGGCTACACGCTCGTCAAAGGTAAAGATATTTTCCATATAACTAAGTTCCGTTTTGTTGATTTCACCACTTTGATAGCTTTGCGTCATGATGATGCGCAGCTCTTCTTCCGAGTGTGCGGATTCATGGGCTGCCGGTTTCACACCGAACAGCTTCAGAAATACACGAGCAGAACCATTCAGCAAATAAATGAATGGCGCCATCAGCTTACCGAACCAATACAGCGGCGGGCCCAGAATCAATGTCAATTGCTCCGTGTACTGGATTGCCAATGTCTTTGGCGCCAATTCCCCAATCACTACATGCAGGAATGTGACCGATGCGAAGGCAATCGCATACGACAATATCGTAGACAAGGACTCGGACAGCCCGAATTCGTGGAATAACGGATGAAGCATCTTTTCCACCGTCGGTTCACCCAATGCACCCAAGACAAGTGCTGTTACAGTGATACCAAGCTGACAGGCTGACAAGTAATAATCCAGGTTATCCACTAGTTTCTTTACGATGATTGCCCGTTTATTGCCCTCTGCCACCAGCTGATCGATCCGCGACATGCGCACCTTCACAACCGAAAACTCCGCACCTACGAAAAAGGCCGTAAAAATGATGAATAACACAACTAAACTTAAATTAATGACTATTGATGGGTCCAATTAATTCCCTTCTCTAACGGAAGGGACTCACCTCACTTATTTGATTGATAGTTTACAAGCCGATTAATAAAATAGCCGGCGACGCCTCTGCGAGGAGCAGCGCTAGCAAAACTTCTGTCATGACTGGTCGTTATTCTCAGCAAAGCCTTCCCAATGCAATCTCCTCCTTTATGGCATCTACGCTAAAATCCGTACTTGCCTATCATCTTTCGCACATTTTTCATTGGCGAATATAAGCTTGGTCTGCAGCTCATAAATCAATGAATCAGAGCTTGGTTCAAGTTCCTCTGGCAAACGGAACTTGAACGGCTTATCAATCAGTTCATTCGATTTCAGCTGCTTGGACATGAAAATGCTTATTACATTCTTTATATTCACTATTTTATCGGTTGCGCTGTTTTTTATAACCAAATCGCAATCCAATCTATTCAGATCTTGGTCCTTCCAGCCTCCAAGAAGCCGAAAATGCCCTTCGATCTTATCACCTGCATGATAGCTTGCCTGATTCAGTTCGAGCCTGATCGATGGTGCTCGCAACTGCATCAATTCTAAGCACTTCTTCAACATGGAAATTATTCCTCCATTAACGTTTACTAAACGAAAAGGACCCTCACATTGTGAAGGTCCCGTCTGTAATCAGCCTTCACCAAATTGGCAAAGGTCTGGCAAACAACATGACGTTGTCAGTTAAACCGGCGACAGCAAGCTATCACGTATTGTCGACTTAACTGGAAGCTACTCCCCTTTGGAGCAATCACAATCCTATTCTATTAATCTGCAATATAGTTTACACGATTGCCTTTTCCCTGTCAATATGCCCCAAATCACATGCGATTGACCGGGTACATGGCAGAGGCGAAATAACGGTCATGAAGAACTTCGTGGTGATGACGTTCATGACCAAGCATGATATAAGCCAGCGCCCGGACAGATGTAGCATGACCGTTTGCCATTCCCTGCCTGACCCAGTCCTGCTCGCCCAGAGATTCCAGCAAGGCGATCGTCGAGGCACGCACCGCCCTGTATTGCGCCAGAAGGCTCGCCACTGTCATCTGGGTGAACTTCGCTTGCTGCACATAGGAATCCTCATCAAAACCCGGCAAAGGCGTCACATCGCCTCGGGCAATGGTCAGAAGACGGTAAGAAAGGATCCTTTCCGTATCCGTAAGATGGCCGATCACTTCTTTGATCGTCCATTTTCCAGCTTCGTAGGCAAAACAAGCCTGCTCGTCAGTCAGTCCTTGCAGAAGATTCGTGGTCTGCCGCTTTTGTTCCTTGAACAAAGCTGCAATATTTCCCTCTGGAACGAGTTTCATGTAATCTTGGTAATAAGCAGGATATTCCGTTGTACTAGGTTTCTCTTGCATGGGATCACCTTTTTCTTTAACTGATTTCGTTTAGGCTGTGAAAAATAAGAAGCTTCATAAGAACACGATATCGTTATTTTCCCAAAGAATAAAGGAAACAGTCCATATTTTGGTGAAACAGCCCAAAGCAGGAAAAGCCCGCTGAAATCACGAAAGGCGGAAGCTTTTTACTATTTTTATGCACCTGCTTCCCGATTCTTGCGTATAAATGACTGTACAAGCCTTTGTTCCAAAGAAAAGGAGTGCTGGAAATGGCTGATTTTGAGCAGCTTGCCAAGCAGATTCAAATGTCAGGTCCTGATACAATGCCCCATTTGACAGCGTATCCCGCCTCTTTGGTCCTGATCGGGACCGGCAGGAGCGCGTTTGCATTCCGCCTTATCGATTCTTCCAAGGTCGTGAAGATATTCTTTCCTGCTTTCCGTCACATTGCAGCAGAGGAAGCGGAAATCTATAAAGCACTTGTGAACAACCGCTACTTTCCGACGCTGCACGAAGCAGGTGACGGCTACTTGGTGATCGATTACATCCCTGGTCATACCCTGTACGATTGTCTTCGCGAGGGCATCCCGATAACTGATCATCACATTGCAGCCATCGACAGCGCCTTGACCCATGCCGCAGCAGAAGGATTGAATCCATCGGATATCCACCTCCGCAACATCCTGATCACACCGGCAGGAGATATCCGATTGATTGATCCAGCACGATTCCGGCAGCAAAAGCATTGCACCCAATGGGAGGACCTTCACCGAGCCTATGAAAGATTCTACAAGAAAAAGCTCTTCCCAAAAAAGATGCCCGGCTTTCTGCTGGAGCTGATTGCCTACCTGTACAAAAGACGGAAATCCCTCACCCTTCAAGCACCGTCGAATAAAGTCATTCACTAAAGGAGAAGCATTCATGACAATAACCATATCCCAAGCAGAAGCCTATCAAATCGAACGCATCGTCCATAGCGGTCTGGGACGGGAACAAACAGCTGAATTGATTGAAGCAGGCGATGTAAGTACCATTCAGCAAAGCTATCCAAAAGCTGACCCCGAGATGCTGCAAGAACAAAAAAACAAGCTTGCAGCCGCTTTGAAAGACGGCTACAGCATTTCATTCCCCACCTTCAATGGCGTACGAAACCTTCTGCATTTGCGCTTTGGCTTGGAGGAAGACAAGGACTACGTCACAGAAGACAAGACAATCCGCGGATTGAAAGCAGACGAGGCGGCAGCCGCCATTCTGCGTACGATGTTTGAACCCTTATGGAAAGTGGAGAGAAATGGCGGTCAACTTTCGATCACCCATATCAGCAAATCATAAAAAAATGCCGACGCACGTATGCGCCGGCATTTTCATTCCAAAAGGAAGTCTCTTATTTAACAGCTTCTTTGAAATCTTTACCTGCTTTGAAAGCTGGAGCTTTGGAAGCAGGGATAGTGATTTCTTCACCAGTCTGCGGGTTACGGCCAGTACGTGCCGCGCGCTCTCTTACTTCGAAAGTACCGAAGCCTACAAGCTGTACTTTTTCATCTTTTGCAAGTGTTTCAGAGATTGTTTCAAGTAGTGCATCAACTGCTTTGCTTGCATCTTTTTTAGATAGTTCTGCTTGTTGTGCCACTGCTTCTACTAATTCTGCTTTGTTCATGAAAAACACCTCATTTAATAAATTTATACATAACCTTCACCTGATGTAAAAGCTGTATGTTTGCGTTTAATATGCAGGAACATTGCTGCTCCCGTATTTCCTTATTATAGCATGCATTCTTGCTTTCATGGCTATTAATCTGCATTCTTAACATTGCTGCAACAGCATTTTCACAGGTTTTCCATTTGCGAGATAATGATCGGATGATACAGTTATTCCCAATAAACAGAATTGTAACCCTATTAAGTCGTTTTATGCAAAGATTTTACATGATCTTTTACTCTCTGGATATTTTCCATCTTATTATCCCAGCACTTTTGACTGAGATCGACAGGGTATTCCTCCGGCGATTTCGGACGCTTATATTCATCCCATAGCAATGACAGATTTTCTTTCGCATAAGCCTTGATGTCATCGATAGCCGGAAGCTCATAGACCAGCTCGCCATCCTTGAAGATTGTCTGATGCAAATCAACCGCATCGTAATCCGTCACAAACTTACTGACGTAAGTGTGGACCGGATGGAACATCTTCAGATGATCCTCTTCCTGGGGATTTTCATCCTCCATGGCAATGTAGTCCCCTTCGGATTTCTTATTGATCCGATTGACGATTCGATAGACCTTCTTCAAGCCAGGCGTCGATACCTTTTCGGGATTGGCACTGATTTTGATTGTATCCTGCATCGCACCATCTTCCTCGATGCTCACAAGTTTATACACCGCACCCAAAGCAGGCTGATCATACGCTGTGATCAGCTTTGTCCCGATGCCCCAAATGTCGATCTTCGCTCCTTGCGCCTTCAAACTTTGGATCGTTTCTTCATCCAAATCATTCGATGCCGATATCTTTGTCTCCGTAAATCCAGCTTCATCCAGCGCCTTCCGCGCCTTCTTGGACAAGTAAGCCAAATCACCGCTATCGAGCCTGATTGCACGGAAATTGATATTATCGCCTTGTTCTTTAGCTACTCGAATGGCATTCGGTACGCCTGAACGGAGTGTATCATATGTGTCCACAAGGAAAGTACAATCCTTATGCCGTTCTGCATACTTCGTAAATGCCGTATATTCATCACGATAAGCCTGAATCATGGAATGCGCCAAAGTACCGGCAACCGGAATGCCGAATTTCTTGCCTGCCCGGACATTCGAAGTCGCCTCGAATCCGCCGATATATGCCGCTCTCGTGCCCCATACAGCCGCATCGAGCTCATGGGCGCGCCGGCTTCCCATTTCCAAAGCAATCTCATCGCCAAGCAAGAGCTTGATTCTCGATGCTTTCGTCGCGATCAATGTCTGGTAGTTGACGATATTCAAAATCGCCGTCTCCACCAGCTGTGCTTCCGCCAGGGGAGCCTCGATCCGCATGAGCGGTTCATTGCTGAAAACAAGCTCTCCTTCCACGACAGAATAGACCGTGCCTGTAAAGCGCAGATCCTTCAGAAAGCCAAGGAAATCCTCCCCGTAACCAAGCTCATCCTTCAAGTAAGCCAAATCGCTTTCCGTTAATCGGAATTGCTGCAAATACTCTATGACACGTTCCAACCCCGCAAATATGGCAAAGCCGTTACCGAACGGCAGCTTGCGGAACGAAACCTCGAACACTGCTTTTTTATCATGGATCCCATCATTCCAATATGTTTCCGCCATATTGATTTGATAAAGATCTGTATGTAAACTCAGTCCATCATCTGGATATTGCGAACTCATGCTTGAAACCTCCACTAATCAGCCCGTTCTTCTGACAGCTGTTTTCCCGTATCCGTTTACATAAGGGAACGGTATCTTATTCGTTCCATCTATTGTACCGCAAAACTGGTAAAAAACATAAAAAAATCGCCGAAAACATCGAAAGATGCTTTCGGCTGCTTGATCAATGTATCTGCTGAATACCTGCGATATGGATTATCATTCGTTTCTTTTCATCATTTTCCAGACAAAGCGTTTGGTCCAAGAGATTCAGATTATGATATCTTCCGGTAAAGGTATGCAGCGTCCCGTTCTCATAATAAGAGATGGTCATATCACCATTTTCCTTGAGCGCTTTCAAAATCACCCTCAGCCTCTCCTTTCTGTATACCTCACACTTTATACTGTTAGTATACGCCATAAAGTAACCGCTTACACCATACAGTGTGACCAATTTGTGAAGTTTTATACATAAAGAAAGGTATCTTTCAATTTTCGTTGTACAAGGAAATAATTCTTTTAAAAACAATCATTTATATTACCTGTTTTCATAAAAGAAGCTGCGGTGATGCTCAATCCGCAGCTCCTGCCTTTTCCTCCAGCACAAGGGAGTACTCCCCCACCTGTCCTTCTTCGTAAAGATTGGTGATACTTGTGCTATATTGTTTGATTGTGGCCTCGAACGCAATCTCATCTTCAGGAACCTCCACCTGAAAGTCATCTTTATAAAGCAAAACCGCCACATCATGATAAGCCTCACTTGTCACCGGGAATTTAAACCTGATCTCATGAAGCTGCTGTCCGCCTTTATCGACATATTGATGAACATATTCATATGCCCCCAATTCCATACCGTTCACAATCACTTTTCTATCCATGTCATCTCTCCTTTTACCAATAAGTGTATCACCTCCTTGTTAAACAATACAAAAACGGAGCATAGCGCTAAGATTTCGTGTACTGCTCGATGCAATCACGAAGAAACTGAGCCGCGCCCTTTCCAGCCTTGTTTTCATAATAAGCCGTGAAACGTTCATCCTGGACGTACATCTCCGCCAACCCCGCATGCGCTTCCTTTGAATAGGCAGGCCATGTAAAAGACAGCCATTCCCGATGCAGCCCAGCGGCTCGCATTGCTGCCTGTCCGGCAGAATCCCCTTCCTTCATCGCCTTACGCAGCGTTTCGAATACGCGCTGTTCCACTTCCTCCATCTGCTTGTACTGCTCCTCCGACAATCCACGGAATTTCTGATAGGAAGCTTCGACTGTTTCCTCGCCATATGCTTCTCTGATTTCCTCTCCATAGGCTGATTCATTTTCAGCCAGCAGCTTTTCCTTGAAGCCTGTGAACTTCTCGCTATCCGTCATCTGTACCTTCCCTTCCAACGCTTGAATGCTCTTCTCGACATTTCCAAGGAGCCTCCGAATACGTTCCTGCTTTTCCAGCAAGCTGTCCCGGTGCTCCTTCAGCGCCTTTTCCCTATCGAATCCCGGCGAATGAATGATGGACTTGATTGTATCCAGATCCACGCCCAACTCCCGATAAAAGAGGATCTGCTGCAGCAAATCCACCTCTTTTTCCGTATAGATCCTATAGCCGCTCGCATTGATCTCAGCTGGATGCAACAGGCCGATTTGATCGTAATAGCGCAGCGTACGCTTGCTTACACCGGCAAGCTCAGCCAGCTTCTGAACGGTATATATCATCAAGATCCCTCCCTTCTGCTTTACACTCTAAACGTTGACGCAGCGTAAACCGCAAGCCTTTTTTCAAAGAAAAAGACAAACCGATGAAAATCAGTTTGTCTGATAGGTGCTCCGCCATATGGAAGCGGGAAGCTGTTTTTCACGCAAGACCTCGATCAGGGGATACGGCTGCAGGTCCAGCTGGTCGAATTCTTCCGGCTTTGCCCAAAAGAAACGCAGATGCGGTTCCTGGCTCTCGATCTGCATATCATCGATCACTGCTTCAAAAACATGTGTCAATTCAAAGTGCGTGGTAGCTTCGTGCTGCCAGCTATGCTCAAAATCACCAAGAAAACGGACCACTTTCCCTTTCACACCCAGTTCCTCCTGCAGCTCCCGCAGCAAAGCCGATTCTGCCCCTTCCCCGATCTCGACATGACCGCCGGGCAGGAAGCTGTTTTGCCATCCGTCTGCCTTAGCAAGCAGAATGCTGTCTCCCTTCCGGATGACAGCGCGGGCAAGACGGTGAAATTCTTTCTTTTTCATATAATGCCAATCTCCTTAAAAGAAATCATAAAAATACGGTTCACGCCTTGGGATACTGTGCTCCAATTTTTGGATCATCTCTTCCGGTCCATCGATCAAACCAGCCTGCCACAGGACAAGCGGACGCTTGTAGCCGAACACAATAGCTGAAAGCATATTGATCGATAGCTTGATGCCGACGGTTTCAGAAGAAGCTGCTGCTTTTCCTTCCTGAAGCGCAAATATCCCGTTATTTTCCTTGATGACTGGGTCTTCCACTTGAAGCACAATACCAGCAGGATCAGCCTGCCACACATATTTTTGGAAGAAAGCCGGAATATCCACAACCCGCGCCATGAAGTATGGATAATGCTTCACGGAAAGCTCAGGATCCGGCAGCATGAAGACGAGCGGATCATGCGGTGCAAGATCAAGCGTAACCTCTTCAAACATCGAATCATGCTGCGCAATGAAATTCCATAAACCGATACGTGCATCTGCCGTAAGGGCAATGAATTCTGAAATATCAAGTTTGTCACGAGAAGCAATCTCATAAATGATATATCCTTGTGCCTTGCCATCCTCATCACGGTAAATGGCGATGAAATCATGGTCACCATAAAAACGCTGCTGCCACCAGGAAGCTTCCCGTGCCAGCATACCGCTGTATGTAGCTGCATAAGCCGTATAGATATCCTCGATTTCTCGTGAATGCTCTTCCTTCTTCACGCGTTCTATTGTACCCTGGACTGTCTTCATCCGGACGAGATCTTTCTTCTTCAGCGTATAAATCGTACGATCCGTGAATAGCTCATACCCAAATCGACGATAAAAATCGACATAGAAGGGATGCAGCATGGAAACAGACATCCCTTGCTCGCGCATGTGATAAAGCGTATCGGATAAAAGCCGCTTGATATAACCATTCCGTCGATATTCAGGATAGGTGGCTACACCAGCAATGCCGCCCATTGGAATCGTCTGTCCGCCAAGTCTGACCGCAAGCGGCAGCAGATGCAGCTTGGCAGCGAGCTTCCCATTTTCCTTGATTCCGTAAAGCTGCTGATGCCGGTCCATATGCTCCAGTCTCTCCGCCCGCTTATCTTCCGTGATGCGGTACCGGAAGGCATACTCCGACATTTGAATTGCCGCTTCCAAATCCTGCGTTTGTAACCGTTCTGTCTTCATCCTGATCCCTCCTCTATTTTTTCCTTTTAACTATAGCATAACCAATCCCAGCAGATTACCATTAACCCGTGTTTGTTTTGGATTGATCGGCCGTTTGGTTGTAAGAAGGAAAATAGACAATAACATGATGCCTGCTCCTAAATCCTTTGTCAGGTGACTTCCACCGAAAAAACGGAAAGGAAATGGCTGAAAGCGCGTATCGTATTGACAAATGAAAACGCGCAAAAGTCCATGCATGCAGCGACTTTTGCGCGAAATTTCATTTTTCCTTTATAAAGGCCTACACTCAACCTGCCGACCTTTCAGAACGTGCTCCAAGCTCTGCCTCTATTTGTTCCAGACTGCGCCCCTTTGTTTCGACCACTACAAATCGAACGAAAAGCAGCCCCAGAACACATATGATGCCGAAAGAGGAGAAAATGACGCCAAAACTGTATTGATCGGCAAGAATCGGGAAGACCAGACCAACCAGCAAGGAACCGGTCCAGTTAAAGGCAGAGGATATTCCCGCCCCGATTCCGCGTACCGATAACGGGAAGATTTCCCCGACAATGATCCATGTAAGCGGCGCCCAAGAAAATGAATAGAAGAGGATGAAACAGCACAACGATACTAAAGTGATCCAATTGAGTGCGCTTTCATTTATCCCGATAAGCTCCAGGATTGCTGGTGCAAAGAAGGAAAGTGCCATACCTGCACCACCCACCGTAAGGATGGCACGCCGATTGAATTTATCTACAAATTGCAGGAATATAATTGTAGTCACAACGAAAATCACACCGACTATCACCGTAAAACCCGCAGCAACTTGCGGTGCCAAGCCGACATCGCGTGCAATACTGGTGGCATAGTAGACAATGGAGTTAGAGCCTTGGATTTGCTGGAAGGTAGCAATCCCAACCCCGATGATCAAGGCCATGCGAAATCGCTTTTGAAATAATTGGCCAATTCCTGTCTTTTCTTGCTTCGCAATTTTTTTGATTTCCTGAATTTCTGCCTCTGCTTCCGATTTCGAATCCCTCAGGGAAGACAATACTTCCCGCGCTTTCTCCCCCATCCCCTTCTTAATCAAGTAGCGTGGAGATTCCGGCAGCTTTAGCACCCCAAAGTATAGCACCACTGCAAAAATCCCTGCACTTCCCAACATCCAGCGCCAGCTGTTCGGAACTGGTTCAAAGATAAAAGACACAATGTAACTTAAAAGCATACCGCTTACAATCATCAATTGGTTCAACCCTGACAATTTCCCGCGAACCTTTGCCGGAGCTATTTCGGACATGTACGCCGGTACCAAGGACGAAGCTGTCCCGACAGCAATCCCTAAGATGACACGCGCAATCGTCAAGGTTATCTCTTCTGGGGCAATTGCCGATCCGATCGCACCCACAAAGAAAATCACCGAGGACACCAGGATGATATTTCTGCGCCCGAATCTATCTCCGAGCAATCCGCTTAGAATCGATCCTATTATCGCCCCGCCCATCAAGGAAGACACAACGATTCCCAGCCATAATGGGCTTAAGTCAAACTCGTCGTGAATGGGCCCTTCTGCACCAGCGATAATCCCTATATCATAACCAAACAAGATACCAGCAAATGATCCGAAGAAAAAGATAAATTTACTTGAAACTTTATTCATGCTACTAACTCTCCTTTATGTTGGCTTCTCTATTTCGCACAAGACTTTTTAAGCGCTTTCATTTTATGCAACAAAAGGAAAATGCACTTCTGACACAATCATCATCCCCAAGGGAGCATCACTCCCTTGGAGACACGATCTTACTTGATCACGACATATTCCAAGCCGACTAGTTTGGCATACGTTATGATCTGATCTGTCGTCAGATTCAACGACACCACGGTATGGTGACCGCCGCCGTTTTCAATCCATGCCTTGACGCCTTCGTGGAAGTTTGGCTTGATTTTCCAGAGGACCCGGGCCACAGGCAGTTTCGGAGCAGGGATCGCAGGCTCGAATGCCGTCACTTCATTTATGAGAAGTTTGTAATGGGTACCAAAATCCGCCATGGAAACAACGATTCCTTCTCCCGCCTTGCCATCAAAAACAAGACGCGCGGGATCCTCACGATCACCGATGCCCAACGGAGATACCACAATTTTTGGTTTATTGCCGGCTAGACTCGGATCGACTTCAAGCATATGGGACTGAAGGACAGATTCCTGACCCGGAGTCATTTCATAGGTGTAATCCTCCATGAATCCAGTGGATTGGTTATGACTCATGACTTTGAGCAGACGATCCAGCGCTGCTGTTTTCCAGTCGCCTTCCCCGGCAAATCCGTATCCTTGCTCCATCAATCGCTGGACAGCAAGTCCCGGTAGCTGCTTCATGCCATATAGATCCTCGAAATTGGTCGTGAAAGCAGAATAGCCCCCTTCATCCAAGAAACGTTTGATGGCAATTTCATAGCTCGCCTGCACTTTGACACTAGCTTCCCATTCCTCCAAATTATAGTCACCATACTCGAATACATAAGCATCTCTGTATTCACCGAACAATGCATCCACTTCTTCTTCCGAAACCGCATCGACATATCGGACCAAGTCCCCGATGCCGTAGTAGTCCACTGTCCAGCCAAACTGTATTTGTGCTTCGATTTTATCTCCCTCGGTAACTGCTACATTACGCATATTGTCACCGAATCGGGCAACTTTGATGTTGAAACTCTCCTTATACGCAACCGCTGCATCCATCCAAGCTGCAATTTCCTTTTGTACTTCTTCACGTTTCCAGTGACCAGTCACCACTTTATTCCGTTTATTCAATCGGGCATTGATAAAACCATATTCCCTGTCACCGTGTGCAGCTTGGTGAAGATTCATGTAATCCATATCGATCGTATCCCAAGGTATACTTTCCTTAAACTGTGTCGCTAAATGAAGCAGAGGCTTCTGCAGCAGTTTCGTTCCTCGTATCCACATCTTTGCTGGAGAAAATGTATGCATCCATGTAATCACACCGGCTACTTCATCCCGGTAGTTTACTTCTTTCATGATGTTTGTGATTTTGTCCGCGCTTACAGCTAAATCCTGCAGAACTATTGAATAAGGCAAGACACCGCTTTCATTCAATGCGTCTGTAATCGCTTGTGCATTTGCCTTCACCTCCGCCAAGGCTTCTTCCCCATATAGATGCTGCGAACCCACCACAAACCAAAATACATTGTTATTTGTTTCCATTGCAGACTCTCCTCCTCATCATTTGGTATTGCGTCACTTCTGCCCGTAATAAGCATCTTTGCCATGCTTTCGTAAATAGTGCTTATCCAATATCCGCTGCGGCAGCTCCTCCGCAAAATGATTTAGTTCCCGAGCGAATAAATTCATCTTTGAAACTTCATCCAGCACCACACTGTTCATCACTGCCGTTTTGGCATCCTTGCCCCAAGTAAATGGACCATGCCCGCGCAGCAGCACTCCAGGTATCGACATAATGTCCAAATCCCGCTCTTTGAATGTCTCGATGATGACATTGCCTGTTTCAGCTTCATAGCCGCGATCGATCTCTTCCTGTGTCAAGAAACGCGCACATGGTATAGAGCCATAAAAGGTGTCTGCATGCGTGGTTCCCATTGCCGGGACATCCAGGCCAGCTTGCGCCCAGATGGTTGCCCAAGTGGAATGCGTATGGACGATGCCGCCAATTTCCGTATAATGCTTATACAGGACCGCATGTGTCTTTGTATCCGAAGATGGATTCAGCTCCCCTTCCACCACATTTCCTTCCAGATCAACAACGACCATGTCACTGGCTGTCATCGTGTCATAATCGACGCCGCTTGGCTTAATGACAAACAAGCCGCTTTCACGATCGATTCCACTCGCATTTCCCCAGGTATACTTCACCAGTCCATACTTTGGAAGGTCCAGATTGGCTTGAAAAACTTCTTCTTTCAAATGTTCTAACATGTCAGATCCTCCAATCCTTAAATTAAATGATCAACTGCTGCCCGCTCGATTGCCAACCCACGCTCATATCTCGTAATGAAATCCTCAAAACCCCTCACATCAAATGCGTCGGGATACATTTCCTGCTTATGAACGGAATCAAAAACCTTCTGGTCGAGGAAATGACCGAGGCTTTCCTGTTCCTCTCGATGCGCCATATACGCAGCAAGCAGGGCAATACCCCACGCTCCGCCATCATCCGCTGTAGGCATTACCGACACAGGAGCATCCATCGCAGCGGCCACCATTTTCTGCCCCACTATAGGTGTCTTGAAAAGTCCGCCATGCGCAACGATATTGTCGATTGCCACTCTCTCCTGCTTATTCAGGATATCCATTCCTATTTTCAATGCCCCGAAAGCACTGAACAGCTGCGTTCGCATAAAATTAGCAAGATTGAAATTACTCTTGGGTGAACGGACAAATAAGGGACGCCCAGTTTCAAAACCAGTGATATTTTCGCCTGATAAATAACCATAGCTAAGCAAACCGCCGCCATCTGGTTCTGCGCGCAAAGCTTCATGCAGCAGTACCTCGAATAATAAATCCGATTTCACTTCCATTCCCAGCGCCTCGGCAAATTCGCGGAATATACCGACCCAGGCATTCAGGTCACTTGAACAATTGTTTGCATGGACCATTGCAACTGGGCTTCCTGTCGGCGTAGTCACTATATCTATTTCTGGGTACACCTCCGAAAGCTCCTTCTCCAGCACTACCATGGCAAAGACGGAGGTCCCGACCGAGACATTCCCTGTCCGTTTTCTTATACTGTTTGTCGCGACCATGCCTGTACCCGCATCACCCTCCGGAGGGCAAACAGGAATTCCCGGCTGCAAATTTTGGGACCGATCCAGGATCCTCGCTCCGACATCCGTCAATGAGCCCGCTTGATCGCCAGCTTTGTATACCTTAGGGAGAATATCCTTTAACTTCCACGGATAACCTTTTCCTGCAATCATCTCTTCAAACTGCTCCATCATCCGCTCGTTATAATTCTGTGTCCTCTCATCAATCGGGAACATTCCCGATGCATCACCTATCCCGATGGCTTTGTTGCCTGTCAGGAGCCAATGTACGAATCCCGCTAATGTAGTGATCACATTTAAACGCGGCAGATGTTCTTCCTCGTTTAAAATTGCCTGATAAAGGTGCGCTATGCTCCATCTTTCAGGAATATTGAATCGGAATGCATCGGTCAATGCCTTTGCGGCAGCATGAGTTGTTGCATTGCGCCAAGTCCGGAACGGAACAAGCAGTTCACCAGTTTTATCAAAGGCCATGTATCCATGCATCATGGCCGAAAACCCGATGGAACCGATTGTGCGGATGGTAACACCATAACTTCGTTCAATTTCTTGTTTCATTTCACTGTAAGCAGTCTGCATACCGGTAATGATATCCAACAGATTGTACGTCCAGATTCCACCTTCCAAGCGATTTTCCCAATCATAGCTTCCGGACGCGATCGTCTCAAAACCATTGTTGATCAGCACTGCTTTTATGCGAGTGGACCCAAATTCAATACCAAGTGACGTATCTCCCCTTATGATGGCTTGTGTGATAGCATCTCGATTCATAGGATCTGAACCCCCCTATATTGAAAGCACCCCCTTTGAGAATGCGCTTTCATTTAATGACTTCAGTATATTTTCTGTACGTACAAATGTCAACAATTTTTAAATATGTACTTACAAATAACTCATTCACCCGCTATCAAGATCAGAGGATAATCAAAAATCCCCTAACACCATCTCTTTAAAATACGGATTTTGTTTTCTTTCCAGGTTGCAAATGATAGAATATGTCCATACAAATATCATTCGTAATTAAATTAGTCCGCTAATAAATCTTGGGAAGTGATAGAAATATGAAAACAAAATATCAGGTCATTATAGAAGAATTAAAGAGTAAGATTTTATCAGGAGATTATAGCGTAGGAGAACGGATTCCCACTGAATCGGCTTTGCAAGAAACTTATAACGTCAGCCGCCACACTGTACGCAAGGCAATCTTGGAATTAGCCACCGAAGGATTCCTGAGAAGCGAGAAAGGATCCGGGACTTATGTCAGCGGTGAGTACAAATCCTCCGGTAAACCCACCAATAAAACAATCGGCGTCATTACAACCTATATATCCGATTATATCTTCCCTTCGATCATCCGCGGGATTGAAGGGCGTCTCAATGAAGAGGACTATTCCTTGCTATTAGCTAGTACCAATAATGATGTAGAACAGGAAAAAAAAGCTTTGGAAATGATGTTATCTTATGGAGTGGATGGTTTGATAGTCGAGCCTACCAGGAGTAATTTATACAATCCCAATATTGCTTATTACCTATCATTCAAGGAAAAAGATATACCATTTATCATGATCAATGCTCATTACGAGGAATTGGATGTACCTTATCTATGCCTGGACGATGTACAATCCAGTTATCTTGCTACAAATCTATTGATAAATAAAGGACATACACAAATTGGTCTTGTTGCAAAAATGGATGATTTACAAGGAAAGTATCGAATGAAAGGGTATATAAAAGCGCTCGGTGAAGCTAAATTACCTTTTCAGCCCGAGCATGTACTCTCTTTCGATACAGAAACCAAACAAGATTTGCGTATGAATATGAAAAAATTCCTCACAGAATATAAGGAGACGCTGACTTCCATCATATGCTACAACGATGAAGTCGGATTAGAAGTAGTGAATGTATGCAGACAACTAGATATAGCAGTACCAGACAAATTGTCCATCATCGGTCAGGACAATTCCTATATTGCCAAAAATGCCAATATCCAATTGACTACATTGACCCATCCGCAAGAACTGATGGGGCGTGATGCCGCTGATTGGATCATCATGAAGCTTCAAGGAAAGAAAGATTTACCGAATGAAATTTATTATCAGCCGGAAATGATCGAAGGGGAAACAGTCAAAGAACTCACATGACTGAAATGCTTCCGAGGAGTCTCCCTGTTCTGTCCACCCTAATTTAAATCAACGCAAAAAACCCGAACTTACGCGTATCTTCATTTCAAGATTCACGTCCTCGTTCGGGTTTTCCTGTTACTGGAACTCTTTTGTCCCAGCCTCTTTCCGTTTTCCTTATCGTACGTTCATATCATTTGGATGTGCACCTTTGCGGCGTCCGGCATCCAATTTGTTGATGGCATCCATATCCTCAGCAGAAAGCTCGAAATCGAATACTTGGAAATTCTCTTCGATGCGGGATGGTGTCACGGATTTCGGAATGACGATTGTGTCATTCTGAAGATGCCAGCGAAGCACGACTTGGGCTGCTGTTTTGCCAAGCTTTTCAGCGATAGCAGTTACGACTTCATCCTTCAGCACATCGCCGCCTTGGTCAAGCGGGCTCCATGCTTCAACGAAGATATCGTGCTTCTTGCAGAATTCTTTCAGCTCGTTTTGTGCCAAGTACGGGTGGCATTCAACCTGGTTCAATACCGGTGTGATTTCTGTTTCTTTCATCAGACGCTCGAGATGCTCAATCTCAAAGTTACATACGCCGATCGCTTTCACGCGGCCGTCTTTGTAAAGCTTCTCCAATGCTTTGTAAGTATCTACATACTCGTCATATTGCGGTGTCGGCCAGTGGATAAGATAAAGATCCACATAATCCAGGCCAAGGCGCTCCAGGCTTGCTTCAAAGGCAGCGATTGTGTTGTCATATCCTTGATCGGAGTTCCACACTTTTGTAGTGATGAACAAATCTTCCCTGTTCACATTCGCTTCCTTGATCGCTTTGCCGACACCTTCTTCATTTTTGTAAATCATGGCTGTGTCGATGCTGGTATAACCAACTTCAAGTGCTTTTGCTACTGCAGCAGTTGCTTCTTCGTTTCCTACCTGCCATACTCCAAAGCCAAGCTGTGGCATTTTCAAGCCATTGTTTAGTGTTACATAGTTCATCCAAAGCACTCCTTTAGCGGTTTTTTATCGTAATTAGTATAGCGTTGCCTGCATAGGCTGTCATGTAAAATGCCTATGCATTCACACGACCTCCAACGGTACTTTCGACGCTGGCGGCGGGAATTCCTTGTCTATTTTTGCAAGATCATCTTCATTCAATACAAGATTGCCCGCATCAGCGTTTTCCATCACATGCGCAGCTTGTCCGGATTTCGGTATGCTGAGAACCTGGCCAGACCGGATCGTCCAAGCCAAAGCAATTTGGGAAACAGATACATCATATATTTTTGCCAGTTCCCGGACAGCGGCATTTTGCAGGATTTTCTTCCGGTCCCCTTGTGCCAATGGACAATACGCCATGATCGGTATCCCTTTTTCCTTATGCCAAGGCAGCAAATCATATTCGATTCCTCGGGCTGTGAGATTATATAGTACTTGGTTAACTGCGCAATTCTTTCCATCCTCGATCTTCCACAGCTCTTCCATATCATCTGTATCGAAATTCGATACACCCCAGCGCTTGATCTTCCCTTCTTCCTTCAGCTGTTCAAAAGCAGCTACCGTTTCCTCAAGCGGGACTGCTCCTCGCCAGTGCAGCAAATACAAATCCAGATAATCAGTGCCTAAACGCTCCAGGGAATGATTGCAAGCTTCCAATACATCATCGAATGCGGCATTGGAAGGTAGAACTTTTGAAACAAGGAAGACTTTTTCCCTTCTATTAGCAATAGCTTCCCGTACAAGATGCTCTGACCGGCCGTATCCGTACATTTCGGCTGTGTCGATCACCAGCAGCCCCTGATCGATCCCTGTCCGCAACGCTTGGATTTCATCATGCCGTTTCGACTCATCATCCCCTACATTCCATGTTCCTTGTCCGATTGCCGGAAGTTCGGTTCCATCTTGGAGTGTAATCATCTTCATCGTTTTCTCCTCCTCATCACTTACTTTTTCCCGTCAGACATCATTTATCAAACGTTTGTTCAAGAACGATGGATGGCAGCTTACATGCTCTTATTGGCAGGATACGCCAACTGCCATTGTTTTTCCTCAGCTGAACTGTCCCGACCCAATCACGAAATTTTTTCATCCATGGGCACATTGATCGGGACCTTATCCGGCTTTTCTGCTCGGCATCTACATCCCGGTCAGACAGCTGCCTGGATTCGTCCAGGAAATCACGAAGTTTTTCCCGCCGACATATGGTGTTGCAGCCTTGTGTGATGTCCTGATCTGCAATGGAAATCACCTTTGCCAAAGCCCCAAACTCCATATTGGACGAATTCAAGGAAACATTCGGCTTGCGAATTAATTTATTCGATTCTGTCACACAGCTGCCCGGCATCCGCAGCATACTCTTCCTGACTGGCATGATTTTTTAAGCTTTGGCATTTGGATGCGTTCTGTCCGGATGTGATTTGAGTTTTTACCCAAGGAGCAAAAAAGACAGTATCCTGTTTAACGAGGAGTACTGTCTTTTTTTGTTTATTGCCTATTATTCAAACGCTTGTTTGACTTCCTTCTTCGACATAATCTACTCCTGCAGATAACGATATAACGTTGTCTTGCTTATGCCCGTTTCAATGGTAATTTCCGCTATCGTATATTTTTTGCTGCGATACATATCAATCGCCCTCTGCACATTCCTGTCCGGCTTCCGCGGTCTTCCCCCTATCCGATTCCTCGATTTGGCTTCAGACAGGCCTGCTTTGGTCCTCTCCCCGACCACTTCTTTCCGAAAATCGGCAATCTGTTCCAGATGCTGAAAAAACGAATCTTCCCTGGTATCGATCCCGTCTTCTATCGATACCAGGACGGCTTGCTTTTCCTTCAGATTCCGGCAAATTTCGATCAGATGCTTTGTCGAGTTAGCCAGACTGTACAATTTGCGTACAACCACCTCATCTCCTGGCTGCAGCTTCTCCAACAGTTCCTCGAGTAAAGGCTGTCCTTGTACATCCTCCCTTTCTTCTATCACTGTTTCACAGCTTTTTATTTCTTTTGGCTGCAGCGCCCATTTTTCTTGTACAAATTCCCTTATATATGCGATTTTCATTCCGGCTCACCCCAAATATGGTACCAAAAACGTTTGTTTTGGTTCACAAAATACTTCCATCATGTTACAGTAAGCTTAACAAAATTCGGACGCGACTTCTATGAGACTTGGAAGTCAACACATTATATATAAAATGAGGTGTATGTAGATTGTCAGCAACAAAACTGAATAAACAATGGTTTGGCAATATCCGCGGTGATCTCCTATCCGGTATCGTCGTGGCCTTGGCCTTGATTCCCGAAGCAATCGCTTTTTCCATCATCGCAGGTGTAGATCCGATGGTCGGTTTATATGCATCCTTTTCCATGGCTGTGATCATTGCCATCGTCGGCGGAAGACCTGCGATGATCTCTGCTGCCACAGGCGCGATGGCATTATTGATGGTGACATTGGTAAAGGAGCACGGCTTGCAGTATTTATTTGCCACCACCATCCTGACCGGTGTCCTGCAGCTCCTATTTGGCGTCTTAGGTATTGCCCGTTTCATGAAATTCATTCCGCGTTCGGTCATGATCGGGTTTGTGAACGCACTTGCCATCCTGATATTCATGGCACAAGTTCCGCATTTCATCGGGATCAATACGACCACTTACATCATAGTAGGTGTCACACTTGCCATCATCTATCTGTTCCCTTACGTCACGAAGGCCGTGCCGGCACCCCTGGTAGCCATTCTGGCAATGACCATTCTGTCCATCGTATTGCATCTCGATGTCCGGACTGTAGGTGACTTGGGTGAAATCAAACAAGCATTGCCTTCTTTCTTGATTCCTGATATCCCCTTCAGCTTGGAGACCTTGCAAATCATCTTCCCGACGGCATTGGCGCTGTCGATCGTCGGGCTGCTGGAATCCTTGCTGACAGCATCGATTGTCGATGACATGACAGATACCGATAGCAATAAAAACAAGGAAGCTCGCGGACAGGGCATTGCCAATATCGTGACAGGCTTTTTCGGCGGCATGGCAGGCTGTGCGATGATCGGACAGTCCGTCATCAACGTCAAATCCGGCGGGCGCGGACGTCTTTCCACCCTTGTCGCAGGTATATTCCTGATGTTCCTCATCCTTGTTTTGGGAGACTGGGTCGTAATGATTCCAATGCCTGCACTTGTCGGTGTCATGATCATGGTTTCCATCGGTACATTTGATTGGCACTCACTGCGCAGCCTCACACGCGTGCCTTTGTCGGATTCGGCTGTCATGGTCGTGACCGTCATCGCGGTGGTAGCCACGCATAATTTATCCATCGGTGTATTCATCGGTATCCTGCTGAGTGCCATTTTCTTCGTTGCCAAGATTTCAAAAGTGAAAATCGAAGAAAGTACTGGCAAAGACCATATCCGATATGCTATCACAGGCCAGCTTTTCTTTGCCTCCGTGACCGATTTCATGAATGGCTTCTCTTATGAGGATCCAGTAAAACAAGTGACCCTTGATTTTACAAATACGCATGTCTGGGATGACTCCGCAGTGGCAGCGATTGACAAAGTCGTGCTAAAATTCAGGGAGAAAGGGACGACTGTCACCTTGGAAGGCTTGAATAATGACAGTCAGGCACTGATGCACAGATTGACAACCAGCGATTCGGCATATGTGAAAGTATCAAACCATTAAAAGGCGGTGCATCCATGTATAAGAAAATCGTAGTGGCAATCGACGGTTCCGATCATTCTTTTCTCGCAGCAGAGCACGCAATCCAGCTGGCAAAGCTGCAGCCTGAAACACATGTCGAGGGAATTCAAGTCCTGGATTATGAAAAGACAAAAGCGGATGTCCTGCACAGCAGCGATCCAATCCAGCTCCAGAGCAAGCGCGAGGAGAAACTCCAGCGATTCCGCGATGCATTCGAAGCTGCATCCATCCATTACAAATTGATCATGAAGCATGGCGAGCCAGCCTCAATGATCCTTGAGCACGCACGTGACACGAAAGCCGACCTCATCATCATCGGCAGCCGCGGACTGAATCCTCTCCAGGAAATCGTACTCGGCAGCGTCAGCAGCCGTGTCGTAAAACGAGCCAAATGCTCCGTGATGATCGTTAAATGACAAAGGCTGCCGGATACCGGCAGCCTTTTATTTTACTAAGGAAAGGAGTAAGACAATGAAGATAAGAAAGCTCCAGCCAACAGAAACGCCGCCAATGGATCTTCTCCTCGAAGCCGATCCCTCTAAAAATCAAATTGCCGCTTACCTTCGCGAAGGCAGCAGCTATGTCGCTGAAAAAGAAAATCACATTCTCGGCATCTATGTCCTGGTGAAGAACAGGGAAGACACTGCAGAAATAATCAATATCTCAATCAGAGAAGCCCATCAAGGAAAAGGTATCGGAAAAAAACTCATCCGTCATGCGATGGAACAGGCCCGCGCAAAAGGCTTTGCCTTCTTGGAAGTGGGAACAGGCAACTCCAGCATCGATCAAATCGCCTTCTACCAGAAATGCGGCTTTCGCATGACTGGAATCGACCGGGATCATTTCCTCCGGCATTACGACGAACCGATTCATGAAAATGGCATCCAGTGCAGGGATATGATTCGTTTTTCATATGAGCTTTAAATTTGAGTGTCCACACTATGATAAACAATCGCTTCATCGATTTCCTTGCGTAATAAAGGGCAAGCGCAGAAGATCAAGCCTCCGCCTTAGCTGGTGCCCTGGAAGCAACCCGATAAAAGTGTCCATTGGATTCTACGCTTTCTGCGTGTATAGAAACAGTCTCACCAGTCGGTAAATGGACGAAAGGTACTTTCTCTTTTTTCTCGGTAAATCGGATTTCCCGTTTTACAACGACCTCTTTTCGCTTATGGACGAGATTAGCCAAATCCTCGACAATGGCGCTTGCTGTCGGCAAGGCACCAGCACCCGGACCCTGGAGCTTCAGCTTGCCAACCAGGTCACCTTCGATACACACGGCATTATCCACTCCATCGACACTGTACAGCGGATGATCTGCAGATAATATCACCGGTTCGACAGAGGCTGTGACTTCCCCTCCTGCATTTTCAAGCGTTGCAACATGCTTTATTTTCCAGCCTCTTCCTGCTGCCTCCTGGATATCCTGCGCGGAAACGGACCGGATTCCCCTGCGCGTCACTTTTTCCCAATCCGGCTGGGCCTCGAATAATAAATCACTCAGGACCATCAGTTTATAAAAAGCATCCCAGCCATCCACATCGTTGGCTGGATCCGCCTCTGCAAATCCGGCTTCCTGCGCAAGCCGCAGTGCATCTTCAAATATCAATCCTTTATCGGCCATTTCAGTCAGGATGAAATTGGAGGTGCCATTCAATATCGCCTCCACTTTGACAACACGATTGATATGCAGGAGCTGCTTCAGTGTGCCGATTACCGGGACACCGCCTGCCACTGCTGCTTCATATTCCAGCCTGACACCTTTTTGCTTTGCCAATCGCTTTAGTTCTGCCCCGCGGGATGCAATCAGCTCTTTATTCGCCGTGATGATATGACAGCCGCGATGGATTGCCTCACTCAGATAGCTGAAGGCAGGCTCGATGCCCACACTCGCTTCGATGATTACATCGAGCTTTTCGATTGCAAAAAGCTCCGCTGCTTCGTCGGTGAGAAGTGCATCCGTGACTTGCCCTGCATACTTCTGTTTATCGCGCACCAATACACCCGCCACCTGTACTTCTTTCCCGAATATCGTCTGCAGATTCTCCTGATGGGAGCGGATTGTCCTCCCCACTGCGCTGCCTACGGTACCATAACCTATCAATCCAATTTTAACTGCTGTCATCCTTGCTGCCTCCTTCGAGTGATTTTACGCATAAAAAAAGCCTCCCTGAGAGGACAGGGAGACGAATGAACCGCACTGTGTCTTCTCTCATCTGCAGGAATTAGCACCTATACAAGTCTAAGATTAACTTGCAGGTTGCCGGGCATCATCGGGCCAGTCCCTCCGCCACTCTTGATAAGAGTTTTGTATTCGTTTGTTATGAAGGAGTTTAGCATGAATAAGATACATCGTCAACTGAAAATTCACACAATATCAGCCGACCAGACTGTCATAAAGGGAACGCGCCCGGGCGATATCATTTACGCCATGAACGATTGCCCGCCCATCGGCAAATAACACAATCCGATGGCCTTTGTAGTGCAAGGCGAGCAAATGTTCATTGGCAGTGACATGATCGACCGCAGAAGCCCATTCCTCTGACAAAGCCGGCAGATCCAGTGATTTCTTGGCACCAGGCCGGATATGGACAGCTTCCCTGCCGCATAATACATCCATCCTCGTCTGTCTGGCACCGTCCAGAAAGGGCAGTGTGGCATTTGTGCTGCAGCTGGGACAGCTTGAATCCCTCAGCCCCCGTACGTCCACTCTCGAGTAATCACCCGTCCAAATATCAAACGCAGATAATTCCGGCGTTACTTTTTGACCGGATAGAAGCCGCAATGCCTGTGTCACCTGCATGGACGCCACCCATTGGACAATGGGACTGATGATTCCTGCCGTATCACATGTTTCACTTTGCTCAGGAAGCTGCTCGAGGAGACAATGCAAACATGGGGAAGCTTTGTCTCCCAGCACCGGATATGTCACACCATAGCTTCCGACACAAGCTCCGTATAAGAAAGGGATATCATGCTTCAGCGCTGCATCATTTACAATCAGCCGGGTCTCAAAATTGTCTGCAGCATCCAGAATCACATCCGCACCTTCCATCAGCTGCTCGATATTATGATGATCGACATTTTCGATTACTGGTTTTACCGTTACATGCTGATTGATAGCCTTTAGTCGTTTCGCTGCTGCTGCTGCTTTTGGCAAATAGGCAGCAGCATCTTCTTCCGTATACAGCTGCTGGCGCTGAAGATTATGAAGCTCGACATAATCCCGATCAATGAGCACCAGCTCCCCGATGCCTGCCCGCACTAGCATTTCTGCTGAAGCAGAGCCCAATGCGCCCATGCCGATCAACACGATTCTACCGTTCTCGACCCGTGCCTGCCCTTCCTTGCCGATAAACAATTCCTGCTTCCGATAACGATCCCGCATCAGGTAAACAATCCTTCACTCGGGCTGCTGGCTGCAGCATAGTCCTTCTCCGGGATTCTGCCTGCTTCGAACCCCATTCTGCCCGCTTCGATTGCCAGCTTCATTGCACGCGCCATCTTCACAGGGTCCCGGGCACCGGAAACTGCTGTATTCAGCAAGACACCATCAGCCCCGAGCTCCATGGCATAAGCAGCATCCTTCGGAGAACCAATGCCCGCATCGACAATCACTGGTACGCTGCTCTGTTCCACGATCATACGAAGATTGAAGGGATTGATGATACCTTTTCCCGAACCAATCGGCGATGCACCCGGCATGATGGCATGCACCCCCAAATCGATGAGCCGCTTGGCCAGCACAACATCATCCGACGTGTAAGGAAGGACAATGAAACCCTCCTCCAACAACATTTCAGCTGCCCGCAGCGTTTCGACTGGATCAGGAAGCAACGTCCTATCACAGCCGATCACCTCCACCTTCACCATATCGCATAAGCCGGAGGCCTTCGCCAGCCTGGCGATACGGACAGCCTCCTCTGCCGTTTTGGCACCTGCCGTATTCGGCAGCAAGGTATACCGTTTCAAATCAAGCTGCTCAAGGAAATTCGGCTGGGACGGCTCGAAAATATCCATCCGGCGTACCGCAAATGTCAGTATCTCCGCCTTTGAAACATCGACAGCCTCTTTTTGAACCTCGAATGACGGGTATTTACCTGTCCCCAGCAGCAAACGGGAAGCAAATGTCTTATCTGCGATTTGTAACATCGTTCATCCTCCTCCGACAAAATGAATCAATTCGACTTTATCGCCATCTCTTATAGGCTGATCTGCATAGGCAGATTTATCGATGATTTCGTTGTTCAGTTCGACAATCACAATCCTATTCTCCAAAGAAAGGGATGACAGCAGCTGGGCGATATTCCGGATGTCAGCGGATAATGCATGCTGCCTGCCATTCAGTTGAATGCTCACATCAATACCTCCTCATCGGTATGCAGTCGGTCGACTCGAAACGCTTCCATCCATACTTCCGGAACTGCCTTACCGTCAATCAAGTCACAGATCATCTTACCTGTAACCGGCGCAAGCAGAATCCCATTGCGCTGATGACCAGCAGCAATGAATAATCCCTTCATCTCTGGATGCTCCCCGATCAGCGGCTTGCCATCGATCGTCTGAGGTCTGAGACCGGCCCAGCTTCTGAGAAAAGGCATCTTATCTATCCCCGGCAGCATCTGTCTCGCCTTCTCCATGACCCTGTGTATACCCCCGGATGTCGGCTCTGTACTCCAATCTCCCCTGACCTTTGTTGCACCGATGATCAGCTCATCATTGTTCCGAGGAACAATATAATGCTGGTCATGGAATAAACTGCAGGAGAGCGGTATCTCTGTATTGGTGACAGCGATGCATTCCCCTTTCACCGGATACATTGGTGTCCCCAAGCCAATCCGCTGCAAAAGGGCATTACTCCATACCCCGCCGGCAATGACCACATACTCCGCCTGCCATTCTCCCTTGGAGGTCTGTATCCGATATTGCCCATCTTCCTTTGCAATGCCTTCCACTCGAGTGAACGCATGTATACGGGCTCCTGATATTTTGGCTGCCGAACAGAATCCTCTGCAGGCAATGGCTGGTGTGACATGTACATCGTCCGCTATATGGATCGCTCCTTCCAGGGACTTGGTCAGCCCCGGCACTTCTTTTTCCGCAGCAGCTCGGTCCAGCCACGTCACACCTTCCAAGGAACAAATATCGGATAGCCTTGCTCTTTCTTCTGCCGTAAAAACAAGCTGCAGTAATCCGCCTGTACGCCGTTCGATATCTATCCCTGTAAGCGCACGTATATCGGCTTCCGCTTCTTCGTACAGCTGTTGGCTAGTCCGGGCAAAGGAATAAAGCAAAGCACCGAACTCTTTATACTCCGAATGGGCGCCTAGCATGCCCGCTGCGGCTCGTGTCGAGCCTGACCCAATCTGTCCGGCTTCGAATAAATCGACCCGGTGCCCTGCCTTTGCCAAATAATAAGCGATTGCACTGCCGATGATACCCCCTCCAACCACAGCTACCTCACTGGATTGCTTCAAGACGTGAACACTCCTCCCTTAATTCCTTTACAGCCTCAAGCGGTTGTTTTGCTGAAAAAATACCGCTCATTACAGCAGCGCCATCCAATTCAAGCGCTTTCAGCACAGCTAACCTCTCTGCCGTGATTCCTCCTATCCCATACATCGGCACTTGGATGCTCTGCCGGATTCGCACTGGATTGGATAGCGGCTGAGGGGCTTTCCCCTGCTTGCTTGCCGTTGGAAAACAATGACCATATAACACGTATGCCGCACCAGCTGCTTCTGCCTCCATGGCTTCCTCAAATGAATGGACGGGAGCCCCGATCCGCAGCTCCGGATACTGCCTTTTCAACTCTTTCAATGGCAGTCCGTGCCCTGGTACATGCACCTGCTTCAAGCCAAGCAGCAATGCTGCATCAACCCGGTCATTGATCCAAAGCTTTTCCTCTGGCAGTCCTTCCTTCACTAACTCCCGGCATAGCTGATACACCGCTCCAGCCGGCTTGTTCTTTTCCCGGATCTGTACATGATCGACATAAGGATGAATATCCAGCAAAATACGCAGCAAGTCGGGAATATCATGCCTGTCATCTGTTACTGCCATCAATTTGATTGCTATCACCTTCCTTGACGAACAGTCCGGAATACATAAAAAACACCACTCCCCAAAAGGAAAGTGGTGTGTACTGTCTACGAAAAATACATACAAAAGAGCATGTAAACTCGAGTGTCTACACTTTCCTACGCAGGTCCGAACCTGTTCAGGTTATGAGGGTTTAAAGAGTCACCACTCTTAATCTCAGCCCTTATGAAGGGATCCCCTAGTGTGAAAATAAACTATGAACTTACCCATATCGTAGCATAATCAGTATAATTTGCAAGATTTTCTCAATATAAAAAAGACCATCCGAATCGGTCAGATGGCCTCCAAAGAAAATATAAATCAGTATTTATAAGATTGTCCGCCGTCAATCGGCACAACAGTAGCATTGATGAAGTTCGCTTGATCGGAGAGAAGGAATGCAACAAGATAACCGACTTCTTCCGGCTTACCGAAGCGCTTCATCGGGTTGACGCTGACAAATTCTTTGCCTGCCTCTTCCCAGTTATCCCCGCCGATTTGACGCAAGGAACCTTCTACCATTGGAGTCATAATGGCACCTGGTGCGATGGCTTTGATGCTGACGCCGAATTGCCCGTATTCGATTCCGGAGTTCTTCGTCAAACCTACCACACCATGCTTACTTGCTGCATAGCCAGACTGGTTGCCGATTCCGCGGATTCCACCTACGCTAGCTGTATTCACTACAGAACCATGACCTTGCTCCTTCATTACTTTCAATACATGACGCATACCGTAGAAAACACCATTCAAGTTGATGTTCACAACGCGGTCGAATTCATCCACAGGATACTCTTCCGTTAGATTCTGTGTTCCCTCTACACCAGCATTGTTGAAGAAACTGTCAATCTTGCCAAACTGATCAACTGTTTGTTTTACATACGCCTCAACTTCCGGCTCGTTTGCACAGTTTGCCACAATTGTAAGAACTTCTGCTTCCGGTGCTGCTGCAAGGACTTCCTGCTTTGTTTCTTCCAAGCCTTTTTCACTTATATCAACAAGGGAAAGTTTTGCGCCTTCTTTTGCTACTTGAAGTGCTGCTGCACGGCCCAGTCCAGAACCGCCGCCTGTAATCAATACTACTTTATCTTCAAACCGTTCCATGAGAATCTCTCCCTTTTAGTTTTTTAGATTGCCGTGAACCCACCATCGATCGGCACCACCGCGCCATTGATATAAGATGCCTTTCCAGTCAGCAGGAAGGTGACAAGCTCCGCCACTTCTTCCGGCTGGCCAAGACGCTTCTGCGGGATAGGCTCTGTCGCATTTACGAATGCTTCCGGATTCTTTTCCTTATATGCACGAACCATTGGTGTTTCCGTTGTGCCTGGGGCAATTGCATTCACTACGATGCCTTGCGCCGCATACTCAGCAGCCAATGTTTTCGTGATGCCGACCATTGCATGCTTCGTCGCGGAATAGGTGCCGACTGTCGCTTGACCGACAACACCCGCCGTGGACGATGTATTGACAATGCGCCCGCTGCCATTGGCAAGCATCACTTCCAAAACGTATTTCAAACCATAAAGGGCTCCATTCAGGTTGATACCCAATACCATATCAATCTGTTCAATGGTATTGTCCACAAATTTGACGCCCGGTCCGGAGATTCCAGCATTATTATAGAACATATCGATAGTTCCAAATTCCTCTACCGTTTTATCTACATAATGTTTTACTTCCTCTGCTTTGCTGACATCCGCTTTTATAAAAATCGCTTTTGATCCCTTCTCCCCCACTAAACGGACCGTTTCCATACCAGCTGCTTCAGATACGTCAACAACGCTGATTGCGATGCCTTCTTCTGCTAATCGCAATGCGACAGCTTGCCCAAGTCCGCTGCCGCCTCCTGTAATCACCGCTACTTTCTGTCCACCCACAAGCAAACCCCACCTCCTACAAATTGAGTAGGTTTATTTACCTACCTTATACGTAAGAGGTTACACCTTTTACGAAAAAGCAGTCAAGCAATTTGAATGCTCAGAAAACTTTTTGAACAAATATAATCCATTTGTTCAATGACGCAAACGGTAGTATGTTTCACAGAATTGACAGTGTTGTTCATGGATGCCTTTCAAATGTAAGCCCTGGATCAAGTTGGGGTAATGTGCGAGTGGATCTGGACGGCAATTTCGCTTCTATTCCAGCAGCCGTCTTTTCGAACCGTAATGTTTCACTATGCAAGCCCAGCAGCCACAAGGCAGATCCATTCTGTTTCTTTATATCCACGGAATTGCTGTTCAACTTCTACCTTCCTATACCTGCATCTCATTCCGTCCTTTCTCTATGAATGAGATGCACTGGTACAGCAGGCAGGTCTGCCAGCTTCTCTGGTAAAAAATCGGGCCTTAACGGGAGCTCCTTGATTCCAGCAAGAGAGATCCATTCATAAGAAAAATCGCATCCTTCAGGAGATACGATTCCCCCGGTCCCTAAAAGCCTATCTTCCACATCCTTGACCAAATAAATAAAGCAATATTCATGATATGGGCGATCCCGATAGGTAAAGAAGTTCTCCACTATCCACAGCAGCCTCTGTGCCTTTGCAGGAATGCCAAGTTCTTCCTTGAATTCCCGTTCCACGGCTTGTGCAGAATCCTCCCCCAGCTGTATCCTGCCTCCGATAAGCGCCCAAAATGGCTCTTTTTTATTTTTGTGAAGCAGTACGTGATCATCTTTTATTACAATGCCAGCCGTCCGGCAATTCAATACTCGTTCGCCTAGCTCAATCGTTAAATCCTCCACCGCGGCCACCCCCCTCGATTTCCCGAACAATGTAAAACGGACCAGCACCATGGTTGGACGGGACCACTATCTTCCGTCCACTTTTCGGATAATAAGCAGCATGGAAACTCACGCCAGGGTCAAAACCGATAACATAGAACTTCTTGATTTCACCCGCTTCTTTTTTCATCCAAATACCATAGCCATAATATGTTTCTTCATCCACTTGAACGTGCGATGTCAGCAGCTTGTCCGTAAGTCCTGCGTTCAGCAGCTCATGCTGGAACAGCGCATCCCAGAAACGCATCATATCAGACGCACTCACATACACACCGCCATCAGCTCCCCCTCTGACCGGCAGTGCATAAATATTGGAACGATATCCTTCGTCCTCTTTTATGTAACCGACTGCCGTATTACCCGGCAATTTATCAAATGGAAAGTAACCAGCTTCCGTCATTCCAGCTGGATCGAAAATATAGTCCTGAACGAATGCCGTAAAAGGCTGACCAGCCAGCTCTTCCACTACCAATCCCAAAACGATGAATGCTGCATTGTTATAATGGAACCGCTCCCCCGGCGAAAACGCCATCTTTCTATCCTGGAATAAAGGCAGAAAATCCACACCGGATCGCATCCGATACATCGGCAAGGTTCGCCACAACTCTTCGAAATCATCCATTACCTCTTCATCGAAATAATCAGGAATTCCCGACGTGTGTGTCAGCAAATGATGAATCGTAACATCCTGGTGGAAATGAGGAAATGGAATCGATAGGCAATCTGCCAATTTCGTATGGAAATCCAGTTTCTTTTGTTCTACCAGCTTGGCAATTGCCACAGCAGTAAAGACCTTTGCACCGGAAGCTATTCCGAACCTTGTCTGCTTATCAAAAGCCAGCTTTTCTTGCTTATTGGCATACCCATTTTGGAAGAAACAGCTTTCCTGATCCTGTTTTATATAAGCAACTCCCGAGAAATCCATTTCCTCTGCTGCCTTTTTCAATCTATTCTTCAAATCTTCCAACACAAACCCTCCCCGACTTTCGAATCTTCAAAATACTCAAAGCGAACCTGAGTCCTGCAATCCAAACCATTTTATCTCTCACTTCATGGTACCATAATTGGAAATATATGATGGATATAGAAATAATGAATGACGCCGATTGTATGTGCATGGCTGTCCTGCAGATATAGGATGAGTTAAATGTGTAAATACGCATCCTTTAAAGATAACGGCAGACAAGTGATTTGTCCGCCTTTCAATCAGTATCCATACCTAATCCCCCTAATGTTTGCAGGGTATTCAGTCGTTCCATTCCAGTTATAAGGGGCTTTGCCCGATGGATTAAAGTTTGTGTCACTTCCAGGGCAAGTGATGCCTGATGAGCTGCTTCATCTTTCCATACCTCATATACATATACTGCTTGCGGCTCCTCATTGGACAAACTGACCTGATATACTTCGCATCCCTCTACATCCCCCATGGCCTTTGCTGCCTCCAGAAGAATCTCACTCAATTCTTCTCTATCTTCTTTATCTACCAAGAACCTGCCAAACAAGCCGAACTTCTGCATCCGATCCAACCTTTCCTTGTAAGAAATTGTTTAAATGAGGAATACGACAAGCTTATACAAAATCCTTTATCCATAACAAGCGGTCATCATGACAATATTTAAACAAAAAAAAGCGGACAATTGACTTGTCCGCTTACCACTATTGATTTTGTACTGTCTTCTGAACTGCACTCCGCAAAGACCATACCGCAAAAGCAAGCGAGATGATGACCAGGATACTTCCGACATGCGCTGTCGTCTGCATGGAAGAAGTTGCTCCATTCACGACTCCGCCGACTAAGGACCCCAGTGAAATCCCGATCTGCAGTGCCGAGTTGTTGAAGCTTTGATGAATGCCGGCAGTCTTTGCATCGGTTTCCACGATATAATTCTGCAATGGCGGTGCCAGACTCCAGCTTAAAGCGGCCCAGATTACCATCACCACCAGGAATAACGGGAAGGAAGCAGTGGAGAAGGGCAGCACGAACAGGATGATGGCGAATGATGCGACTACAAGGATGATACTCACCTTGGAGCCGAATTTATCCGCCAGGCTTCCGCCGAAGGCTCCGCCGGCAACTGCTGCTATACCGAAGATAAAGTAGCAAATACTGATCCATTGTGTGTTCAGATTCAATTCGGATTCCAGGAAAGGCGTGAAATACGCATATATTGTATAGTGACCTGCAAGCAGGAACAGCATCGTCAAATGCGCTGTCAGCATTTTTTTGTTCCGCAGTGCTTTCAGCTGGGATTTCAAGGACTGTACCTGCTCGACTTCGATCCTATCGAGCGTGAACGCAATCAAAATCATGGAAAGCAAGGCCATCAAGCCAATGAATAGAAACAGCATCCTCCAGCCGAAAGCATCACTGATGATGATACCGATCGGAACCCCAAGCACAAGCGAGGAACTGATACCCATATAAATAAGACCGATGGCTTTTGCGCGATGCTGCGGCTGGACGATTTTTGCCGCGATAGTCAAAGAAAGAACAATGATCAATGCTGTGCTCATTGCTGTCATGACACGAGCGATCATGACAAAAAGAAATGATGGGCTCACATAGGTAATGACATTCCCCAAAACGAACACACCCAGTGTCAGCAGCAAGAGCTTCTTCCGCTCGATATTTGACGTCAATGTATATAAAATCGGACCGGATAATGCGTAAACCAAAGCAAACACAGTGATCAGCTGACCAGCCTGGCCGATCGAAACATGCAAATCAGCTGCAATCGTCGGCAATATCCCCCCGACAATCAACTCTACTAACCCTACCGATATTACAGAAATAGCTAATATAAAGACTCTGAAATTCAATTTCCATTTCCTTTCTATATCCTGAATTCGAAAATGGCACATAAAAACTCCCCGATTACAGATAGATATCTGTAATCAGGGAGTTATGGCTCCTGGTAGAGACCCTCAAACCAAATTATTGAGGTTATACAGTGTGAAACGAACATATTCCATTTTCTTAAAGCATTATAGCAAGATAGAGCGGTGACTGCAAGATGGACCAAGCCTCCATGAACATCCCCATAAACCAGGTAAACATGTCTAAACATCAGGAAATTTAACAAAGACGCAATAACGGTATTCATACATTCCAAGTTTTTATGGTTGCTTTATCGGAAAAACTCGATATACAATGGATTCATGAATACAATCGAATTATTCAAAGCTTTGTCGAATGAGAAACGACTGCAAATCCTGCATTGGCTGAAAGAACCGGAGAAGCATTTTCCCAAGCAGCAGGCTCATCTGCCGAAGGAGGTCCATTACAAGGGCGGCGTCTGCGTCGGGGACATTCAGGAAAAGGTCCAAGCTTCCCAATCCACGGTATCCCAATATTTAGCCATGATGCAGCGCGCTGGGCTGCTGGAATCGATCCGTTATAACCAATGGACCTATTACCGCAGGAACGAAGAGACGATCCAGAAGCTGGCAGCATACTTAGATAAAGAGTTGTAATCGAATTGCAAGAGATCCTTCAGGGATTTCTTTTCTTTATGCATTGAATATCGATTTATTCCGATATACAAATATAACGATTGGAGTGACACGATGGCTTTAACAAAAAGACAAACATTTTTAGCATTCACCCTGACATTACTGACATTCGTCATGGGGACAAGTGAATTCGTCATTGTCGGCTTGCTGACAGAAGTCGCTGCCGATCTGCATGTAACCGTCGCTTCCGCAGGGACACTCGTTTCCGGATTTGCCATTGCCTATGCAATCGGCACTCCGCTATTGACTGGCTGGGTAAGCAGGTTTCCGAAATACCCGCTCATGCTGACACTGATTATTGTTTTTATCCTTGGTAATATCATCAGCGCGTTGACATCATCCTTCGGCATCCTGCTGGCAGCACGCATCGTCACAGCAGCCGCAAGTGGCGTCCTGACTGCCTTGGCAATGACGATAGCAAGTGATACCATGCCGGCAGCAAAGCGTTCTTCTGTCATTGCACTCATTTTTGCCGGTTTTACGATAGCCAATGTCCTTGGCGTGCCGCTGGGTACCTTCATCGGTCAGTTAGGCTCCTGGCACCTGACATTTTGGACAACAGCACTGCTCGGGGCGATTGCGTTCCTCATCAGTCTGTTTATTTTGCCAAAGACGACAGCCGGGGAGAAAAGTTCCATGCTCAAGCAGCTCGTTCTTTTCAAAAATCCCAAGATACTCGTCGGCTTCTTCATTCCGACATTCAGCATTGCAGGGACATATACAATCTACACGTATATCACCCCGATCATCGAGGATGAATTGGGAATTGCTTCCAGATCCGTTGGAATCGTACTGCTCGCTTATGGGGTCTTCTCCATCGGAAGCAACTTCCTGGCTGGTAAAATCGCCGGCCGGAACGGAATCGGGGATTTGCGTTACGCATTCATCATCCAAGCGATCATCATCGGCTCCCTTTATGTGACAATGGATATTACCATAGCTGGATTGATCAGCATCATGCTGATGGCCGTCATGATATATGTCATGAATGCCACCATCCAAATCTATTTGATGGACCAGGCAGCAGCCTACTCGACAGCAGCCAGGGACTTCGCTTCCTCCCTTACACCTGTGTCAGTAAACATCGGTATCACACTCGGTTCAGCTTTGGGCGGATTGGTCGTGGCCCATGGAAATCTGCCTAACCTTGCCATCGTAGGCGGGGGTTGTGCCCTCATCGCCTCCGCGCTGTCATTTGTAAGTTATCGCATGAAAGACTGAAATATCATTGAAAAAAGACAGGTGCAAGCCTGTCTTTTTTCTTATCCACTGTCCCATCAATATTAAAAACTCCCCGTATACATTGTCTGTACACAGGAAGTCCCGTAATGAGATTCATCCATAAAATGCCCGATACATATTCTTGCCATCCTTCTTCGCTTGATACAAGGCGGTATCTGCACTCCGCATCAGCTCATACCCTTTCTTCCCATTTGCCGGATAAAAGGCGATGCCCATACTGGAGGTTGTGTTAAACAAATTCCGTCCTATATTCCAAGCTTTCTGAAATCAACCGAACAGCCGATTACCTCGACGACTTTTCCGCTCCTGACGACAGGACGAAGCGAGGTGACATATCTCAATCCATTTACACTCGATTCATAAATGACATTTTCTTCTCCATTCCACGCACGCTCATAGTACTTCTTTTTTCTGTCTGCCTCCGGAAGAAAATCCTGCATTTCCTTACCGATGATTTGCTCCGGAGTAAGCTGCAGCCGATAAATCAGCTCGCCATCACTGAAGACATGGATGAATTCCCCATTTTCCTTTCTATATTTGAAAATCATACCCTGCTGCTTCCGGACAATCTCCTGCAGGTCCTGATGTGATTGTTCCAAGCCCCGTTGCAGCCATGACTGTCTGGAAGACTCCAATGATAGGCCTTCATTCGGGATGATTTCTTCCAAATGCGGAATGCTTGATACGATTTCATCCGGCGCAACAGGTTTACTGAAGAAATATCCTTGTGCTTCATCACATAGATTCTGCTGGAGAAAAACAAGGTGATCCTTGAATTCCACACCCTCGGCATTGACTCTGAGCTTCAATTGGTGCGCCATTCCAATTATCGCTTTGACAATGGTGGCATCCTTGGAGTCAATCGTGCAATTTTGGACAAATGACCGGTCTATTTTGATACTATCTATCGGAAATTCCTTTAAATGATAAAGGGAACTATATCCGGTGCCAAAGTCATCCATACTGATCCGGACTCCTATCCGCTTCAACTTATGCAAAACAGGCAGCACAAATTCGACATCCATCGTCATCGATTCCGTGATTTCCAGCTCCAGGAACTCCGGGTCGAGCCCAGATGTGTCCAGGATCGATTGCACCTTCTCCGCCAGATCATGCTGATACAGCTGGGAAGCAGAAAGATTGACCGCTATGACAATTGGCGCAAGCCCCAACTCCTGCCACTCCTTGTTCTGTTCACAAGCAGTCCGGAGCACCCATTCACCGATTGGCAGAATCATGCCTGTCTCTTCAGCTGCAGGGATGAAATCCAGCGGCGAAATCATTCCATGCCCAGGATGCTCCCAGCGGATCAGCGCCTCTGCACCAATCAATCTGCCCGTCTGCAAATTAAGCTTCGGCTGGTAAACCAGCCGAAACTCCTGCCTATCAAGCGCTTGAAGCAAATCTTCTTTTCCTATATATTCATTCGTAATCTTTTGGTCCATATCACTGCACCTCGTTATCTAAGGTCTATACGCATAGTTGCCCGGTTTCTTAGTGATAGCTCGATTCGCTACATATGCATCATGATTATACAGCCAACCCCTGCTGCATACGATACTTTCCCATGTACCAATTACAGGGAATCCGTCAAAATCGCCCCTTGGCAGACACTGCATGATCAAGCCCGGATCCTGCATCCATCCCCATAGACTCTATTAAGCAAAAAACTATCAGCGGTTGCTGCTGACAGTTTTTGGTTTTGACTCATTCATAGCAATGCCGTCCAGATCATCTTTCTTGTTGATTTACCTGCATCTCCTGACACACCAAATTTCAACTAGCTAGATTCATGATCGTCACTGCCGTCACGCTACTCGACATTTGCTTTTTGCATATTTCGGTTCATTACCCGTTCCAACCATTTCGTAAACGTTTGCAGAAGATCACGGAGACTTGCGGAAGCTTTCCCCTCCAACTTCCCGAAAGCCGAAAATTACCCAAGATTACAGAATAACACACGATTTTGCCAGCTTTCCGCTGTAAAGTTTATTTTTACATTACCTTAATAGTAAATTGATACTAGTCTGATAGTATTTACTTGAATTTAGCATGTACCGACATTTTCAAATAGACAACCTTGGAGGATTAAAACATGGATATCCGTATTGATCAGCTTTCAATGGTTTTTGATAAAACTACTGCCGTCCGGGAAATGACGACAACCATCAAGGATGGGGAGCTTGTATCTTTACTGGGGCCGAGCGGCTGCGGGAAGAGTACGACCTTGATGCTCCTATCCGGCTTGTACAAGCCCTCTTCAGGCACCATTCATTTCGGGGATAGGGATGTGACGAAGCTGGATGCAGAAAGGCGCGGGATCGGCATGGTGTTCCAGAGCTATGCCTTATATCCGCATCTGTCTGTCCTGAAAAACATCATGTTCCCATTGAAGATGCAGAAAGTGCCCAAAAAAGAAGCCGAAGCACGCGCAAAAGAAATGGCTGACCTGGTCCAGATCGGCCACCTTCTCGATAGGAAGCCCGGACAATTGTCTGGCGGCCAGCAGCAGCGGGTTGCCATTGCCAGGGCGCTAGTCAAAAAACCGAATGTCTTATTGCTCGATGAGCCGCTCTCCAATCTTGATGCACGGCTGCGACTGGAGATGCGGGAAGAGATCCGCCGTATTCAGCAGGAGATAGGCATCACTGCCATCTTCGTTACGCATGACCAAGAAGAAGCATTGAGCATCTCCGATCGTGTCATGCTGATGAAGGACGGCGTCATCCAGCAGGAATCCGCTCCGCAGACAATGTACAAAAAGCCGGAAAATGAGTTCGTTGCCTCTTTTCTTGGCAACCCTCCCATCAATCTTATGACCATCACCAAATCAAAAGATGCAAATTCCTACCGGCTGGCCGATACGGAACAAACGATAGCATTGCCAGCATTGCCGCCTAAAGATCTCCACACAGTTCGATTAGGCATTCGCGCAGAGGATTTATATATCTCTCACGAAAACCCGATTTTCCGAGGGAAGATCATACATATCGAAACGATCGGCCGCGATACATTAATTCGCATGCAGGTAGGCAGCATCACAGTGAGAGCGCTGGTCGATCCCAATCAGCAGCTTCGAATCGGCGACATCCATGGCTTAGGAGTCCATCCGGATAACATCCATTACTTCCACCAGGAGCACGGAAAGCGGCTTCCACACCAAAAGAGAGGCGGGATGCAGCATGCAAAAGCCAACATGGAAGAGCACGCTTAAGGTCTATCTTTATCTGTTGCCTGCATTGGTCATCCTGGTCGTATTCAGCATCTATCCGATCATCAAGTCCTTCCTGATGAGCTTTTATACGGATTATGACTTCTTTAATGACACAGTCCATGCTTATGGCTTCGATAATTTCACGAAATTATTCCAGGACCCTAACTTCATCACCGCCCTGAAGAACACAGGAATATTCGTCATCGGCGTCGTGCCCCTGTCGATCATCATTTCCCTGGCGATTGCTGTATTACTGAATAGCAAGATCAAGATGAGCGGATTCTTCCGCACCATCTACTTCCTGCCATTCGTCACTTCCGTTGTGGCCGTGGCGATTGTCTGGAGCTGGATCTTCCATTCTGATTATGGGCTGCTGAACTATGTGCTCGGCTTATTCGGCATCGATCCGATCAATTGGCTGACGAATCCGACTTACGCAATGCCTTCGTTGATCATTTTAAGCATCTGGAAGGGCCTTGGATTCAATATCATCATCTTTTTGGCCGGACTGCAGAATATCGGCAGCCAATATTATTTAGCTGCAAAAGTGGACGGAGCCTCGGCATGGAACCGGTTCAAGAACATTACCTTGCCGCTGCTGTCCCCGACGATGTTCTTTGTATCGATCATCTCCATCATCAATGCCTTCAAAGTCTTTGATGAGATATTCGCCTTGTTCAACGGAAGGCCCGGACCAGCCAACAGCGCCCTGACCGTTGTCTATTACGTGTATCAGAAATTCTATGAGGAATGGGAATTCGGCTTGGCATCTGCTGCTGCCTTCGTTCTCTTCCTCATCATCTTCCTATTCACCATCATCCAATTGGTAGTCGGGAAGAAATTCGTACATTACAACTAAGGAGGGCCCGGGATGAATAAAGAAGCTTTATCCAAAGGAACAATCTATATACTTCTGTCATTGGGCGCCATCCTCATGCTGCTGCCCTTCGTCTGGATGATCAGCACCTCGCTGAAGGCTCCCAATGAAGTGATGGCGATGCCGCCGGTCTGGATCCCTTCCGAATGGCAATTCGGCAACTACAGCGAGGCGAGTGAAGCAGCTCCATTCGGCACTTATTTCTTCAATAGCATTGTCGTGACGGCATTGACTACAATCGGGGAATTACTGACAACCATACTGGCTGCTTATGCCTTTTCCCGGATCGACTTCCATGGCAAGGGAATCGTGTTCGCGGTGCTGCTCGGAACGATGATGGTGCCTGGGGAGATGCTGTTGATCCCGAACTTCGTCACGGTCTCCAATCTGGGCTGGATCGACTCCTATGAGGGATTGATCATCCCATGGATTGCGAGCATCTTCTCCATCTTCCTATTGCGCCAGTACTTCTTCTCGGTACCGCAGGAATTATCCTATGCTGCAAAAGTGGATGGATGCAGTGATTTCAAATTCCTATGGTACGTAATGGTACCCTTGGCCAAGCCCGCGCTGATCACCATTGCCTTACTGAAAATCATCGGCAGCTGGAATGCTTTCCTGTGGCCATTGATCGTCACCAATTCACAAGAACTCCGGACGCTGCCTGTCGGACTGTCGGCATTTACAACCGAAGCCGGCATTAAATATGAATTGCTGATGGCAGCCTCGACGATGGTCATCCTGCCTATGCTGCTTCTCTTCTTCATCATGCAGAAATATGTCATCTCCGGTGTTGCCAGAAGCGGCTTGAAAGGCTGAACATGACAGTACTTATTGGAGGTGATGCACAGGGAATCTGCTGCAGAACACGATAACAGTCGGTAAGTGAAAAACATCCAATTCCTTAAAGGAGGAAGACAAATATGAAAAAAGTAATATCTGTACTGTCCTTATTTTTGGTCCTGTTTTTAGCTGCTTGCAATAATAGTTCCGGTGCCAATGCCAACGAGGGAAATGATGCAAAAGGGCCGGTTGAAATCGAATTCTGGCACGCCATGAGCGGCCCGCATGAAGAAGCAATCAAAAAGTTCGCGGACGATTTCAATAGCACCCATGAAGATATCAAGATCAAACCAGTCAACCAAGGAAGCTATGACGACCTGGAACAGAAAATCATGGCCGCAGCCAAAGCTGGGAATCTGCCCGATATGGCACAGGCTACCACAAATGTCATCCCTGAATACATCGACAATAAATTCATCACTGCCTTGAACGACTTCATCGAGGATCCGGAAATCGGCTTGTCTGAAGACGAATTGAATGACTATATCGAGGTTTTCCGCAATTCCAGCACATGGGATGATACGTACTACAGCCTTCCTTTCAGCAAGAGTACCCGCGTCCTTTATTACAACAAGACAATGTTTGAAGAAAACGGTCTGGAAGTCCCGCAAACATGGGATGAGCTGCAAGAAGCTGCGAAGGCATTGACAAAAGACGGTGTTGTCGGGATGGGCTTCGAGAACTCCTATGAAGCGGAATTCCAAGGCATCCTGAAACAAATGGGCGGTACGTACATGGATGAAGAAACTGGCGAACCGCAATTTGCTTCCAAAGAAGGGCAGGAAGCAATGACATTCATCAAGGATATGATCGATGAAGGGATCGCCCGTACAGCTGGTGAAGATGAATACATGTCCAACCCATTCGGCCGTGGTGATGTGGCAATGTATATCGGTTCTTCCGCGGGTATCCCGCATGTTGATGGCGCGATGGAAGACGGCATTGAATGGTCCACTGCCCCGATCCCTACTTTGGACGGCGAAGCCGCAACAACATTCGCCGGAAATGACATCGTGATCTTCAACCAAAGCGAAGAAGCGGAGCAAAAAGGCGCTTGGGAATTCATGAAATATCTGACCAGCCCTGAAGTCACTTCCGAATGGTCCATGCTTTCCGGCTACTTGCCGATTCGCCAATCTGCATTGGATACAGAAGAATATCAGAAGTTCCTTGAAGAAAATCCAGCCTACAAAGCAGGCACAGAGCAGTTCGATGCCGGATTCTTCATTGCCCGCGTCCCTGGCGGAGATGCAGTGCGCAACATCGTACTTGAAGAAATGGATTATATCCTCCAAGGCATGAAGACAGTAGAAGAAGGTTTGACAGAAGCACAAGACCGAGCAAAAGCTGAATTACAATAACGGGATAAGGCAGGGTATCCCCTGCCTTTTCTTTTTAAGAGGTGACGGACATGAAGACAACGATCAAATTTTGGGGTGGATTACACACCATTGGCGGCAATATTGCAGAAGTGACATACGGAACAGACCGGATCATCTTCGATTTCGGACTTGTCTATGATCCTGCCAGCAGCATCATAGATACAAAAGAACGCAAGCAATCCTATGTCCTTGATATGCTGAAACTAGGTGCTATTCCCTCCATAGATGGGATATACAGCAGAGAATCTTTAGAAGGAGATAGTTTTTCTGCAGCAAAACCACAACCGCAGGAAGACTCATCCTATCAAACAGCGGTATTCATATCCCACCTTCATCTGGATCATATGGGTGCCATGGATACATTATCAGCACAGATTCCTATTTATATGACAGAAGACTCGAAGCAGCTTTATGATGCGCTGGAGCGTGTCGGCGAGGGATTATCACTGCATAAGGAAACAATCGGTATGTCTTTCGGCCAAACCATTGAAGTAGGTGAGATACGCGTCACGCCAATTCCAGTAGATCACGATGTAATCGGCGCTGCTTCCTTCCTCATTGAAACACCTGATCTAACAATCGTGAACTCCGGCGATTTACGTATGCATGGTGCACATCCAGAATACACGGAAGACTGGCTGACTTTCATGGCCACACGGGATATCGATGTATTACTCATTGAGGGCACCACTTTCAACCCGGACAAAAAAGACACAGAAACAGCATGCAAGGAAGATGCAGATATTCTTAAGGTGGGAAAAGATGCACTTTCCCAAAAGCAAGGTCTAGGGATATTCAATATTTATCACCGGAATATCGATCGTATTCAGACGTTCCTGCAAATGGCTGAACTAACAGGAAGAACACCAGTTTTAGAAGCACCAACAGCTTATCTGGCAGATCATTTCTTACATGATGTTCAGTTCATGATCTACTTGGACGCTAGCTGTAAAAGTGCTGTGACTACCGAGCAGCTGCTGACAAAATATAAAGGCGTATCTGCCTCTGAGATCAATCAGAACCCCGCTTCCTACTTGTTGCAGAATAGCTATCACTCTATTCAAAACTTGCTTGATCTTGATTTGAAGGACAGCATCTACCTGCATTCCAATGGCATGCCTTTAGGTTCCTTCGATCCCGCTCACCAAACGATGCATGCACTGTTGGAACGCTTCGGCGTTACCTATCAATCTCTCAATGTATCAGGGCATGCCAAGCATGAAGACATACTTTATATCATCGATCGAATCAAACCTCGTGTGCTTGTTCCATGGCACAGTCATTATCCAGAACTGATTAAGCCGCTTGATTCGAAGCAGGAGGTGTATTATCCGAAGTTGTATGAGACATGGGAGCCTAATTCCTTGACCATAACTTAATGCAAATTAAAAGAATCCGCCGGCAATGCTAGCGGATTCCTCTTAATATTACTATGATATTTCCTCTGAGTTACCACCATCCACCTCTTACCCTGATACTTTCTCTTAATATGACATACGAACGCTCAATACCTTTTAAAAGGAGAATATTCTTCTCTAGCCTCTGTCTTAATGCCTTATTTGCTTTTCCATCAAAGCAATCTTCCAGCACATCCTTGAGCTTTATATGTTCCTCTGAGAGGGATTCAATATGGTTGCAGCGCTCTAAATATTTCTTATAAAACTTCTCATCTGCTTCTAAATCGTCTTTGATACTTCTTTCCAACTCTTTCTTTTGCTTTCGTCTCTCTAGGAATTCATCAAATTCATCAAGTATTTCTACCATTCTATCATGCCTTCCACTAATGAATCAGAACCTCAGCCAACCAGCCAGCATTTCGTCAATATGCGCAAAGTCCTTCGCCATCTTGTTCATATTGTATGCGATTTCCCCAGTGTCAGATTGTGCATCCTTCAAGAATCCAATCAATTCGTCAAAGTAATCCATCTCAAATAACATCGGAACGCCTTTTGGGCCAGTCACAGTCAGATCCCGATAGATATCATCTACATCGGATCCATTCAGCTTATCGTATCTACCTGATCCAACTTGCCCTTTGAATTTACTCTTCGCATATTCCATCGCTGAGAGATAGTCATCCAAGAACTGCATCATCTCTTTTTTAGTCTTCGCAATCAGATCTTCGCTAGCTTCTACTTGTGCCGCATAGGATTTCATTAATTCGGTCTGAATAACGATGTGGAAATCTGAAACACCACTATTTTTTAAGAAGAGAGGTGATGTGGAGATAGCCGCGCGAAGTTTTTCATCAAATAATAAGTCTGATTTGTAGTAACCATCTTCATTATAAAGACTTACATCCGTATAGTTCTTTATACCATGAGATCCCAGCATGTCGGCCATTTGGTCACCTAAGCCATCTTTTCCAGCTGGATCTTCCATATAATAAAGGGAGCCGATTGTTTTGTCATGAAACATAGCAACTGCATCACTCGGGTAGGCATATGTAATAATCTTGTCCTTATAATCCCCCTGGCTGACGCGCTTCTGCTTATCTTCATCCAAAAGACCGTAAGCATCCGCTGCAGCAAAGGTCACTGCGTTGGAATCATACATCACGGCACAATATTGAGCCAGTCCCCCGCCAAGAGAATGCCCAGTAAAGGTTATATTCTCTGCACCATATTTCTCTATGTACTTTTTCACAGCTGCCTCCGCTTCAGTAAATTGGTTCTTATTCGTAAACGTCATTGGCATTCAGCTTTGCATTCCCCGTCTGCAACGCCGCATCCTGAGATGGTGTCGCTACATAAGCTGTGGTCCCATATTCCTTTTTGCTATAATTGGAATTACCACCGACTACGCCAAAGGCATCTTCGTAGACATCCTTAAGAAACCCTGAATAGTCTACCTTTCTATCAGATTCATAGATTATCGTATCTCCTTTCAGTGTTGCTTTATCTCCCGCTTCACTCATGATGGCATTTTTAGTGGGTTCGTCCAGACCTTTAAGTTCCACTTCTTTTGTGGTAGTTTTAGGAGGTTCAGTACCACGGAAGCTGATAACGATTTCCTTGGTTTGGGGGTTTTCTAGTACATAGCCGTATAAGCCTGTTTCTTTGTCTTCTATGATTTCAACTGTATTCCAATCGATAATTTCATTGGGTGTTTCAATTTGGAAGTTCTTTCTATTAGATTCATATGAATCATCAGAAATATGGCTTGCTTCAAAATCCGTTAACTTACGGGACATTTTAAAATCCTTTCTTGATATAATTTTACAGAAGAGGTGTTTATGTGAGAAAAAGTGTTTTGTTTATAACTGTTACTATTTTTTCCATTATACTATTAGGAGGTTGTGGAGTGAAGGATAATTACGATGAAGAAACTGTCACTAACGCCAAGGAGACTGCAAGAAGTTATGTTGAAAACAATTTCAAAGATATAGAAACTATAGAATTAAATGAACCTCGCGAATCACAAATGGGCAGTTTAAAGATAGACGGCACAGTTAATGGAGAATCAGAGTTCACAATTAGTTTTAATCAAGACTTTACAGTTGCTTCAATCAGTTTAGGTGAGGGATTTCCTGAAAGATTTGAAGAATGTAGCAAAAAGAGTTGTGATTACTAGAATCAGAATCCTTTTATCGATATATTAATCTCATTAACATCATCTATTCTATTATTATAGTGAGGTATTATGAAAAAATGTACATTTTCTATTAGTTTCTATATTTTCCATTATACTACTAGGAGGATGTAATGTGAACGGGAGTAATTCTGAGTTCGATGATGACACAATAACCAAAGCCCAGAATACAGCTAAAAATTATATAGAGAGCAATTTTGAAAATGTAAGCTCTATTGAAATGGACGAACCTTATACAGCTCCTATGGGTAGCATGACTATAGATAGAACAGTGAATGGTAATGCTGGTTTCTCAATAAAATTCAATAAAGATATAAGTGTAGCAGGAATCAGTACAAATGAAGGTTTTCCTGAATTTAAAGAAGAATGTAAGGAATCAAGTTGCGATTACTAGGGGATAAGAGAAAATATAAGTTGACAACTAATCTAAAATTAGACAGTTACTCACCAATAGCACCTATATTTTTTTATCCTGTACTATACCTTTTCATTATCTGATTCTTATAGAAGCATGCGTCTAAGAGAAATCAATGGTAGAATACTCGTTCCGTGATTCGAACGAATTAAAGAAAATTTAAAATGATAGGAATTCGCCTTTTAGTTGTATATTACATGAAACGAAACAAGAGGACGGGCACCTAATCTATTCTTCGCCTGCCTTTTACAGTTCATCTTACAGTGATTAAACAGACTAATTACCCATCATAGGGCAGTTAGTCTGTTTTGTTACTGTATACCATCCCCTTACCTCTAATTGATATACGCGTTCTTCCCCGCTCCCATACCAACAATCCAAAGTACTACAGCCACCGCAACCAATAATGCCAATGGCACTGTCCAGCTTGACGTAACATCATGCAGCAAACCAAATAACGTCGGCCCTACTGCCGCCAATAGATACCCGATAAACTGCGCCATACCTGATAATTCTGCGGATTCCTGAGCTGACTGTGTTCGCAAGACAAAAAACATCGTCGCGAGACTGAACACACCGCCTCCAGCTAATCCGAACAGCAATACACTGATGACACTGATCCATGTAATACCTGTCAACAACCCTGAGAAGCTCATAACGAAACACAAAGCTATGATGCTCACTATTCCCCTTTGTCCTGCAAAACGCCCTGCTAGGATCGGGAGTAGAAATGAAGTCGGCAAGCTGCAAAGCTGCATGAGAGCTAAGAGCCATCCAGATATTGATTCACTAAAGCCCTGGTTTTGCAATATAGTCGGAAGCCAGGTGATCATGATGTAAAACAATAGCGATTGTAATCCCATGAATCCTGTTACCTTCCAGGCAAGACCTGAGGACCATAGCTTCTTCCCTTTGTTAGGAAGGGAAATCGAGACTTTCACACGCTGGCGTAGCTGCGGTATCCAAGCAATCATTGTGACAAGCGTCAAAATCACCCAGACAGCGAGTGAACCATGCCACCCGCTGCCAAGCCCATTCGAAAGAGGAACACTGATTCCAGAAGCGAGCGCAGCCATCCCGTTCATGGTCATCGCATAAGCTCCAGTCATCACACCTACATTTTTAGGGAATTCCCGCTTGATCAAGCCCGGCAAAAGTACATTCCCCATCGCGATTCCGATTCCCGCTAAAGCAGTACCAACGAAAAGCATCCATACTGGGGTAAAAAACCGAAGTATAAGTCCAACAGCTATGATAATCAGACCAGTAAACAAAGTTCTTTCAATACCTGCACGCCTGGCAATTCTTGGCGCAACTAGCGCAAATACAGCAAAAGCAATCAATGGCAAAGTAGTCAGCATGCCTGTTGAAGCATTGCCAATACCTGTATCTGAACGAATGTTGTCTATTAAAGGACTTAACCCTGTTATCGGCGCACGCAAATTAGCACCGATAAGCAGAATACTTAAGACTAGTACGACCACCCCAACACGTGAGGCGTTCTGTTTTAATTGATTAGATTGTTCCATATGTCTTCTCCTTACTCTGTCCAGCACACTGGGAGAATTCCCAGCAAAGAAACACCATTTAGAGGTGTTTTCCATTCACTTTCATTATTTCCGCCAAAAAGTCGTACAGTCTGCCTTGTCTGTAATATTGAACTCTATCATTCTTTCTAATAATGAATAATCCACCGGCCCATCCCATTTGATACGAACCAGCTGCTTCGTATGATCATAGCCCGCCTGAACAATATCATCAGAAAAATGATCTATTCCCGCTTTTTCCGGTGCAACAGCCAAATGCTGTTTGGCGATGCTAAAGCCAATAATAAATGTGCCATGATCAGTAAACATCGGCTGATTCCAGGCAATTTTCGGCTCTAAGTTGGGATACTTCTCAGCTACCCAATTCAGAACTTCTTCTGTTCGTTCTTGATGCTGCGGGTTGTCAATTTGAGCTAGATAATCTGCGAATGCTTCCATTTCATTTTCTCCTTTTTAATTTTTTAGCAATCTATTCTTAAGATGATATACCTGTCTTTACTATCGCAACACAACCTACATTACTACTATAACCACAAGCGTATAAAAAGAGAAGTCGGCTTTTATTTATCCATGTGCTATAACTTATCAGCAACTCTGTAAGAGAAACTTAAATAAAATTACTTAAGAGACCGATAACACTGCATACCACACCCGCTTTCATGAAATTCCTGCCTTTTAAGTTGCGCTTTTTAATCTCTGAATGGGCAATATACGCAAATATCAAACCTGTTACACCTTGAATTGCTCCCTTACCAACAAGAATGATTCCTACAATTGATATAACTCCTAAGATAAAGGAAAAGACAGCTTCAAAACAGCATCCTTATTTTCCTAATCATTTCATTTCTGAACATTTATGTATACCAATCAAATCATTCCTAACAGCTTTATGCATTATTTGGTTATAATAATCATTAAAGGAATATTATCCCTCAATCAACATGATGCTGAGTAAAGCTTGAGACACTGATTTTTTGACCCAATGAAGGTAAAGGAAAGTGATTCAATGGAAATTTTATGGAGTTTTGTAGTGGATATTGTATCTTTTATCCTAGAGGCAATGATTCCCTCGAAGAAAAGAAGAAGATACAAAAAGAATGTAAGAACTCTTAAAAAACAAGACTGGTTCAGGAAGCTAGCCAAAAACCATGGACCTATGTTTTATAAGACTCTATCTATACGTGCAAAAATCACGGATTATAATGATAGCTTGAACCTCCAGGACTACAGACAGGAATTGGAACAAACCGCTAAACGTGAAATTAGCAGATGATTCCTATTCTGTATGCAAAAGCACCTTTCTGGAAGAAGGTGCATTCATTTGTCTTATAGTGAAAACTGTAAGATGACTCCTTGTAACACAATACTTATTCTCTTGGAAAGAAATTGCTTAGCATATGCATGAGATGAGGAAACCCTAATAATCAACCACGCATTATCTTTCCTTTACAGCGACAAGGATTCCCAACCCAATAAAACGACAAAAAATGGTAAAATCAATCTGTAATTATCTTAAATAAAGGAGCTTTGCAATATGGGACAAAATATCTCTGAGCACATAGATATTGCAGCTCAGCTGGATAATTGGTCCATCAGTATCCGGCTGGATAAGAAAGAAGCAGCTGCCAGTATCCACAATGAGTTAAAGAATTATATCCACGATTACGCCATCGATACTCTCATCACCTACCTGCTGCTAGAATGCCGCTATTATTTGATTCAAAGAGACTTTGTAAACAGCGCCAAATCAATTGATAATGCCAAAGCACACCAAGACCACTTCAATGATACCCACCGATACTACTTCCACTTAGCAGAAGGCATGCTGTTTTACGATGAGAAACATTACCAGGAAGCACTTCACTGCTTTGAGAAAGCTGAGAAGTATGTTAAGAAATTAGAAGATCCGGTAGAGATTGGGGAATTTCACCTCAGGAAAGCCATGACTTATAATTTTCTCGATATCACCACTCTTTCCGCTCTCCATGCTGAGCGAGCCATTGAAGCATTCAAATCATTCAAGACTTTTGAATTCTTACTTGCCCGTGCAGAAATGCTTCAGGGAGTAAACTATCTGGACCTGCTTAACTATGAACTTTCAGAGGAATATCTCCATAGAGCTGTGACATCATTTAAAAATATCGGGAATCAAAACTTTATATCCTCCGCAAACCTTAACCTTGGCGCTCTTTATGCAAGACGAGATTTACCAGCTACGGCTATTCGTTACTTGGAGGCAGCCCTAAATGGCGGACAAGATCGAATTCGATTGAAGATTTTATACTTATTAGCAGATTGCTATTGGAAAACAAATCAACCTTCCAAAGCTATCAAAGTCTATACAGAAGGATTCGAAACCAGCATCAAAGAAGATGATGTAACGAAAAAATGGGAATTTGCCATGCTGCATAAGAAATATGAAGATAGATTGAACTTTGAAAGCGTATGGCAGGAAGGAATAGAATATTTTCAAAGAGTTAAAGATTTTTACAACGTAAGACTCTTTTCAAAAGAACTCGCTCAGTACTATACTGAAAACAAGCAGCATGAACTTGCAACAAAGTATTATCTGTTAGCTCTAATATAAACGGGAGGGATTCTCTATGAAAAAGATTGTCTGCTCATTGGTGCTAGTTGGTGTGATTGTTGTAAGTGGCTTGTTCGGGTTCGCTGACCAGAATAGTACAGCTGAAAAGCAAACCGATCTTGGCAGCGCAGTATTTTCCCTGAATATTCTTGATAAATAAATCAAAATACGAATGGAAACCATCAAACGGGAGGCCATAAAGAGACAGCCATAGAATATTAATTATCATCCGCCTCCCAAATGATGGTCTTCACTTTGTCCAAAGTGGTATAACTTACAAAATAAGACCCGACAATTGTCGGGTCTTATTTCAATGAGCCAATTCCTTAATCTCTGATTCACTCAAAGCTTCCCGATACACCCACACATCGTCCATCTGCCCGCCAAAGAATGGGTCTGCATCGTATCTGCTTCGTCCGAGATAGTTTGTGTTTCCAAGAATATCGGCTGGGTTAGCAGTAATATTCTCGTTTGTCCCTGCAAGCTCTCCATTCACGTACAGCTTTCCGGTATCTCCTTCAAGCGTCACTGCAAGATGCACCCATTTCCCTGTAGCTAATGCCTCATCAGCAGTAATATTCTGATCCGCTCCATCATGAATGGTAAACCGTAGCTTGCCGCTGCCGTCCTGGGGTAAGGAACATATTTTTGCCGTTGCTTTCACCTATGTCGAAGATTCGCTGCCAGGCCGATCCGCCTTGCCAATTGATCCAGGCTGAGAAGGTGAAGTCCTCCGCATCGGCAATCAGCGGGGAAAGTTCCACATAAGCATCCTTGCCATCCAATGCCAGCTTGCCATCATCTGTTTGGATGGCAGCGCCTTTCAGCTGCGCTGGCAGATTGCTGCCGGAAGAATCGGCAGCTTCCTTACTGCCTGGATTACCGAAGCTATAGCGCGCAATTTCTGGCTCGGAAGCTTGCTGCTTCACGGTCACTTGAAACATTTTCGTATCTTTCTTTTTTCCTGCTTGAATACTTGCTGTCAGCGTAGCTTTGCCATCTCCGTTTCCTGCTTCTGGCCGGTGTATCGTGCCATCAGCCTCAACCACTTTTGGATTGGAGGAAGTCCATTTAATTGTGGATTCATGGGTACCTTCTGTTGGCAGCTCTATATTTTGATATAGATCATCACTTTTCGAGATAGTAAGATCCTTTTTCACTGCTGCAACAACTTCTTTATCTTTCATATCCTCCATTCGATTACCCCAGATCGCGACACCTTTGTCGGATAAAGCGGTGAACGTCGTATCATATTCCTGTGCTGCTTCATCCCACTGTTTCAAGAAGAATCCATTATACTCCTCGCCATCAATTGTCAGAGTGATTTCATTATCTTTTCCGTGCTTCCACTTTCCTTCTACAGCACCTTCGACTTTTCCGCTCTCTTTCAGGGTAATTTGTTCAGAAGTTTTCACATCAGCAGAAATATCTTTTCCGTGGTTCACATATTGATAGTCACCAGCCATGTCCTTTCGTTTGATCTTCGCTTCTTTTTCATTCGTATTACGAGATGGAGCTACGACTGGCCAGCCTTTATCGTTCATATGCATCTGATGGACCCGCACCTCATGCTCCTCACCGCGCTCAGGGAAACGAGAATGGAAGATTAGGTAATGGTTCTTTGTCTCCTCCTCATAAAAAGCGGTATTATGTCCTGGTGACACATAGCCAATACCTGGTTCCTCCCCGGGATCACCGACTTTCTTTTCAAACAAATGATTCCCAAGCAGCTTCACCCCATAAGGCTCGATCGACTTGTCATCAAACAGCGGCAGATTCGGATCCGCCTTCACGTCGATCATGTCATTTCCTTCTGCGTCATAAAACGGTCCATCCGGTGTCTTGGAACGCACAACTCGGATATTGTAGCCTCCCACAGCATCCAGCCCGCCAAAGGAGAGGAACATATAATAATAATCCGTTTCCGGACTGTACATCATCGCCGGTCCTTCAATCCGGCTGTGGTTGCCGCCCATCAGCTTCTTCCCATACCCCTGGCCTGGAAGCGGCTTGCCTGTCTTTTCATCCATCTCCATAATGAAAATACCGCCAGAGTATGAGCCATATACCATCCACAGCTTACCATCCTCATCATAGAACACATCCGGATCCACCACATTCGGATGCTTTGTCGCATCATAAATCGTGCCATCCTCACTCGGCTCATCCCACATACCCGACTTCAGGATGATCCCGGTATCCTTATAAGGTCCCTCAATATCGTCCGCCACTGCCACACCCATCGCAGACCGCGGCGAATCCCCCTTGCACGCATTGTAATACATATAAAACTTCCCATCAGCCAGCTGAATCACATCAGCTGCCCAAAGTGTATCCGTCTGGGCCCATTCCAACGTCTCCTTGAGTTCTTCCGTGACATTAGGTATGAGCTTATTGCCATCACGGACACCGGAGTCCACCAATTCCCATTTCATGAGGTCGTTTGTTTTCGCTGCAGCTAAATGGGAACCGAAGACATAGTATAGGTCATCTGCTTCAATGAAAGACGGATCGTGCACGGAGACATTTACAAAAACAGGTGTCTTACCCTGACTCCCTTTTTCCTTTGCCGCCGTATCTGCACCTGGCCAAGCAGGTATCAGTAAGACTGCAGACAGCATGGACGTAACAAGTAATCGTTTGTTAGCTTTCATCGCTTTCCTCCTCCACAATTGATAACGCTTACATATTGCTGGTTTAAGATTAGGAGGAATATGACAAGTTGTCAATAAGTATAATATACCTGTTTCTTAAATAGATTTTTTATTATCCGCCTTTCTAAAAGGACACGTACGGTATTTTATATTATCACTATAAACATATACGTATAAATATATTTCTGCACATTGTAAGTTGAATGACCGCCGGGATAATGCAGCACCTGCTGGTGATACGATATCATTCAAGGAGAGCGGGATGTTTATGAACGGACAAAACGGATTCCTGGGAGGAATTGCGTGTCATGGCAGATGAAATGACCAATGAGGATCGAAATGTAAAATGGACAAACTTCTCCATCTATAGTGAGCGCATCAATAAAGCTGCGATCCTGCCAGATACTGTTGGTGCAATAACTCCTTTATACCCCTGGATGCGTAACGGGTTGCCAGACTGCTCGTCAGATACAAAGCTCAGCGCTGCAGATGCGATTCGCGCTGCCACTTATATAGTTTCGAATTGGCGATGGTATGATTACAAAAGCAGTTGAGATTCGTTTATTGGTTAGTATCTTACATAGCTTAATCAAATGATATGTTGAGCAACGAAAGAGCCTCGATGCGTAATCGAGGCTCTTTCGTTGCTTAAGCAATTCCCTAACTGCTCCTGCGCTCCACAAGATTAATCCCTACTCCCATCGCCACTACACCAATCAGCAGCATATATAACAGAGACATTACGACATCCTGCAGACCAGCACCATAAAAAACTACCGCCATGATGGCTTCCATTGCATGCACCAATGGGAATAAATCCGCTATGAACAATAACACTGGATTCGTGATCGTTCCCGGCATCATATAGACACCGCTGACAAGCGGAATCAGCGGGATGACGGACGGATAGATGGCATAAAATTGCTCCGGCGTCCTGACAAAACCGGTAATCAGCATGGCAATGCTTATCATACCGAATGCAAAGCACGCAGCAATGAGGAAGAGCAGCCATAGGCTATCTCCGACATCGTAACGCAAGACATATTTAAATACGATCAGCACGACAATTATTTGAAGCATCGTAATCAAAAAGCTGTATAACAAATACCCGCTGTACATACTCGTTTTCTTCATTGGTGATAAGATCATCCGATCCCAAATACCAGTAACCTTATCCTGTGTCACATTGTTGACCTTGAACCCAAGGATGAACATGGAGATCAAGAAAGTGAAGGCAAACAGCAGCTGCGTACGGATGTTGTACGTAGGAATCTGTTCGTTATCCAACCCCTGCGCTTCCATCTGAAGTGGCGGATCGGCCAAATATTCCTCCATTTCATCCCGTATATCCCTTCCTTCTTGTGACTCCATTGCACTGATCTGTGCTTCTTGCCGGAATACTTTATCAACATGCTGTTCAACAAAGGAAACACTCGGCATTCTATTGGAGATCAACAGTCTGTAATCATTCTCCATGACCTTCACTGCCACATCGATATTCCCCTTCTTGATGTCTTCACGTGCTTCTTCCGATTCCACTACTTCAAATTCGTAGGAGTCATCCGTGTTTAACAACGCTTCCCACTTTTTCTCGATCTCTGCAGCATTTGCTTCTTCACTGAAAATGGCAACCGTGGTCCGAGACTGGATTCCGCCGCCAAATAAAAGGGTGGCGACAATACTTCCTGCAATCAATAATAGAATGAGCAGCGGATTTCGTTTATCCTTTGAAAATTGCACCCATAATACGTTTTTCATTGCGCTTTCCCCCTTTTCGGAAACAAAGCCAAGCCAATGAAAGTGAATAAGACGAAAAAGCCGATCATAAACACGCTTGGCTGGATGATGGAGGACAGATCCTCAAATTGGATCCACTCTGTCAGCATGGTCAGGAATAAACCGTTCGGGGTCCATTCTCCAATATGCTGCAGCCATTCCGGCAGCAAATAGATGGGAACAAATCCTCCTCCAAGCGTACCGCAGAGCAGCGTAATCAACATAAAGACGCCATTTGCAGCATCAACACTGGCCACACGCAATAAAATCGCCGTATAAATAGCCGCTAAGCCGGATAGCACCAAAGCAAGCAAGACAATCATCACGATGATGCCGACCCAAAAGGACATCGCACGATCCGGAAATACACCAAGGATAAAGTGGGAGACAATCAATACAAATATAATCTGCAGCAAAACCAGACAAATCGTGGATACCATTTTGCCGATCAGAAACCGTATTGGATGGCTATTCGTCAGTAAAATCCGATTGAATACGCGATTCCTGATTTCCACTCCTGTTTTCATTGCTACCGTCGCTACGACGAATAAGGCAAATAGTGCTCCTATCGCTATCGTAAAGTACTGTGTCATCGTGAAGTCATACTCTGTGCCAATATCCTCGAAGCCGCCTGCAGGAAGCACAGCCTCTATTCCTGCGCCCCCTGTTATGTCCTGTATCGCCAATTGATTATTCCATTGATCGATGAATCCTTGGATAAGCTGCTGCATCGCACTGCTGGCTGTCGTCTCTTCTTCCATTTTATAAATCAGTGATTTTGTCGGGGATTCTCCTGTGAAGCTTGCATACATGCTATCTGCGGTAATCCCCTGGGGTATGATCAGCATTGCATCCAAGTCGCCCTCTTTGACCTTCTCGGCTGCTTCCTTTTCCTCCAGATGATGAACCGTCACCCATTCCTTTACATCTTCACTTTGCAGATAATCCGATAGCAGTTGAACAGGCTGTATCTCGCCTGCAGCATCCACGGCCGCATTTGCCTCCTGCTCTTCAAAGGCAGCATCACCAACCAATCTTTCCTTCAGCTGCTCCATTGCTTCCGTCTCATTATCCTGATTGACCACGCCCAGCTGTAAATCCATTGACACCTCATCATCACTATCAAATAACCCAGAAAAAGCAAAGTTCAGCACCACGACCAAAACAATAGGAAGCAGCAGGACCGTAAGCAGCTCTTTCCAGTCCCGTAAAAATATCAGCAAATCCTTCTTTATAAAACTCCGCATCATGCCACCCCTCAATCTCTCAGCGTACGTCCGGTTAAATGAAGGAATACATCTTCCAAGCTAGGCGTTTCCGTATGGAAATTAATCAATTGGATGTGATGCTGTTCCGCAAGATGGACGAGTTTGCTGATCAAGCCGCTTCCCTTTGCCGCTATGATTTTCAGCTGCAATTCAGACACCTCAATCTTTTGAACACCTTCAATTGTCTTTACTTGCCCTGCAAAGGCTTCATCCAGCTTATTTAACTCCACTTTTATCTTATCCTCGGTCGACAGGATGCTGAGCAATTCCTCTTTTGTTCCTGCCGCGATGATTTTGCCATGATCCATGATGTACAAGCGATCGCAGAGCTGCTCCACTTCCTCCATATAATGACTCGTATAGAGAATGGTCGTTCCATCTTGCTGGTTCAGGGCGCGAACGGCTTCCAGGATATGATTCCTCGATTGCGGATCGATGCCGACTGTCGGTTCATCCAGGATCAGGATCTGCGGCCGGTGCAATAACGCCGCTGCTATATTAAGCCTGCGTTTCATCCCGCCGGAGTAGGTCTTGACCAAATCTTTTTTGCGATCTTCCAAGCCGACGAACTCCAAAGCCTGCTGGATAGCCTTCGCTAATTCCTTGCCTCTCAATTTATAGATCGAGCCAAAAAACTTCAGGTTCTCATAAGCGGAGAGCTCCTGATACAGCGCCAATTCCTGTGGTACCACCCCTGATACACTTCTGATTTCACCTGGTTTATCAATCGCGTTCACACCGTTCAGCGTTATCCTGCCGCTTGTCGGTTTGACCAAAGTGGAGATCATGGAAATCGTCGTGGACTTTCCGGCTCCATTCGGACCAAGCAATCCAACTGACTCCCCATCAGCCAAATATAAGTTCAGATCCTGAACGACCTTCTTCCCCTTGAAGGACTTGCTTAAGTTGATGGTTTCAAGCATCTGTCTGCCCCCTTTATTGTTGTTACTTGCATCATAAATAAAAAAGACCAAAGCCACTACTGACTATGGTCATTCCGCGATTGGGCACTTATTACTTTCGTCACTTTTTCTATACAAGGCGATGACGAATCGCATATATGGCTAATTGCGTCCGATCCCTTAGCTCCAATTTGTCTAAAATATGACTCGTTTGATTCTTGACCGTCCCTACCGACAAGCCTAGTCGTTCGGCCACTTCCTTATTATTCAATCCCTCACCGATACACTTCAATATCGCCCTTTCCCTCGGGGTCAGCGTCGGGTCAATTTGTCTTTCTTCCTGGTTTTGCAATAAGATCGGCATCACCTTTGAAGCAACCTGATCCTCCAAGGATAGACCGCCGCTCAAGGCGCTTTTAATGGAACGAATGAGCGATGCTGTATCCCCGTTTTTCAGCATATAACCGTTCACCCCCAGCTTTAAGGCGCTCAATACATACTCATTGTCATCAAAGGTGGTAAGCATGAGAATCTTAATATATGAGAAGCGGGAGCGGAGGATTTTCGCCGCTTCAATGCCATCCATCACAGGCATCCGAATATCCAAAATGGCCACATCGAAAAGCTGCTTTTCACATAAGCTGACGGCTTCTCTTCCATTATCCGCTTCCCCTGTCACACGAATGTCTTCATCCGTTTCAATCATCATCTTCAAGCCCTGACGAACCATCACTTGATCTTCAGCCAGCAAAATCTTAATCATCCGAACCGCCCCAGTCTGCTAATCTTATCGTGCCCCTCACCAAAAATCGGTGCTTATCATGATCGATCTCAAGCGTTCCGCCTACTTTTTCCAAGCGTTCCCGCATCCCCTTCAAACCATAACCTTCCTGGAAGCAGCCATCATGCGTTAAAGCATTGATCACCTCAAACCGAAAAATACTGCCCCCAGGAGATTCGAATATCACTTGCGCCTCTCTTGTAGAACTATGCTTCATAATATTCGTCAATGCCTCCTGCACAGCACGATAAATCGCAAATGACTGCTCCCCCGTCAAAGGAGCCGCAAACGCCCCATGCCTTACCGAAAAATTGATCTTCATGAAACTCTCTATCTCTAATTTCCGTATCAGCCGGATCACACCCTGCAATCCGCCCACTTCTCTCTGCTTGAACGACCGCACCGCCTGCCGCGTTTCCTCCAGGCTTTGTTCCGCCAGCTCTTTCAGCTTCCCAATCGTTTCCTTATCCTTCTCCGCCGCCGTCAAACGGAACGCCTCAAACTGAAACAGCAGCGCCGTCAATTTGTGCCCGACCGAATCATGGATCTCATGGCCGATCAGCATGCGCTCATCCTGCCTTGCCTGCTGCTCCTCTATGACAAGCTGCCTTTTCATTCTTCGGTATTCTTCAAGCAAGGCTTCATTGCTCAGTCGAGCTTCTTTTTCTCGTTTATGTATGATTTGATGATAAAGTAAAGCAGCTACCAGTAAAAGGTAATAGAGCGCGCACCACACTAATTGTGATGGAGAGAGTGAGAATTTCATCAAGATCAGCGCCGCACATACAAGCTGCACAGTAATTACTATAAAACTTTTAGTTCGGGATAAATAAAAGACGGCTTCTGCCATTATCAAAGATTGGGTGAGGAGTGCAAATGAACTGAACTCCATTTTAAAAGGGTAGAAGATGAGGACTGTCAATAAAGCTTGGACGCAGAATAATATTGTTTGTTTCGATTGTTTCCCTGTAAAAAGCGGCAGTATGAATAATATAATAAAGAAAATACTCATACTCGCCATTTGTAATGCACTTAAATCTAAGATAGATTCCGAAAAAGCCAGCGTCCAAACAACGCAGTAAATTGCCAGCCATATAAAATATGTACTCCTCATTAAGTGCACTTCTCCCTTGTAAAAAATACCGTACGTTTGTTTCTGTATGATACCTTCTTAGCATCAGTGTATATCTACAAAGCTTGAAGTTTTTCATTTATAGGCGCCTTGGGTGGAGCGTCTGGTGCTGCGATACCCTTTTAGAATAAGCCTTCCCATAACGACCGACCAACTCACCATTCCTTAATCGTTCCTGGTTACTAATTAGAGGCTAAACATTACTCGTCAGGGTTACAATTGACATTACTAAGATCAGGATTCAATAGGGTCTCCTTATAATGCTCCATTTTATAATCAATGATTTTTTGAATTTCGTTTAATTCCTTGATTTCATTCCCGATTCTTTTCCTTTGCTCTTCCAAAATGGAAACTCTTTTTTGAATTGTACCTGGTCCTTCATTAGAAAGATCAAGATAACGTTTTATTTCCTCCAACTTCATTCCTGTCGTTTTCAGCCTTGTCAAAAATATCATACCCTCCAGCTGTTCTTTACTGTAAATCCTGTGGCCATTAGGTTTACGTTCAGCGTATGGAAGCAAACCGATTTGCTCATAGTAACGAATCGTAGGTTTTGGCAGACCGGAGAATTCAGACGCCTGATCTATAGACATATAAGCCTCGGACATCTTTTTCATTTTTACCCTCCAATTTCTTTTTGGCAAGACGATGGTTTCCCATAAGGCATGGAATATTGCCAGTGGCAGATCAGTGACCCGATCCACTCACTGGCAACTCTATCATTATCATGATATTACTTATTCCTGCTTGAGCTTCTTCATACCTTTTTAATATAAGGATAAAAAGAATCCTTTAATTTAAATTGGTTCGTCTCATCCACTATCCCTATCACTTTATCACTGTCGTATAAATCAAGCATAAATTGAGCTACTTCTTCTGGTGTACGGGAATGAGGAAAATCACTTATCCCCCTCCCCATTGCCCGATAGGAAAATTCCGTTTCGGTCACAGCGGGAGCCAATACTTTAGCCTTCATATTTTCCCCTTTGCCCTGTAACTCACTAGCCACCCCCTCCGTAAAGGCACTTACATAGAACTTTGTGGCACAATAGGTGACAAAGTTATCCACAATTGTGTACCCAGCGTCGGATGATACATTGATTAATTGTGTCCCTTCCTTGGATGAATAATCTCTTACAAACAAAGTTGATAAAATCGTCATTGCTACGTTATTTAATAGCAGCATGTTTTCCACTTTTGACAAGTCTTGTTCGGCTACTGGGGAAAAATCCCCAAATCCCGCATTGTTAATCCACGTTTCCAAGTCATATTTTTTCGTACGCTCATATAAATCATGAGCCTGCTTGGTATCGGATAAATCTGCAGGAAGGACAACAACATCAATTTTAGGATTGATTTCAGCTATGGTTGATTTCAAATCCTCTAATCGTTGTTTTCTCCTGGCGACAAGAATGAGATTCTTGCCTCTTTTGGCGAAGGCTAAAGCAGATTCATAGCCGATTCCGGAACTTGCTCCTGTAATTACTACGTACATGATATACCCCTCCTGATACTTGATTAATGTTTCAAAGTAACCGTAACACTTCAAGTAAGCTTTAACTCAATAGATCAGGAGGGATTTTTTCTAAGAAAATGATCAAGAACCTCTTCATCAGAAGTACCGCCTCGGAAAATCGTATGAAACAGAAGGCTGGTCCATAAATTACGCCATAGATTCTTATCCAGCTGTTTCCCGTACAAGAACAGACTTCAAAGCAATCAATTACTGAAGCGTAAAAGCTGGCTGCGTTTGACTATTGATGATGAAATGGGAAGATCAGCGCAGCCTTCATTGGAGAGTCTCGCTTTTTTGATAATAAAAAGTCGATGCCTTTGCAGGTATCATTAGCTTTTCCTTCCCCCAATAAACTTTCTAACCAACTAGATTCATCGATATATCAGAATAAATCCATTATATAGCAATTAGAGACTAATCAGAGCGAATAATCAGAAAATACCCCTTAACATTCAAATGCCCACTTGAATAAAATAGGAAATTGGATACAATATATTCAAGGGAATATTTGAATGAATGGAGTGATTAATCTGAGTAAGAAAGATACCTGTGAGGTTTATTGTTATGACAAACAAAAGGTCAGCCGTATTCAAGAAGACCTGAAGACAGTCGATATCCTCCATGCGGCTCAAATGTTAAAAGCTATTGCTGACGAAAACCGAGCTAAAATCACTTATATATTGGGTCAAGATGATGAACTTTGCGTTTGTGATATCGCTAATGTGTTGGGTATTACTGTTGCCAATGCTTCCCATCATTTGAGAACCCTTCATAAGCAAGGGATTGTCAAATATAGAAAAGAAGGCAAGTTGGCTTTCTATTCCTTAGACGATGATCATATCAAACAAATTATGGATATAGCTCTTGTTCATCAAAACGAGGTGAAGGTCGGTGTCTAAAGGGAATATTGGATCATCCGAGGAAGAGGCAATGAAAGCATACCGTGTACAAGGACTCTCTTGCTCCAATTGTGCAGCTAAATTTGAACGCAACGTCAAAGAGCTGCCAGGTGTTCAAGATGCAAAAATAAACTTTGGTGCGGCAAAAATCTACGTTAACGGTGATACAACAGTTGAGGATTTAGAGAAGGCCGGAGCTTTTGAGAACCTGAAGATCCGGGAAGAGAGAGAAAAGAAAATTGAACGCCCTCCTTTTTGGAAACAAAAAGAAAACATCAGCGTTTATATTTCAGCTTTGCTCGTCCTATTAAGTTGGGGCTTGCGTACGCAATACAGCGAAGAACATATTATACCGACAGTTGGTTATGCAGCAGCTATTTTAATTGGTGGATATTCCCTCTTTATAAAAGGGGTTAAGAATTTAAGCCGATTAAACTTTGATATGAACACGCTTATGACCATCGCAATTATAGGCGCTGCCATACTTGGAGAATGGGGCGAAGGTGCAACGGTCGTCATCCTATTTGCTATCAGTGAAGCCCTGGAACGATACTCTATGGATAAAGCTCGGCAATCCATCGAGTCATTAATGGACATCGCACCTGATGAAGAATTAAGAAGCTGCAAACTGAAGGAAAGACAGTGATGATCTTAGGAACAGCAAATGAAATCCAGATGTTAATTGCTGTAGCAGACGAAATAAGAGAGTCGTCAAAAGAAGTTATCAGAAGCTTAAATAACCTTGGTATTAATACCGTGATGCTTACTGGCGATAATCAGGAGACCGCCAACACGATAGGAAAGCAAGTTGGCGTAACCAGCATTGAAGCAAATCTGCTACCAGAGGGTAAGCTGAATTTCATTAAGAGGCTTCGTAACGCTCACAACAGTGTGGCTATGGTAGGTGATGGCGTAAACGATGCACCCGCATTAGCTGCTTCTACAGTCGGGGTGGCAATGGGCAGTGCAGGGACGGATACAGCGCTTGAGACCGCTGATATAGCTTTAATGTCCGATGATTTAAATAAGCTGCCATACACCATTAATTTAAGTCGAAAAGCATTACAGATTATTAAGCAGAACATCACGTTCTCACTAGCCATCAAGCTCTTGGCATTATTATTAGTGGTTCCTGGATGGTTGACGCTTTGGATAGCTATATTCGCTGATATGGGTGCTACATTACTTGTTACGTTAAACAGCTTAAGATTATTAAGAGTTAAAGAATAAGGGGGCAGAACCCCCTTTTCTTCCGCTTCTTATATTCATATATGCACTTATGGAAGGATACATATGCAATATGGCACTTGTTCGAATTTTAGATGTACCTCAAACTGATATTAAACATTAACTGCCTTAAAACACTTGAGAAATCATCGTATGACGAAATTACTTCTCCTACAGGAAACCCCCATACTTTAATCGTATGGGGGTTTCTTCAGTGTATGATTTGCTACACAGTTATTTAGTTACGCTTTAAGGTTACTCAACATTAAAGGTACAGTCTTTTATTCCACCGTAACACTTTTAGCCAAGTTACGCGGCTTATCAACATCTGCACCGCGCTGCACTGCTGCATAGTATGCAAGCAGCTGCAATGGCACGACACTTACAAGCGGAGTCAATAGCTCATGCACTGCCGGGATGACGAAGGCGTCATCGTCGTGCTCCAGGCCTTTCATGCTGATGAGCAATGTGTTGGCACCGCGTGCGTTCACTTCCTGGACGTTACCGCGGATGGAGTGGTTCAGGGAGCTTTGTGTCGATAGTGCGATGACTGGTGTGCCTTCTTCGATCAAGGCGATGGTACCGTGTTTCAGTTCTCCTCCAGCGAAGCCTTCTGCTTGGATGTAGGAGATTTCTTTTAGTTTCAGTGATCCTTCGACGCAGACGAAGTAATCGACGCCGCGGCCGATGAAGAATGCGTTGCGGGATACACTTAGGTAGCTTTGTGCTAGTGTTTCGAATGTTTCTTTTTGGTCTGTCAGTACTTCCATTGCGTTCGCAACGATGGCAAGCTCCTGGAGCGGGTTGAAATCGAGTGCGATTTCTTTGCCTTTTGCTGCATCGACCGCAAGCAATAGCATAACTGCCATCTGTGCAGTATATGCTTTAGTAGAGGCTACTGCAATCTCCGGGCCAGCGTATAGCGGCAATGTGAAGTCTGCTTCACGAGAAAGGGTGGATCCTGGCACGTTCGTGATTGTAAGTGCTGGGTGTCCGAGTTCTTTGATTTTCACCAATACGGCTCTGCTGTCGGCAGTTTCGCCGGATTGGGAAAGGAATATGAATAATGGCTTTTCGGATAGAAGCGGCATGTTGTAAGAGAATTCACTTGCGATATGCACTTCCACCGGGATTTTAGCCAGGTTTTCGATGAATTGTTTTCCGACTAGTCCAGCGTTGTAGCTTGTTCCTGCTGCCACGATGTAGATACGGTCTGCGTTCATCATCGCATTGCGGATGGCAGGGTCCATTTTGATCTGTTCCGCTTCATCCTGGTAGTGCTGGATGATTTTGCGGATGACGAATGGCTGCTCGTCAGTTTCTTTCAGCATGAAGTGATCGTATGTGCCTTTTTCTGTATCGGCTGCATCGATTTCCGTTTTGAAGGAATCGCGTTCTACTTTTGTACCGTCAAGCAGCTGGATTTCCACGCTGTCACGGCGAACGATGACGATCTCTTTGTCACGGATCTCTTTGTACGTATCTGTTTCGCGAAGTGTTGCCATCGCATCACTTGCTACGACGTTGAAGCCTTCGCCGATACCTACAAGCAATGGGCTTTTGTTTTTCGCTACATAGATCGTTTCTTTATCGTCTGCATCAATCATTGCAAGGGCATAGGAACCAGTGAGCAAGCTGACCGCTTTGCGGAATGCCGCTGCTGTATCCTGTGTCTCTTCATACATTTTCTCTACAAGCTGTACAACGATTTCTGTATCTGTATCACTTTTCAATGTTACATCAGAAAGATACTCTCTGCGGATCTCTACATAGTTCTCGATTACACCGTTATGCACGATGGTGAATTTGCCAGAAGCACTCTGGTGCGGGTGCGCATTATCTTCGTTCGGTGCACCATGTGTCGCCCAGCGTGTGTGACCGATTCCCATTGTGGATGAAACGCTGTGATCCACTTTTTCACGCAATGCAGCAATGCGGCCTTTCACCTTGAAAAGGTTCACGCCTTGCTCGTTTTCGATTGCGATACCAGCTGAATCGTATCCGCGATACTCCAGCTTCTCGAGTCCGTTAAGCAATACTTCCTTCGTATCATTCTGTCCGATATAACCTACAATTCCACACATGTCGTTGTTGTCCTCCTCAAGACTTGGAAGGGGCAAACGAACGGCCTGCGCTATGAAGCTTGGGGCGTTGATTGCCCCTTTCTCGTTTATCTATTTTTCACATCTTGTTTTGTCCTTATCCAAAGAGTCGCCTCTTTGCTTTCGGCCATAAACATGACGACTGAGATGTGTGCAATCGGGAGGCATCCGCCGAATACTTCGATAAACCTCCACCTCGTCAACTTATCCCACCGCTCGGGCTAAGTCCTGGCGCTTTTATGTTATTGTTATCTCTACCCTCGCTTTCCTGCTTGAATGACATAACTCCTTCATTTTACATGAAGGAAATCCAGTTGGTCAATTCTTTCTTATTACGTAAATAACGTATGCGGCGGGAGCATGTTCTGTTCCCGCCGCATATGCTGGTCTTACTTCGTTCCCAATACTTGTTCGATGACTGCCACCACTTTATCTGCATACTTCTCGCAGTCCTCTTTCGTCGGCGCTTCCACCATCACCCGTACAAGCGACTCGGTGCCGGATGGACGTACAAGGACGCGGCCTTGGTCTCCTAACTCCTGCTCCACTTCTGCAATGGAATCGAGGATTTGCTGGTTGACAAGCGCCTCCTGCTTATCGGTCACCGGCACGTTTTTCAGGATCTGCGGGAAGATCTCCACTTCACCTGCAAGCTCGGAAAGCTTTTTGCCCGTTTCCTTCATGACATTGATCAGCTGCAATGCTGCAAGCATCCCGTCGCCAGTCGTCATATAATCAAGGAAGATGATATGGCCGGATTGCTCACCGCCAAGATTGAAATCGCCGCGGCGCATTTCTTCCATCACATATCTGTCGCCGACAGCCGTCTTATTGCTCTTGATATCCTGCTTATCCAAAGCGCGGTAGAAACCGATATTGCTCATGACCGTGGAAACGACTGTGTTATGACGCAGACGACCATGATCATTCAGGAATTTGGCACAGATGTACATGATTTTGTCACCATCCACGATCTGGCCTTTTTCATCGACAGCAATCAATCTGTCGCCATCACCATCGAAGGCAAGTCCGACATCAGCCTCCTTCTCCAGAAGGAAATCACGCAATGTTTCCGGGTGTGTGGAACCGACATTTTTATTGATGTTCAATCCGTCAGGAGATGAACCGATCGAAGAGATATCCGCTTCCAGATCGGCAAACAAGTGCGTCGCAATGGAAGAAGTCGCTCCATGGGCACAGTCGATCGCGATATGAAGTCCTTCGAAATCATTATCGATTGTCCCTTTCAAGTATTGGATATACTTCTGACCGCCTTCGAAATAGTCATTGATCTGACCAAGATCGGCGCCGGATGGACGCGGCAGATCATCTGTTTCGGCATCGATCAGCTGCTCGATCTCATTCTCCTGTTCATCCGAAAGCTTGAAGCCGTCCGGACCGAAGAACTTGATCCCGTTATCCTGAACAGGGTTATGGGATGCAGAAATCATGATACCCGCGGCTGCTCCCATGTTCTTCGTAAGGTAAGCGACTCCCGGTGTGGAAATGACACCGAGGCGCATGACCTCGGCACCGATGGAAAGAAGACCTGCCACAAGGGCCCCTTCAAGCATTTCGCCGGAAATACGTGTATCGCGGCCGATCATCACTTTCGGTCGGTCCTCATTATCCTTTGTCAGTACATAACCGCCATATCTGCCTAACTTGAACGCAAGCTCCGGGGTGAGCTCCTTATTCGCAATCCCCCTGACGCCATCCGTTCCAAAATATTTTCCCATTGTTACCTCTCCTTCATGGCTCACAGTCACTGTGTTTGTGTATCTGTATTCGTATCTGCCTCTTCATTCGTTTCAGCTTCTGTCGCTTGGACAGTTATCGCTGCTTCTTCCTGACTCGGAGTCAGCTCTATGTTATCAGGTCCTGTCACTTCGATAGGAACCGTCTGCTCTCCTTCTTCCAGGCCGCTGCCGTCGATCGTCGCCTTGATATCGTCAGCCGAAAGGCCTTCGATCTCCGATTGCGCTCCGCTCGCTGTCACATCGAGCTGTTCATTTTGAGGGTCGCTGAAAGTGGCTTCCAATCCATCCGGAAGATTCTCGACCGCAATCGGGACGTTCTCGATCGTCGTCTCGCTTGTTTCTTCCAGCTCGACATCGACTTTCACTTTCTCTTCACTGGCCGACCTGACATCTTCCGGAAGCTGCAAGTCAGCATCGATCTTTTGATTCTCCGTTATCTTCGACAAATCGATTTCCTCGGTGCTGATGGAATCAATGCCATCCAATGTATCCTGAGGTGCATAGATCGTGACTTCCTTCGTCTCCGGCGACAGCGATGCAACGGATACATCATCCGGAGCCTTCCCTTTCGTCTTCACTTCCACCGGGACTGTCTTGCTCGGATTGCTTACCTCCACCGAGACCTCGACTGTTTCCGGCTGTACATTCACACTAAGCTCATTGCCCTGTGCATCATACACTTTCACAGGTGCTTCTTTGCTGTTAATATCGCTATCGACGTCGGTCATATCCACATAAGCACGCACACTGGCAATCTGGTCGATGACCTCCTGTGTACTTACGATTGAAACCGTTTGAGGTTCCACTGTGGAACTATCTACTTGGAAACCTGCTGCCATTTGATCTTCATTGGTATAGCCTACGTTGACATTAAATTGCTGTGAAGCTTTTTCTTGGATTGTCACCTCGACGCTTGCCGGCTGCATATATACCTGAAGATTGTCCGAAACATTTTCATAATGCAGCTTCACTGTATGCGTTCCGGTATCAAGATCCCTCAAATCGACATAGGCTTCGTAGTTTTTCTGCTGAACGGCAGCTGTTACATCGCTTGCCGGACCGACAAGCTGCATGGATACATATTCCGGGACACCGCTGACGACATATTTGGAGTCATCGATGCGGATGCTGACAGGTGCATCGACTGTGTTCGTTTCATCCGAACTCGTGATCGGGACCTCCCCCGCACGGTTGTTCACATCCGATTCAGCACTCACATAGGCATAGAGAAGGACAGCAAATACCAGAGACAAAACGCGCAAGGTCCATGGACTCTTCAACCATTTATCCATTCTTACCCCTCCATCTTCTTACCTTGGAACCGGAAGCCGGTACGCTGACTTCCTTGACGAGGATCTCTTTCAGCGCATCAGGCGTGATATCACGGAACAATTCTCCATTCTTTGTACAGGAGATTGCACCCGTCTCCTCGGAAACGACAATCGTCAGCGCGTCCGTCACTTCGCTGATCCCCATGGCAGCCCGGTGACGTGTGCCCAGTTCCTTGGAAATGAAAGGACTTTCGGATAAAGGCAGGTAGCAGGCTGCCGCTGCGATCTGGTTGTCTTTTAAAATGACTGCCCCGTCATGCAAAGGTGTATTCGGTACGAAGATATTCGTGAGCAGTTCGAATGTCAGGTGACCATTCACCGGAATTCCCGTCTCGATATAATCTCCCATGCCAGTTTCGCGCTCCAGCGTGATCAGCGCGCCGATCCGGCGCTTCGCCATATAGTTACAGGACTTCACGATTGCTTCGATATTCTTTTTCGTCTGTTCTTCTTCCGATCCCTTATTCCGGGAGAAGAAGCTGCCTCGGCCGAGCTGCTCCAAGGCACGTCTGATTTCCGGCTGGAACAGGACGACGATGGCCACGAACCCCCAGGTGATGGCCTGCGAGCTCAAGAAAGCGAGCATCGGGAAATCGAGTATCTGCTCACTGCTCAAAAAAGCAATGATGACAACGATGAAAATCCCCTTCAGCAGCTGAATCGCTTTTGTTCCCCTTATGAGCATCAAAACTTTATAAAAGATGAACCATACCGCCGCAATGTCCACGATGATCCGCAGTATGGATAAAATGGAAAGTTCACTTAATCCCCCAAACATGGATACACGTCCTTTTATATATGAATAGCTCGAATTTCTTCGTACATTATAGCACAGTTCCCCTATTGCAGTCGCTTCCGAACAAGGGGCGTGTCTTACCCTTACTGTCCCCTGTTATCTTACCGCAATACAGGCTTGTGCCGCCAATGATCCTTGGACAAAAAAAAGAGCCCTATTACAAGCAGCTCTATAACCTTATCAAAACGAGAAAAATTCTTTGACATGATACCATGCCCAGCCGAATATCCGGTCGATTTCCTGATATTCACCTGTTATATTATCAGCGGAGGCCATATTCACTTTAGAACCGGGATCATCAACGAGATCACCATTTATGATCGTGACATTGCCATCCACTTCCCCCCTGATATCCAAATCGCCATTTTCAACGACAAGGTCCCCCTTGACCGTGACGTCTTCCGGTACGATGACGAGATCATTCTCTACAATCAAACCCTCTTGCTTCGATACACTGACACTGCCATCACTATTCCAAGCAGAAATGATGCTTGTGAACATGAAAAGGAAGAACACTGCAGCTGCCGTGATGACAGGGTGCGCACGGAACCATCTCATGTAGCCGACACGCTTCTTCTCCTTCGGCAGATTCGCCATGACACTGGCAGTGAAGCCGGCCGGTGCACTCAATTCATAAGCGGCCCCGCTAAGCAGGCTCTCCGTCTGCTTGAGCTCCCGATAATGCTGATTACAGTCAGGACAGGACTTCAAATGGTCCCTGAGCTGCTGCGCTTCTTCCTCCGAAGCATCTCCGTCCAGATACCGATGCATAAGCGCAAGGCTTTCTTCGCAATTCATGTGTTACCCCCCTTTATACGTGGCGCAGTTTTTTCCTTAGCAGCTCCCTGCCACGGTGGATTCGCGTCTTCACTGTCCCAAGCGGCAGATCAAGTATTTCGCCGATCTCCGCCAATGACAAATCATCCAGGAACCGCAGTACGATGACACTGCGGTATTTAGGCGGCAGGGACAAAATCTCCTTATGGATATAGCTTTGCAGCTCCATGCTCTCGACCTCTTGCTCAGGCAATGCTTGGTCAGCAGCGAGCTGCGAGTACATATCCAATCCATCAGTCCCCTTCACCTCGGCATCAAGATGAAAATCCGGCTTCTTTTTACGCAGACGGTCGATACTCAGATTCGTTGCAATCCGGTAAAGCCATGTGGAGAATTTCCGGTTTTCGTCAAAAGAATGGATGTTGGTGTAAGCGCGGATAAACGCCTCCTGGGCGATATCCTGCGCTTCATGACTGTCTCCGACCATTCGGTATACGATATGGTACACCTTGTTCTGGTAAAAGGAAACAATTTCTTCGAAGGCAGCATGATCACCCTTCTTGACGTTTTTTATATGATATTTTATGATATTCTCCATGAAAATCCTCCCGCCTAACTGCGGCTTCTTAGTAACGAACGACGTTCCGAAAAGGTTTCACTTTCACAAAAATATCTTTTTTTATAAACCTTAAGTATGCCAGCAACAGTTTTTTCTTTTTTGTATTTTTCAAAATTGACGTTTTAAATAAGATTAGACAGGGTAATTATAACGACAAATAGTATATCAGATTTTGGAGGTAAAAATGATTACAATAGACAATCTTTTGGAAAAAATCGAACAGACCCGCAGCCACATGCTAAGTTTGTCCAACAACTTGCCGCTCACTTCCGATGCAGTCATCACTGCCAGTGTACAGCTCGATCATTTGCTGAATGAGTACGAAAAACAAATCAGGGACAGATAGCTATCATTAACAGCCCGCAGAGGAAGCTGTTATTTTTTTGCACAAAAAAAGCACGTACACAGTGTACGCACTTTCCTTCAATGGCGATCTTCCGCCCAGGTTCCCTGTTTGATGAAATAAGCCTTCACATCATCATGAAAGCCGACACTGACCTCCAGCGGGAATGCTTCTCCTCCGGCACGCTTGAAGCAGTCACTGAACCAGGCAATCATCACCTGCTCATCCGCCTTCTGCACTGCATCTTCCTGCAGTTCACGGAAAGCCTCGAATGAATCGGCAGCATCATCAGGCAGTTCGAAATATGGAATCTCCTCTGCCACTTCTTCACTTCCGCCTGCGTATTTATCGCCCATTTCATCATAATAACGTTCATTGCCATCAGCATCGAGCGCATAATACATGATCGTCAGCTCGAAAGCCATCGGCTCCTTGAACATACGAAAAGCGATTTTCTTCACTTCCGGCAGGAACGGCAGCTGGAAAATATGCTTCAATTCGCTTATCACGTCCTCCGAATGCTTCTCCAGGCAGACACTGACTGTCTCGGTATAATCTTGTATGGAAAACAAAGCGTTACCTCCTTCTTACTCTTGCTCTACTTTACCACACGGCACGGAAATCGCGCATCAAGCAAGTGTCTTGCCCTTCGTCTCCTCACCAAGCACCCAGACAGCGGCGACAGCAATGAGGACCGTCACACAGAATAAAAGAAAGACAGTGCTCACAGATAACCCAAAAGTTCCGCGGTACCCAATCAGCAGCGGACCTAGGATTCCGCCGATTCTGCCGGCAGTAGCCGCGATTCCGGAACCAGTCGCACGGATGGCCGTAGGATACTGTTCCGGCGTATACGCATAAAGAATCCCGTAGGCCCCCAGATTGAAGAACGAAAGCAGCATGCCTGCCGTGAGCAGCATCGCAGCCGATTCTGCATTCCCGAACAGTACAGCACTGATGGCAGTACCGATAAGATAAATGATCAGGATCGGCTTGCGTCCCACCTTCTCAATCAGCCAGGCTGCAGAGAAGTACCCCGGCAGCTGCGCCAGTGTCATGATCAGAACATACTCGAAGCTGCGGACCATATCGAATCCTTTTGCAACCATGACACTCGGGAGCCAAAGGAACATGCCATAATAGCTGAGCATGATGCAGAACCAGACGATCCAGAGCATGATGCTGCGCTTTGCAAATCCTTTTGCGAGCAGCTGCCGGATACCATCCATGACGGATGTTTTTTGCTTCAGCTTCGTATAAGATGGCGAATCCGGCAAATTCCTGCGAAGGAATACCGCGAACAGCGCCGGGATGGCTGTCAGCACAAGCGCCACCCGCCAGCCATAAGCTGGTATGACGAAATAAGAGATGATTGCTGCAAGCAGCCAGCCGACCGCCCAAAAACTCTCCAGCAATACAACCATGCGCCCGCGCCTTTGAGGGGCTACCGATTCTGAAACCAATGTCGATGCCACCGGCAGCTCACCTCCAAGACCTGCACCGATTAAAAAGCGCAGCACGACAAAGATAAGATAGGAAGTTGCCAATGCAGATAAGCCGCTGGCAATGGAGAATACCAAAATCGTCATCATGAATACCGTGCGCCGGCCGACCCTGTCCGCCATGATTCCGAATACAAATGCGCCCACGGCCATCCCAATGCTGTTAATACTCCCGATCCAGCCTGCCTGCTGCGCTGATAATCCCCAATCCAACGTCAGCGCTGTAATGATAAAAGATAAGATACCAACATCCATTGCATCAAATAACCAGCCCGTACCGACAATACCAAGCAGCTTTCGCTCGGAAATCCGTTTTGCTGCCCTTTGATGATCAGTTACTGTCCTTTCCATCCCAACACCTCTATAGACTCTTTATTTAACACCATAAGTTTACATGTGTCTTGACACTTTGTAAATCGATTATAGGGATAATTTGCTGAAAGTTCCGCCAAACAATACAAAAAAGCCGCTTCATTCAGCAGCTTCTTTTCCAGATAGGGGCCTACCAGGGGCTGTCGCACGATACCATTGCCAGCACAAAAGTATGATTAACATCAGATCGACAAAATCTCCGCCATAATACATCAGCATCGCTCCAGATTGCGCCTCAGCAGCACCCACAGCAGACGGAGGATTTGCGTAAAGGTATTTGGACAAGATGCCGTGCCCCGCAAGCGCAAAAATAAACACAACCATACGATATACATGACTCTTGCGATAGGACACAGGCTCTGTATAGAGCATCGCTAGCGTAAATAAATAACCAGCCGCAAAAACATGGAAGTGTACCAATAGCGATACCCAGCTCACCTGATGCATATGATGGTATAACGGCGTGGTGTAAAGCAGCCATAGCCCGCCTATATTCAATACTGCAGCTGTGACAGGATGAACCAGGAAGCGGGCGTATCCACTTCGAAATAGACGCATCACAGATCGTGCTCCTTTTTGAGGCAAAGCGCGTAAAAGCAGGGTAATCGGGCGGGATAAGATGACGAGCAGCGGCGCAAGCATACCAAGCAGCAAGTGCCCCGCCATATGAAAAACGAAGCTGTGATGCGCGTGCATTCCGATTGGACCGGCGAATGCCTGCACACCAGTCGCAACACCACCCGCAAACAAGAGAAGGCGGCGGATCGGCCAAGACTTGAATCTCTTAACCGCACTCCGCATTGCCGCCAGATAAATCAGGATAGCCAGGAATGCAAGGCTGATGAAAAATGCATCATTATGCATGCCTTCCCCTCCCAGAGCGACAGATAAGTATGATGCCAGCAGCCAACAGTATGATAGCTATTCCATTCCAGACCAAGTCATAATACAAAAGATTTTCTACCCCATAGCGGATTTGATGAATACGCAGCAATTTATGCTGGATGATGCCGTCATATAGCTGAAAAAAACCGCCGCCCAGGAGTACCGCACCCCACCAGCGAATTGGCACCATGCTTTTGCGCCTGCGCAAATCTGCCAATAAAAACAAACCGCCAACCGTGGCAAACCAGCTGAACGCATGAAAGAAGCCATCCGAAATCAGCCCCCATTCAGAAGTCGAAAGGTCATAAAAATGATGCCAATGCAGCAGCTGATGAAAGACAGCTTCATCAACAAAAGCAGCCAAGCCGAAGCCGAATAAGATTCCTGAAAAGATATTCCGTCCGTTAGATACAGTCCGATCCTCCATATCCACCCTCCTGTCAGTCAGCCTTTTACATTTTTCCCGACAGACGGCAGAATAAACAAAAAAGCACAGGAGAGACTCCTGTGCCGAATTAAAAAAAGCCATCCGAATGGATGGCTATCAT
>NZ_NQFP01000029.1:0-93235 GCF_002271665.1 Terribacillus sp. 7520-G | reverse complement strand
GAAATACCCTCCTAAATCAGGAGGGTATTTCTTAACTTCTTGATTTGGCTAAAAGCAATCCAAGCAAACCGCCAACTACTGACGGAACTATCCAACCCAGACCGACCTCATAGAAAGGCAGGATTGTATGGAACAAATCGTTTACAGCCGTTATTTCCAAACCTGCCTCATTGAAGCCATCGAAGATACTCACACAAAAAGTCAGTACAAGACTGCCGATATACACTTCCCGTTTTCCGCCAAATAACGGATGCAGGAAGGTAAGGAAAATGAGACTGATTGTAATAGGATAAATAGCCATTAAAACCGGAACCGAAATGGAAATCAATTCAGTAAGCCCTATGTTGGTAACTACAGCGCTGAAGATGGACAATATAATCGCGAAGGTTTTATAAGAAATACGCGGCATCAGTCCATGGAAGAATGTCGAACAAGATGTAATCAGACCGACACTTGTAGTAAGACAGGCAACTGTAATCATCAAACCCAGGAATATCATACCCCATGAGCCAAAATAATGATCGGAAACCTCGGCAAGTATCTCGGCGCCATTGCTTAAATAGCCCAGCTCACTCACACTTGAAGCTCCCATGAAGGACAGTGCTGTATAAATCACTGCCAGTACCACTGCGGCAATCCCTGTTGCCATCAAACAAACTTTCATGACAGAGCCTTTGTTTGTGATTCCTTTATCCTTTAAAGCATTGACGATGATGATCCCGAATACACAGGCAACCAGCGCGTCCAATGTCAAATAGCCCTCCTGGAAACCCTTAAAGAAAGCATGTGCCGTATAGTCACTTTGAGGTGCCTGGAATTTCCCGATCGGGAACACAATCGCCACGATGACCAGCAAGCCGATAAAAGCCAGCTTGATCGGTGTCAGGAACTTACCGATGACATCGATGATTTTGGAAGGATTCAGCGACAATAGACACGTGATCACAAAGAACAGGAGCGAGAACAAGATGAGTGGCAGCGGTCCCGGTTCAGAAGGCAAGAATGGTTTCAAACCTATTTCATATGATACATTCCCTGCTCGCGGTATCGCGAAAAACGGTCCGATTGCAAGATACAGAATAACCGTATAAACCATTCCGAATACCGGGTGCACCCTGCTGGATAAGGACATAAGATCCTTCTCGCCTGAAAAAACGAAGGCGATGATTGCAATCAGCGGGAAGCCGACGCCTGTCACAAGGAACCCTGCATTGGCAATCCATATATTTTCACCAGCTTGCTGCCCAAGCATCGGCGGGAAGATCAAATTCCCCGCTCCGAAAAACAAAGCAAAGAGCATCAAACCAAGGATGATCGTAAATGAACCTGGTACTTTCTTTGACACAAAAAAACCTCCACTAACTATTGGAATAGTCTGATAAATAGCAAAATATTGAGTTTAATATAAATTCCCGTCAGATTTTCTGACACAATACTGGTTAGTATAATACTGAATTGTGCAACATTCAAGAAGTTTTTATTAGGAATGTTCTGTAAATATATGTATGACAAAATTATTCAGTGCTTGCACACCGCAACCACTCAGCCATAATTCACCAATGTCATTTCAATTAACTAAGGAGAAAAGAATCTACTATCCAATCAAAATTCTGGGATTCAATGATGGCATTCCCGCAACACTTATCCTTAAACCGCTCCTGCCTACCAAGGCAGTATCCTGCAATCTCTTGGTTTTCACAGTCATCCTCATGCATGATTTGATTGCTGTTTTTTCAGGGAGGTACTTTTATGGCTATGCTGCCGCAAAGACGGCATGGAAAGCATATCGAAAGGAAAAGCAGGATTTCACATAAAAAAATCCCCTGCCTAGCGGCAGAGGTATTGCTATAACAATCTGCTCAGACGGATTAGCATAAACACCGCCATGGACCATATCAACAGTGCTGAGATACGATTCAGAATCAGCAGCAGTTTCCCTTGTGCAACCAAACTTCCGATAAGTCTCCCCGCAGCTGCCAAGCCGAAGAACCAAATCCAGGAAACGGCTATGCATGCCATCGAAAAGCTCCATTTCTCCGGACCCGAATACGCCAGGGAGCTTGTCCCGATAACTCCGACAATATCCAATATGGCATGAGGATTCAGCAAGGATACAGATGCAGCGAAAATGATTTGCTTTCGTGGGGGGAAGCTTTCTTCACCCGCTTGTACGGTATCCGGAACTGATTTCCAAAGTCCCCATCCTATATAAGTCAAAAAGCAGAACCCAATTCCATAAAGCACTGTCTGGATCCAAGGTATTGTCCACACAAGCACCGAAACACCAGCGACTGCCATGGAAATCATGATTGTATCGGCCATTCCAGCTGTAATTACTGCCGGAAGCGTATGAATCATCCTTTTTTGAATGATACCTTGATTGAATAAGAACACATTTTGAGCTCCAAGGGGCAAAATAAGCCCGAAAGCAAGAATGATTCCATGTATGATCGGCTCCATCATCTCTCTCCTCCCTAACTTAGCATATAGGACATTGAATCGCATGTCCTCATCCAATTGGTTGGTAATTCACCCAACCAATCATATAACGAAAAGCAGGAGTTGATGAAATGAATGAAATCGATTGGAAATGGAATCGTATCGTCAAAAACCCGAACTCACGCAAATCTGCGGCTGAAGATTCACGTAACAGTTCGGGTTTTTCATCTAACCGAAACACTTTTGCGTCATAGACCACTTACCCCATCACTTTTTCAGCCTTACTCTCTTCGAATACTGTCTTGGCTTGCTGCAGCAGCTCCTTGTCTGTCAATAATCGGTAACCTGCATGCGCCAAGACTTTGGCCCCTTTCAATACTGCTGCATCACCGCGCGCTGAGCGAGCTGCTTCACGGAATTCTTCCGTATGACCAATTAGATCTTCCGGTCCGATTTGGATATAAGGATGCGCCGCCGGGACCTCATAGCTAATATTACCTGTATCCGTTGAGCCGCGTCCCTTACCTTTTTTCACATGTACATATTCGCCGGCATTTTCCAGCTCTTCCTTCAGCAATTGATCCAACACTGGATTCAAAACAAAATCCTTCACTTCATTTTGAAATCTTTCTATCTTGACAGTGGCTCCGGTGGCTAATGCAGCCCCCTGGGCAATATTTTTCACTTTTTGTGAAACTGCTTGTGCTTTACTCCATGTTTCTGCCCGGATGAAAAAGCGTGCCGACGCATATTCCGGAACGATATTCGGCGCATCCCCGCCGTTCGGGATGATTCCATGCACGCGGACATCCTGCGGGAGATGCTGCCGCAATGCATTGATACCATTAAAAAGCTGAATGACAGCATCCAAAGCATTGACACCTTTTTCAGGGGAACCGGAGGCATGAGCTGATTTTCCGTAGAAATGGAAATCAAGCGGATCTACGGCAAGGAACTCCCCAGTGACACTTGTTCGTCCAGAAGGATGTATGATCAAGGCAGCATCGATTCCCTTCAGCAGACCATGCTTGACAAAGCTGCCTTTGGCACTTCCATTGGGACCGCCTTCCTCAGCCGGGGTACCGAGGACGGCTACACTTCCGCCTATTTGATCCAATGTTTCCGCCAGGGCAATACCAGCTGCTGTACTGGCAGTACCAATGATATTATGACCGCAAGCATGCCCGATCCCAGGCAGCGCATCATACTCGGCAAGAAAAGCGATCCGTGGTCCTGGTTTCCCGCTATCTTTCAGCGCATAAAATGCAGTTTCGTGCCCAGCCACCCCCTTATCCACTTGAAATCCCGCCTCTTCCAGCAAACAAGCGAGCGTTTCACTGGCGAAAAATTCCTGATTGCCAAGCTCCGGCTTTGCATGGATTGCCTGGCTTGTTTGGATATACTTTTCTCCATTCTCCTCAAGATGCCATGAAATTCGGCTCATAGCCGTCACAGCTTTTCCCATCGCTCATTCCTCCTCCTGAAGACGTTTCAAATGCTCCTGCAGTTCTTCTTTTGGTACATCCACAACTATGGAACCGCCATTCGTATCATTCTCTACAGCTTTTTTCACTTCTTCATCCTGATACAATGCAGCGATTTTCTGATATATCTCATTGTTCTCGTCTTCTTTCCTTACCGCAAATACATTCACAAATGGTGTAATGCTGTCATCGTTGGCATTTTCCAGATAAATCGGATCTTCTTTTGGATTCAAGCCTGCTTGGCCTGCAACACCATTATTGATGAAGGATGCAGCTACATCCGGCAATACACGGGGGGTCTGCTGTGCAACAACAGGTACAATTTCAATGTTTTTCGGATTCTCTGCAATCTTGGAAGGATCACCGAACTGGCCGAAATCGTCTGCCAGTTTGATGACACCCGCAGCTTCCAAAGCCCGAAGCGATCTAGCCTGATTGGATGGGTCATCCGGAATGGCTACTTTATCGCCTTCCTTTAACTCATCCAGGCTATCGATTTTCTCTGAGTAAGCTCCGATCGGGGCTATTACTGTTGAGCCTATCGGGACAATCGTATCGCCATGTTCTTTGGCATATTGACTCAGGAAAGCAATGTGCTGGAAGGAGTTCATGTCTATCTCGCCATTGGCCAATGCTTGGTTCGGCAACGTATAGTCCGAGAATTCGACTAGCTCGATATTGATTCCCTCTTCCTTTGCCTTCTCCTTCAGGATTGGCCATTGGTCTCCATCCGATCCTGTAACACCAATTTTAACGGTCTGGCTGCCGTCAGCTGAACTGCTGCCGCAAGCCGCTAGAACAAACACAAAAACGAAGGAAATAATGCCAAGTAATGTTTTTTTCATTTTCTTCATCTCCTTAATATCCTTCTTGAAAGTGTATTGCCGATCCACTGGGCCAGCTGGACAAGTACAATCAATATAACGACGGTAACAACCATGACGCTTGTATCGAACCGCTGATATCCATAGGTCATTGCCACATGCCCGAGACCGCCCCCTCCAACTGTTCCTGCCATCGCAGAGAAATCAATCAAGCTGATGGTAATGAACGTCAATCCAAGAACCAGCGGACCAAGCGCTTCCGGGATCAAGATGGTATAAATAATCTGGAGCGGACTGGCGCCCATCGCTTTTGCGGCCTCAATGACACCCGGATCGATGCTGATGAAGTTATTTTCAACAACTCGTGCGATGCTGAAGGCTGCTGCTATACTCATCGGGAAGATTGCTGCCCATGTGCCGATTGTCGTCCCTACCACTTCTCTGGTCAGCGGACTGATAGCCACTAAAAAGATGATGAATGGAATCGGCCGAATGATATTGATTAAGAAATTGATGATTTGAAACAAAATCGCATTTTCCAGTATATTCCCTTTTCGTGTGACAAAAAGTAAAAGTCCGATAATGATGCCGAATACAGAACCTATCACCAACGTGACAGCCACCATCAAGATTGTCTGGCCGGTCGCTTCGACAATGCGCGGCCAGAATGTCTGCCAATCTACCCCCATGCCACTTCTACCTCCTCGATCTGAACGATATCATCCAGTTCCTTTACTGCGCTGACCGTTCTTTCTTCGTCTCCTTGGAAGCTCACAAGCAGATTCCCATAGAATTTCTCTTGTATCTCCTGTACGGAACCATACACAATATTCACATCGATATCATGCTTCCTCGTTACCCTGGATAATACCGGGTCACTCGCCACCTCTCCCTTGAAAATGATCCGATACAGCTTCTTCCCGCCTTTTTGACGCCATTCATCCAATAGGGAAGGAGACGGGAGATCCTGCTGTATGGAACGGATAAAACGCTTCGTTGTCTGGTGAATAGGATCTGTGAATGTATCGAATACTCCGCCCGTTTCGATGACCTCCCCTTCCTCCATGACAGCAACCTTGTCACAGATTGCCTGAATCACGTGCATTTCGTGTGTTATCAGCAGAATCGTAATGCCCAATTCCTTGTTCACTTTCTTCAACAGACGCAGAATCTCTCCTGTCGTATCCGGATCCAGAGCCGAAGTCGCTTCATCACATATCAGGATATCCGGGGAAGTAGCCAGCGCCCTGGCAATTCCAACCCGCTGCTTCTGCCCTCCAGAGAGCTGCTCTGGATAATTCTTCGCTTTATCCGAAAGGCCGACGAAGCGCAACAGTTCATCCACCCGTTCTTTTATTTTTGCTCGCGGCATTTTGGCCAGTTTCAGAGGATATGCAATATTACCAGCAACAGTACGCGAGGTTAGCAGATTGAAATTCTGAAAGATCATCCCGATTCTCCTGCGCACCTTCCGGACTTCCCTAGGGGGCAATTTGGCTAAATCTACCCCCTGCACCTCTACAGCACCAGCAGTAGGATTTTCCAGCACATTGACCAATCTCAGCAATGTGCTCTTACCGGCTCCGCTGAAGCCGATGATGCCGAAAATCTCCCCTTGCTCTATCGTCAGGTTCACATTGCGTACGGCGTGCACTTCCCGTTTTCCGATTGTGAAGGTCTTTGATACATTCTTGAACGTAATCAACTCTATTCCCCCTCGCTACACAAAAAGCCCTCTTTTTCTTATCCAGAAAAAGAGGGCTTCATTATGAAACTTCCTCATTCTCATCTTCCAAACACAGCTGTGTTTGCAGGAATTGGCACGGTATTTACGATAAACCCGTTGCCGAGACGTCATAGGGCCTGATCCCTCGATCTCTCTGGATAAGAATAAATCAAGTATGTAGTTGTTAGATTTGATTACCATGTTATGGGTTTTCCAATTGAATGTCAATCCATTTTTTAAATAATCATTCTCTTTTGGAATTTCTTTAAACGAAACATTTTTACAACTGGCGGTTTGAAGCAACAGTTAAGATATACATTGATCCCGGTGTTTTTCCCCGAGCCATCTATTTATCTTCTATCACGATATAAGCAGCCTTCACAGGGCCATGCACGCCGACAACCAGATTCATTTCGATATCAGCCGAGTTGCTTGGTCCGGTGATGAAGTTAATACAGGATGCAATGGTCTCTCCTTTTTGTACTTGCTTGGATATTTGCTGCGCTGCCTGGGTCATCCGGGGAACGATGGTGCTTTTCGGTACCAGGGCGATATATTTATGCGGCAGCAAGCTCACCGTGCGGCCTTTGCCTTCCCCCGAAAACAGCACGACCGTTCCGGACTCAGCCAGCGTGATATCACTGAATGTAATACCGATATTGGCTTTCTCCACAATACCGATGTTGTCATATCCAATGGCAGGATCCCATTCATGCACATCGATTCCTTGTTCGGGCCACGATCGGAGCTGTTCACGCAAACCAAATGCTTCATAGCGTGGGTCTTGCCAAATGGCCAACGGGCCCCCGCCATAGGCTGCTATAGTATCTGCCAGCACATTCGGCAAGGCAGCCGAATCAGTCTCGATAAATTCGGTATGGATAAGCCGGCATTGATCGCGAAGTATCTCCACTAGCTCATCCGGGGTTTTATCAGTCAATGTCTTATCCTGCGGGCGATAATTCCAATTCCGCGCCGGCTTTTCCATCAGCACCTTTGTTCGGCCCAGACGGCTGGCCACATTCGCAAGAAAGCTGGCCTGATTCTGTATCATGCTTTGTCACGCTCCTTTTCGTGCTCCTTGAACCAATCACGGAAACGCTCTTTGTTCGGAGCCGGCAAATCACGAATTTCGGTCCAAGCCTTCAGCGGTCCCGGCCCTTTCGAAATGGTCTCATCCTTTGTAAAAGGCTTCATGACCGAGCTTGCCATTTTTGATCCAGCTGCATAAAGCGGATTGGAGGAAGCTCCTATACCAAATGCCTTCATGGCCATCTTCTCGGAAATCGGTGCACGCCCTTCCCTTTCGACAATCACTTGCCGATGGCGATGAAGCAGCTGATGCAATGGGATTTTGACCGGACAAGCATCCGTACAGGCTGCACAGAGTGTCGATGCATACGGCAGTTCCTTGAAATCATCATATCCGCCCAGCAGCGGTGTCAGCACTGCCCCGATCGGACCAGGGTATATCGAGTTATAGGAGTGTCCGCCGATGTGGCGGTACACCGGACAGACATTGATACATGCTGCACATCGGATACATTGCAGGACAGACTGGAATTCGGTCCCTAGGATACCGGAACGCCCATTATCAACGATGACCAGGTGGAACTCGGATGGGCCATCGGCTTCCCCCGCTGTCCGCGGACCTGTCAAAGCGGTGATATAACTGGTCAGCTTTTGCCCGACGGCACTTCTTGTAAGCAGTCCCACGAGCACTTCAAATTCTTCAAAGGTCGGTACGATGCGCTCCATCCCCATGACACAGATTTGCGTATCCGGTAAGTCGGAAACCATGCCAGCGTTCCCTTCATTCGTGACCAAACCAACCGAACCAGATTCGGCTATGGCAAAATTGCATCCTGTAATGCCGATGTCTGCCTGCAGGAATTCCTGACGCAATTTTTCCCTGGCATGCAGAGCCAGCTCCTCCGGCTTGGAAGTCAGTTTGTACTCCAGCTTCTCGGTAAAGACATCCTTGATCTGCTCTTTGTTTTTATGGAGTGCCGGTGTGACGATATGCGAAGGCGGATCATGGTCGTCCAGCTGCAGGATGTATTCGCCCAGATCTGTTTCGATGACATCGCAGCCTTCCTGTTCCAAGACAGCATTCAATCCGATCTCCTCCGTGACCATCGACTTCGCCTTCAAGATCTTTTGGGCCCTTTTTTCTTTCACGATACCTTTCACATAGTCATTCGCTTCTTCCGCAGTAGCGGCAAAAAAAACATGCCCGCCGCGCTTCTGCAGATTTTCAGCAAGCTCCTGCAAGTAGTAGTCCAGATGATCGAGGGTATGCTGACGTATCTCTTCCCCGTGGGAACGCCATTCTTCCCAGTTCCCCAGCTCCTCTGCTGCATCCAGCCTTCTCGTCCGAAGACGTTCCTGCGCTCCGGCGACTGCTCCGCGCATGAATGTATCTTCCATTTGCTTGTTCACATTTTCCTTGAATTTTTCATTCCCAATCTTCATCGCCATGGTTGTTCCCCCTCACCGACTGTTTAGCACTTCAGCGATATGCATCACCTTGACAGGCTTGCCGCGGCGCTGCATCCTGCCTCCAATATTCAGCAGACAGCCGCCATCCGCCCCAATCAGATAGCTTGCCTTCGTCTCCGTCACGGAATCCACTTTCTCATCGACCATTTGTTCAGAAATATTCCCCATCTTAACGGAAAACGTCCCGCCGAATCCGCAGCAATTCTGCGCATTGGGAAGCGGTTGCATTTCCAAGCCCTCTACATGCGAAAGAAGCTTCATCGGTGCATCCTTCACTCCAAGCAGCCTTGTCATATGACAGGATGGATGGTAAGTAGCCACCCCTTCAAGCTTCGCCCCGACATCCTCTATTTTCAGGACATCCACGATGAATTCTGTCAGTTCGTATGTCTTTTCGGCCAGCCGTTCTGCCCGGGGGCGCCATTTGGGATCATCCCGGAAAACATGCTGGTAATCCTTGAACATCGTGGCACAGGAGCCTGATGGTGTGACAATGACCTCGGCATCCTCAAATGTCGCAATCATCTTCTTCATCGCTTTCTTGGCATCTTCCACATAACCGGAGTTGTATGCCGGCTGCCCGCAGCACACCTGTCCTGTCGGAAATACAATCTCACAGCCCAGCCTTTCCAAAAGCTCCACCGTCGCCTTCCCGACATCGGATTGGAACATATCCACAATACATGTCGCAAATAATGTAACCTTCATGCTGCCACCTCACAAGTAAGGTCATCAGATGACCTGAATGATATCTGATTCCATCATACTACAACCGCTTTCATTTTCCAATACCTGCATATAAGGAAAAAGCCGCCTCGGTCGGCGGCTTATCCTAATCCATATAGGCACGGATCACTCCTTCTACATATTCCAAATGTCTCATCATTTCCAGTCTTGCTTGTTCAGGCTGCTGCAAACGGATAGCGTGCAGTATCGCTTCATGCTGCTTGTTCAATTCCTCGGGAGCTGCTTTTTCACCAAACAGGCAAATCTGTCTCGTTTCCCGCATGGATTCCCCTGTCAAATCCGATACATGGTGCATGAGACGCAGAAGCAGTTTATTTTTGGCCGCATGGGCAATCGTCATATGGAAAGCAAGGTCTGCTTTCTCTCCTTTTTCCGGATCACCTGCGAATTCCTTCATCTCTGCGAGCGCTTGTTCCATCTGTGCCAAATCTTCATCTGAACGGGTCAGTGCTGCTGAAGCGGCAATACCTGTTTCCAGTATATGCCGCACTTCCATAAGTTCTGCCCGGTCTTCTCCGCTCATAAGCAGTGCATGCTGAAGCGGGTAAACGATTCCCTCTGGTTCGAATGCTTTCACGTAAGTGCCTTCGCCCTGCTTCATTTCGACCAAGCCCATTGCCCGCAGGGTTGCCAGTGCTTCCCTGATTGCGGAGCGGCCGACTTGAAAGTTCTCAGCAAGCTGCGTGACGCTTGCCAATTTCTCCCCCGGCTTAAGATTGCCATTCCGTATCATCGAAAGCAGCTCATCGGCTACTTGTTCATATATTTTTTTGGGTTTGATTTGTTTGTATTTCATTGGGTTCCCACCTCCCCCTCATTATAAACGGAAATTTCCCAAATTTTCATTGCATTTTCAAAAAATTCCGCTTTATAATGTAAACAGGTCATCAGATGACCATGCTTTTGCATTATTTTGAAAACGCTTACTAAAAGGGGATGGAAAGGACGATGAGTTTATTAACATTATCATTGATCGCTTTAGTGCCAATCATGACGATCTTATTATTTCTCGTTATCTTAAACTGGCCTGCCAGCCGGGCTATGCCGGTTGCACTTGCCGTAACAGCAATGATTGCCGTTTTCGTTTGGGGGACCAAAACCAACGTGGTGGCAGGTGCCGCTTTCAATGGCCTGATCACTGCTCTTGAAGTCATCTTTATCGTATTCGGTGCTGTTCTGCTGCTGAATACGGTGAAGGAATCCGGTGCCATCCACACAATCCGCCGCGGCTTCATGACCATTTCGCCTGATCGGCGTATCCAGGCCATCCTTATTGCATGGCTGTTCGGATGCTTCATCGAAGGGGCAGCTGGCTATGGGACAGCTGCTGCCATTGCCGCGCCGCTGCTTGTCGCTGTAGGATTTCCTGCCATGGCAGCCGTTCTTGTTTCCTTGATCATTCAAAGCACACCAGTATCATTCGGCGCTGTCGGAACACCGATTCTTATCGGAGTCAATACAGGACTGACTGATCAGCAAACGGTCCTGTCCGGCTTGCAGCAAACCGATATGAGCTACTTTGAATATTTGCTTTACATAACATCAAATGTGGTGCTGGTCCATGCTATAGTCGGATCGATCATTCCGCTTTTCGTCTCCGCCTGCCTTACGCGTTTCTTCGGTCCCAACAAGTCCTTTTTGGAAGGACTGCGAGCGTGGAAGTTCGCTTTGTTTGCCGGTTTTGCTTTTACCATCCCGTATTATTTGATCGGTATACTGCTCGGACCAGAATTTCCTTCCTTGCTTGGTGCGCTCATCGCCTTACTGATCGTTATACCTGCAGCACGCCAAGGCTGGTTTATGCCAAAGGATCAAACCTTCGATTTCCCAGAGCAAAATCAATGGGAAGACGAATGGATCGGCAAACTCAATCTAGTCCCGACAGAGGAAAGACCTGTACGCACCATCCCTATGTGGATGTCCTGGCTTCCGTATGTTTTGGTCGCTGGTATACTTGTATTATCCCGTTCTTTCGATCCATTCAAGCAGTTACTGGAATCGTGGAAGATCGTTTTCACGGACACTTTCGGATCGGGAATAACAACCACCTCCACTCCGCTATATTTACCTGGGTTCTTATTCATCGTTGTCTCTGTCATGACGTTCTTCTTGCATCGAATGAAGTTGGATGCATACAGGAATGCCTGGAAGGATTCGTTTAAAACAGCCGCCAGCGCCGGGATCGCACTGCTGTTCGCCGTACCGATGATAAAGATTTTCCTTCATACCTCATTAGGCGCTGACAAAGTGAACGCTGCCACGGAATCACTTGCCGGACAAAATATGCCGCTCATACTTGCAGAATCCGTTGCTATGCTCACCGGAAGTCTATGGCCGATCGCTGCACCGACTGTGGGGGCATTGGGAGCCTTCATTGCAGGCAGCAACACATTCAGCAATATGATGTTTTCCCTGTTCCAATTCGGAGCCGCAGGCAATATCGGTCTGGATATCCACCAGGCAGGAACAGTTGTCGCCCTGCAGGCAGTGGGCGGGGCTGCCGGCAATATGATTTGCGTCCACAACATCGTTGCCGCTTCTGCCACTGTAGGATTGGCGGGCAGGGAAGGGTCGCTCATCCGGAAAGCGATATTGCCGATGTCCTATTACGTACTGGCAGCCGGATTCCTTGGTATGGCAATTATCCATGGCATCCTGAACGTCTGGCTCTTCCTGTATGCAGCCATCGTAATGCTTTATATTCTGCGTCTGGTCACCGCCAAAAGCACGTTACAGCCCGCCAGCTAAAAAGCTTCCCGCCCGGGAAGCTTTTTACTTGATCACAAGTCCGATCAATGATGCGAATTGAATCGCCTGATGAGGAGAAACGATGCAGCCTTTCAGATCCTCGAGCGACACAATCAGCTGCTGGAAAGTACTCGTACTAAGATCGATGCCTTTTAGTGAAGTCTGTTCAAAATTGGCCTCATTCAAATCACAGTCAATGAATTCCACCCTTTTCAACCGATTGGCATAAAAGTCCGCCCCTTGCAGTCCGCAGGAGGAAAAGATCACTTTCTCCATCTTGGACCTGCCGAAAGATACAAGATTCACCAATGAATCCTCGAAAGCAACATTGCCTAAGCTCGACTCCGTCAAATCTGCGCCCAGCATCTTACAGCCTCGGAACTCCACGCGGTGAATCGAAGACTTGCTCATATTCACATTGGAAAAATCGCAATTCTCAAACCGGACATCCAGCAGATCCATTCCGGTAAAATCGGTATTGTTGAAACGGCTATTGCGAATCACTGCCTTCGACAATCGCAGCCGATATACGGATTCATTCGAAAAATCAGCTTGCTGCACCTGACACATTTCCAATTCCGGTTCTTCTTCAAAGAAAATATCGTGCATCCTTTTCTCCGGCAATTCCATCGCCAATTTCGGTTTATCAATCTGCATGCGCTCTATCCTTTACTTTCGATTTGCTGTTTACAGTCTATCATACGGTGTCAATGGAAAAAGCCCGCCTTTTAAGGCGAGCCTGGGTTAAATCTATCACGATATTCCCTTCTTTAAATCTGTATCCCTATTTTCAACCAAGGTTATAGCTGCTTCTCCAGAATTCAGGTACTTTTTGGTTTCAGGTATGACTTCTTTATAATGCAAAGCATTCGTAATGACCATGAGTGTCGTGCAATCGAAGCCTTTTTTCCGCAGGGTATCCAAATCGAATTCCGCAATCAAATCCCCTTTCGTCACGCTGTCGCCTGTATCCACATAAGATGTGAATCCTTCTCCTCCAAGCTTCACGGTATCCAACCCAATGTGTATCAGCACTTCCCCTCCATCAGCCGTCCTAAGGCCATAGGCATGCTTTGTCGGAAAAGCCATTTCCACTTTGCCATCAATCGGTGCATATAATCTCCCTTCAGACGGAATCAAAGCAATCCCTTGCCCCATCCCCCCTGAAGCGAACGCTGGATCCTTCACCTCGGCTAGTTTCACTACTTCCCCAGTCATCGGACTCACCACAACTTCTCCCTTTTTCCCATCCTTATTGCCCGGAGCTTCTTCCTGTCTGTGCTTTTCTCTTACTGGATCCGCCTCTTCCTTGAAGCCGAATAGGTAAGTCAGGATACATGCAAGAATTAACGCAACAAAATAGCCCAGTACATAACCGATGAATCCCGGACCTACAAAGATCGGAAACGTAAGGATACTTTTCGTTGCAGTTGCAATCGCACTTGCTCCGAATGCACTTGAGATACCTCCGCCAATCGCCCCGGCTATACATGCCAAGAGGAAAGGTCGTTTCAGTTTCAAGGTCACCCCATAGACAGCTGGCTCGGTTATACCGAATAAACCAGTGACGAATGCAGGTAAAGACAAAGCCTTCATGCCTTTGTTCCTCGTTTTCAGGAATACCCCCAGCGCAGCTCCTGCTTGGGCTGCAACAGCAGGACCTGTCATGGCACTTAATGTATCCCTGCCGTATACGGAAATATTATTCAGCATGACGGGGACCAATCCCCAGTGCAGTCCGAAGATGACCAATACCTGCCACATGGCACCCATGATCAAACCTGAGATGATGGGGCTGATTGTATAAACAGCCAGATAACCTGCTGCTATCGAGCTGCTTGCGAATGTGGCAATCGGGCCTACCACAAGCAATGTCAGAGGTACCATGATGACCAAGCAGAAAAATGGCGTAAGTAAATTCCTGACACTCTCATGGAATAGTTTTTTGAAAAAGCCCTCTGCATATGATAATACCCATACAGCTAAGATGATCGGTATGACCGTGCTGCTATATTGGGCAAGGACAACCGGAATAGACATGAAATCGACAGAGATGCCTTCCTTGAAGGCTGCGGCTAGATCAGGGTATATCAATGCCCCTGCCAAAGCGACAGCCAAGAATTGATTAACCTTGAACTTTCTTGCTGCCGTAAAGGCCAGGAAAATGGGCAGGAAATAGAAGAAACTGTCTCCAGCAGCATGCAGCACCTTATATGTCCCGCCTTGCTGATCAATCCAGCCGAAACTGACCAGTACAGCATTCAGGCCTTTGAGCAGTCCGGAGGCTGCCAATACACCCAATAGCGGACTGAAAATACCGGAGATAAGATCCACAAAACGGTTGAATAGATTCCCTTTCTGCTGTTCAGCTGCACCGTCCGCCGAAGAAGCGGACAAAGAAGTAATCTGGAGCAGTTCATCGTAGACATCACTCACGTCATTTCCTATGACGACCTGGAACATACCCCCGCTTTCCACAACCGTTACGACGCCCGGCATCGATTCTATCACTGACTTGTCAGCTGCAGAACGATCCTGCAATGTAAAGCGCAGTCTTGTTGCACAATGGTACACATCTTTTATATTCCTTTCACCGCCCACTTGCTCCAATATGGCCGCAGCCAATTTCTTCTTATCCATTTTCACACCTCCATTGAAATAAAAAAGACTCAGATCATAGCAAAATAAAGCATTGCCACAATCTAAGTCTGGCCTCCCGAAAAGTAACGAGCTTAGAAACCATCATTCAGTTTTCCTTTCCAAAAACCTTTGAAGATGCACCGTCAAATACGTGACTTCAATATCACTGATTTCATAGTTGTACTGATTGATGATATAATCCTTTATCTTTAGTGCCACTTGAAATGCCTTGCGATATTTCTCCCGGATGATGTCATAAAGTACCGTATCTTCCCGTATCTCAGGAGGTTCCTTATTCACGACACGATGGGCAAAGAATTTGAGATGCGTCATAAACCGGAACCCATTCATGGAATTATCATCGATACAAACTTGAAGATTATAGGTGACTAAGTTCATGATCTCTTTCATGCATCTGGTAATCTTCGTTATTGCGTTCATTTCACTATTTAACTCGGCACTGACAAAATGGAAGGCGATGAACCCCATTTCATCTTCTCCCAAATCGACCCCGAATTGATCGTTGATATAAGCCACAGCTTTTTCTGCAATACGGAATTCTTCCTTATACATTCGTTTGATTTCCCACAGCAGACCATTTTGCAGTTGGATTCCATCATGATGACGCTTGATGGCTGCGTGGATGTGATCCGGCAAGGATATATAGATACTCTCACTGAATTCTCGCTTCAGTTGCCGGCGCGCCATACTGATAATATCGTCCGCAATATGCATTTCTTCCAGCGATACTTCCTGCAGCATTTTCTTGAATTTCGCATACAGCCCCTTATCTTCAAGATAGAACCTTTTTTCCACTCTCTTCTCTTGAATTGGATCGCCTCGTTTCAATCCGAATGCAAGCCCTTTTCCGATCAGGATGACTTCATCTCCTTGGGAATCTTCACTTACGACAATATTGTTATTGATCACGCGATGTATCTCCATGTCTACCCCCTTCCGAAAAAAGAAAAAACTCCAACAAACGAATCAAAGGCTAAGGATAGCCGCTCTCATCGGATGTTGAAGTTTTGCCTGATCTAATCAGTAACAACCTTCAATAGGTATGATGCAATTGTACGCTCTCCTTACATTATATGATGGTATCACCGTCTATGCAACCGCTTTCAATATTATTCAGGAAAAGGACCTGTCCTTAAAGGGCAGGCCCTTTCATCAAGCTGCTTCCAGCTCTGTATCTTTTTTAGGTCTGTGCTGCAAATAGGATACAATCCATCCGATGACACCGACGACAACCAGATAGATCAATAAATCGACCAATTGATGACCGAGCACCGACCAGTCGCCGAGTGTAATTGCCTCCTGCAAACTGTGCAAGGAATGCGCCATCGGCAAGTATTTGCCCACTGATGCCAAAGCGGAAATGGTCAGTTCGCCCGGGAATGTCCCGCCGCATGTTGCAAGCTGGACCACCAGCAATACAATGGCCAATAGTTTCCCTAAGTTCCCGAACAGCGTCACGAGTGTAAGGATGATCGTCATGACCGTCATGGACACAATGATGCTGGACAGGATAAATAACGGCACACTCTGCACATCGACTTGGAATCCGAATAGGAAGATCAAGTCGAGTATGACTGCTTGAATGATAGCCACGACATAAACCAATGTCAGTTTACTGAAGAATTGCGCCGTACCGGATACTTGCATATCCTGTCTTCTGCCGAGCGGCAGGATATTGGCTGCCATCAAGCCTCCAACGAACAAAGCAAGCGATAAGAAGTATGGCGCAATACCGACACCGTAATTCGGTACATCCGACAGCTGTTTCTCTGTCAGCTTGACCGGGTCGGCAAACATCGTCGTCAGCGCATCACTGGACTTGATATCTGCAGTTTTGTCAGCAGCATCCTGCAGGCTTGTCGCAAGCTCATCCGAACCGTCGGAAAGCTTCGTCATACCATCATCCAGCTGCGTCGCTCCATCCGACAGTTTATCCGTTCCGGAAGCAAGTTCGGCTGCTCCGCTCTGAAGTGATCCAAAGCCTGTGGTGTAATCAGCAAAACCACTGTCCAAATCGGCAGCGCCGCTGGCAAGCTCATTGGCCCCGCTGACCGCGGAGCCGAATTTTTCACTGAAATCATCCATTCCATCCGCAATCTTTTCTTCGCTTGATGCCAGCTTCTCCGCACCTTCTCCAAGCTGCTTTTGACCATCCGCCAGTTTTGCAGATGAATCCGCCAGCTGTTCAGACGCTGCTGCTATTTGCTGGAATGTCTTATCATCCTTGAGTTCCGGATGCTCTTTCATATAGGAGGCAACCAGTTTACTCAAATCCTGGGAACCAGATGTGAAGCTATCCTGACTTTCTGATAGTTCCTTGCTTTGCTTGTCCCAGTCTGCCAGGCCATCTGCAATTTTATCCGTATTGGATTTCAGTGACGCTGCTCCATCATCCAACTGACCAAGCCCGCTCGCTAAATCAGATGCACCTGTATGCAGGCTGCCGATCCCATCCGACAGTTTACCTTGGGCAGCAGCCAGCTTATCCGCACCATCCGCCAAGTCGGAGGCACCACCATTCACATCACCGATCCCATTTTGCAGATCCTTCAATCCGTTCTGTTCATCCGTGATACCTTTGTGCAGATCGCCAGCTCCATCACCGGCATCCTGCAGCCCTTCAGCCACTTCATGGAAGCTGGTGAACACACTGTCAGCATATGATTTCGTAATGCTGCTGGCGAGCTTGGATTTCATTTCCTCCATTGCCGAAGAACTGATTTGCGCTGCCACGAAGTTTTTACCCGGATTGACTTCATACGTAAGCTCCGCTTGTTTTGGTTTTTCGTCCATCAGCGTCGTTACCTTTTCGGAGAAGTCTTTCGGGATGGTCACTTTCATATAATACTTACCATCATCCAATCCTTCTTCTGCCTTCTCGTCTGATACAAAATCGAAGTCCAGCGCCTTGCTCTTCTTCAATTCCTTGATGAAATCATCCCCGGCATGCATTTCTTCGCCATCCATGCTGGCACCTTCATCCTGATTGACGACTGCCACCGGCAAGTCTTCGATATGACCGTATGGATCCCAATAGCCGCCAAGGAACAGTGCAGCATACACAACCGGAATGATCAGCAGGAAAATAAGTGCAATACGTCCGTGTTTATGCTGCCACATCCGCTTTATGTCAAAAAAGCCCAATTTTATTCCTTTCATGATTTCCTCACCTTTACCTTTGTGAAATATTGAACATCTAAATAGCATAACGGCTCAGGTGCATATTGTATAATATATATATCATTATAAATAATAGCTTTTAAACTATCCGAAAGAAGGATGAACGTGGAATTATTACAGTTGCAATATTTTAAAAAAGTTGCTGAACTGGAGCACATGACACATGCAGCCAAAGCATTGAATATCGCCCAGCCTTCGCTCAGTAAAGCAATCAGCCGATTGGAGGAGGATCTGGGGGTAAGGCTTTTTGAGCGATACAATCGGCAAATCAAGCTGAATGAAAACGGCAGGATATTCCTCCGTCGCGTCAACGCTGTCCTTCATGAGCTGCAGGAAGCAGAGCGGGAACTGCATGCATTGAATCAAAAAACAGATCACACGATCCGGCTGTCTGTCACGATACCCCGGGTATTGCCGGATCTGATCAGCAGCTTCCTGGAGGAAGAGCCGCAGGTTCACTTCAAGCAATACGTACAGTCCGTGCCGAAAATGACGGAAAAACTGCGCAGCGGTGAGCTCGATTTCTGCATCTCTTCTGTACCGATCCAGGATGAGGACATCGAATGGCAGCCGCTCATGACGGAAGAAATCCTGCTGATAGCCCCTCCAGGTCATTGGCTTGGGACCAAAAGCCATATCTCCCTTTATGAACTCCGCGATGAAGCCTTCGTCAGCATGAATGAGGGCTATGGCATACGCAATCTGACCGATAAATATTGTCAGCTGGCGGGGTTTCAGCCTCATATCGCCTTTGAGGGGGATGAACCAGGCGTCATCGGGGAATTGGTCAATAAAGGTCTCGGGATCGCCTTCATTCCATCTGTATCATTGATGGGCAATAAAACAGCCCACTTACCTGTCATCCGTCTGCAGGATCCCATCTGTGAACGGACAATCGGCCTGGCTTGGTCAACCAGGAGATACCACAGCCCCATAGCAAAGAAATTCCAAGGCTTCCTGTCCGATTACTTCGAAGTACTGGAAGAGGAACTTCGAAAAACCGCCGCTCTCCTAAGCAGGGAGACATGATCAATTCACACCAGCAGCAACACCATAAGTGAATAAACAGTCAAACAGCCCTCTTTAGCGAGGGCTTTCATTGTTCCAATCCTTTCCTTTCCATTACAATGGGAGTTACTAAAAAAGGAGGACTTCCAGCATGGCAAAACGTCTTATGAATCCCGCAGATATACTGCAGCATCACTGGCTTTCCAATTTGAATTTGCATCCTGATGGAACAATAGCTTTTGTGGACCGAAGCATAAATGAAGAAACGGACAGCTACCATACCGCCATTACATTAATCAAGCGTGGGTCGATGGAAACCATTCCCGGTGAAGGCTTCGATACGCTTCCTTCCTGGTCACCAAGCGACAGACTCACCTTCCTTCGCGGCAAGGACAAAAAAGCAATCTGGATGCTAGATGACAACGGGGAACCCATACAGCTGATCGAATTCCCGGAATCCATCCTTTCCTATCGATGGTCCCCGGATGGCTCCCGTCTATTCTTCACAGCAAAGGTTCACGCTGACACCAAAAAAGAAATACATACAAACAGGAACGGCCATGTGTTTGAACAAGTGTATTTCAAGCAGGAAGGGACTGGCTTGTACAGCGGCAGCTATACCCACCTATTTTTATATGATGTAAAAGATAAACGGACAAAGCAGTTAACAGACGGACCATTCCATGCCGCAAATGCACAATGGCTGCCAAATGGCGAGCAGATAGCTTTTACAGCAGGCTCCCTGTCTGGAGATGATATATACACCAGGAGGAATGAACGGATACAGGACTTATATATAATCGATATTGCATCCGGCTCGATAGAGAAACATTCCGATTCCAGCTTGAGCATTCAAAAATTCACCTATAAGGCTGATGAAGCAGCCTTTATCCTGATTGCCAACGACCAAGAATTCGGAAGCGGCACAGCAAACCGCCTTTATCGATTGGATGCGGCTGGTGTTCCGGAGCTGCTTCATACGGAGGACATACATGCAGGAAGCGCTTCACTTAATGATGCGAAGTTCTCCGACGACTACGCAGCACCACTGATACATCCTGCCAGTCACGCTATTTATTCACTTGTCACCAAGCAAGGGCAGGTCCATATCCATCGTTTTGCAGACGATGCCTCGTTCCAAGTAAGCACTGGCGACAAGGACATTTACGATATGGCCCTGAGTGCGGATGGCCGCCGCATCGTGTATGCAGCCCTGACCCCGACTAGTCTTAGCGAGATGTATGCTTTGGATCTTGAAACGATGGAAGAGCAGCAGCTGACGGCCTATCATACTGCTTATCATGCCAGCACATGGCAAAGCATCCCTGAGGAATTCTGGTTCTCTTCCTTCGACGGAACAAAAGTCCAAGGGTGGATCATGAATCCTCCAGTGATAACGGATGGAAAGGTGCCGCTTGTCCTGCAGATCCATGGCGGTCCTCATTCTGCTTACACCAATATGTACAGCTATGAGTTTCAATCGCTCACTGCCGAAGGGTATGCCGTCCTATTTGTAAACCCTCGGGGAAGCGTCGGATACGGACAAGATTTCACCAATGCGTGCCGGAGCGATTTCGGGAACGGAGATTATCTGGATATAATGAGCGGACTGGATCATGCCCTTGAAACATATCCGCATCTGGATGCATCACGGCTTGGCATAGCCGGAGGCAGCTACGGCGGACTGATGACGAACTGGATAATCGGGCACACAAACCGTTTCAAGGCAGCAGTATCCCAGCGCTGCATCTCGAATTGGGTGTCTTTCTACAATTCAAGTGATATCGGCATAGCTTATGCGGAAGGGATTGTCGGGGGGAATGTTTGGGAGGATACCGAAAAATTATGGGAGCGCTCCCCGATTTCGCATGTACAGACAATGGAGACACCGCTGCTTCTCATTCACGGGGAAGCTGATTTGCGCTGTCCAGTCAGCCAAGCCGATGAGCTGTACATGGCATTGAAGCGATGGGATAAAACAACGAAATTGATCAGATATCCAAACTCCAACCACGGTCTGCTGAAAAATGGCAAACCATCCTATCGAATCGATTTGCTGGAGCATGTCAGGAAATGGATGGCACAATATTTATAAAAAGGACTCAGCTCCCGCAATGAGCTGAGTCCTTCATCTTTTTACAATGCACGGATGATGCCGCCCTCTACACGCTGAGCGGTACCATTGATCGCAGAAGCTTGTTTGGAAGCCAGGAATACTATCGTATCGGCAACTTCCTCCACAGTCGCATAGCGCTGGATCAATGAAGTCGGTTCGCTGTCCTTGAAATAATCGGCGGTGAACTTATCCAGCTCCTGATCCGCAGCTTTTGCCGCTCCTTTCATATAGCTTTCCACCCCTTCTGTCCATGTCGGACCAGGAAGCACACTGTTCACTGTCACATTTGTCCCCTTCGTCAGCTCCGCCATTCCGCGGGAAAGGCTGATAAGCGCTGATTTAGTAACAGAATACGGAATCATATGCGGCAGCGGCTTCACACCCGCTTCACTGGAAACCGTAAGGATACGGCCGCTGTTTCGCTCCAGCATGTCTGGCAGGATAGCACGGGACAGGCGAATGACGCTGAGGACATTCATATTGAAATAATGCATCCATTCTTCATCCGTCACATCGGCAAAATCCATCACCTCAAAGATCCCCATATTATTGACCAGGACATCCACTTCCCCGTATTCCTTCACTTTCCGGATAAAGCCATCGGCCTGTTCCCCATCTGACAGATCGGCTGCAATACCATGTACCTTCCCGAATGCAGATAGCTCTTCCATTACTGATTGGACACGAGCTTCATTCCGTCCGTTGATGATCACGGTCGCCCCTTCCCTTAAGAAAGATGTCGCAATCCCTTTTCCAATGCCTCCGGTTGATCCCGTGACAACGACTAATTTATCTTGAAGCTGTAAATCCATATGCAACTTCCTTTCCTTCTTGTATCTGCAGCATATTATACAAGTCATCTCCTGGGAATGGTGCAGATATGCTTGGACAGCAAAAGAAATGAGCCTTGGCTTTTCATGCCCGATCGAAAGAAAATCCTCATTCCATCCGCTGCATATATAACGCCGAGAATGAAACGATGCAAGAAAAAAAGCTTATTGCAGGATGACATAACCTCTTCCCTCCTGAAAATCAGGACTTTCCTGCCCGGATGGCGTATGCATCCAGCAATATTCTCGAAATCACCTGAAGCGGAAGTCTCGACCTCACCTCATAATCCGGAAAATAAGATGTCTCCGATTTGTAGCCGGTCAGGGTCAACTCAGCAAGTGCGGCAAGCGGACTATTTTTGTTACACGTCAAGGTGATTGTACTTGTTTCGTTTTGCTGGCAGCTCCTTGCTGCATCCACCAGCTCTTCCGTATACCCATTCAATGAAACAAAAATGACCAAATCCCCTTGTTCAAGCCTCTTGCTTTTCGTACGGATGATATTGGGATCATCATGCAGCTCTGCGTACTTGTTCAGCAGCTGCAGTTTCACTTCCATCTCCTTTGCTATAAGTTCAGAGAATCCCCTAGCAAATAGGATCACCCGGCTGCTATGCAAAATTTTTTGTACAATATCCTCTATCAATCCGCTATTAAGCATCTCGATGGTCCTCATCACTTCCTGCTCATTCTTCAAAATGGCATCTTTTATTTCTTCATCCACTTGCTCAATGATTGAAAAATTTGGATTCTGGTCATTTTCATCCTTTAGCCGGATCTTAAAATCGGTAAACCCATTATAGCCGAGCTTCTTCATTGTACGAACAATGGTGGCAGTGGAAACATTCGCATCTTCACTTAATCGTACGATCGACAATTCAGGGATTGTATCGAGATTTTCCCGTATATATAGAATCAGATACAATTCAGCTTCACTCATCTTTTCAGCATATTGACTGATCCGCGCCAGAAAGGTTCCGTTCATAGATGATCCCCCGTGTAAACGTTTACTAATATTGTACCGAAATAACCGAATGTTGAAAACATTTACAGCACGCAGCATGCCATAATGAGGTTGTAAGAAAAACACAGATGGGCAGTGATGCGGATGATTTATACATGCACGATGAATCCAGCGATTGATCTTTTTTCCGAATTTACCTCTTTTGATCCTTTCGTCGTCAATAGAAGCATATTTGAAGAGTACCAGCCCAATGGGAAAGCCATCAATATCTCCTTCATATTGAAAAAACTAGGCATTTCCAATAAGGCGACCGGATTCCTTGGCGGTTTCTCTGGTGACTTCATTGAAAAGGAGCTTGAAGCTGCCGGAATTGAGACCGCATTCATAAAGGTAGATGGTATCACTCGTATCAATACCTTTATCCGTGCGGAAACAATGGAATACAAAGCAGTGAATAGAGGTCCGGTCATTTCGGCGCAGGCCCAGGAACAGCTCTTGGATCAATTACGCCACCTAAAAAAAGATGATTGGTTATTTGTCTCAGGCAGTCTGCCGCGCGGCGTCGATGATCATATTTATATCGACATCGCCCGTATTGCCCAACGGCAAGGCGTCAATTTGGTGCTGGATATCAGTTCTCCAGTGCTGCTGGACTGCCTCGCCTATAAGCCTTACCTCATCAAGCCAAATGATGAGGAAACGGCCAAATGGTTCGGTCTATTGGACCATACAAATTTGTCGGAACTCCAAACTGCTTCACAACAGCTGCTCAAGCGTGGGGCTCAACGAGTCCTATTATCCCGCGGAGCTCGAGGTGCCTTGTATTGCGATGCCAAACAAGACCTGGCCGTAAATGCTCCTACCGGCAAGATTGTGAACACAGCCTGTGCCGGGGACACGATGCTGGCAGCCTTCACAGGCAAACTGATGCTCGGTTCTCCAGAGGAAGAGGCATTGGTTTTTGCGACTGCTGCCGGCTCTTCCACAGCTTTCACTTCAGGATTGTCCGAACTTAAGGATGTACCTTATTTGGCAAGTCAAATCCAATTAAAAAGAAATTGGGGTGTGAAACATGACGTATAGAATCATAGCCGCAACTGGCTGTCCTACAGGAATTGCCCATACTTTCATGGCAAAGGAAGCCTTGGAAGAAGCCGCCCGTAAACGCGGCATATCCATAAAAGTGGAAACACATGGTCAGGATGGCGTCCAAGGTGCACTCACACAAGCCGAAATCGATGCAGCCGACGGCGTCATCATCGCAGCCGATAAAGATGTAAACCGTGATCGTTTCATCGGCAAACGAGTTGTCAACGTGGCTGTCAGCAAAGGTATCAAAGAACCAGAAAAGCTTATTGATGCCATTATAGATCAAACAGCACCTATCTATAAAGATGGACAGCAGCGCTCTGCTTCGGCAGGCAGCGCCGAGCCACAGCAGAAGGATTCCATTTTACGAAGCATTTATGTATCACTCATGAACGGTGTTTCCCACATGCTCCCTATCGTTGTGGCAGGCGGTGTCATGATCGCGATTTCCCTCATGTTCGGTATCCACTCTGCCGATCCAGAAAGCTCGCAATACAATGAATTCGCTTATTACATGAATACAATCGGCGGTATTGCGATGAATCTGATGGTTCCGGTGCTCTGTGCATATATTGCCGAATCCATAGCCAAGCGTCCTGGCCTCATCATCGGATTCATCGTAGGTATGATTGCTTTCACAAACGGAACTGGTTTCCTGGGCGGTATTATTGGTGGCTTTATGACTGGTTATATCATCCTTGGCCTTGGTTACTTGTTCAAGGGCTTGCCAAAACAGCTTGATGGCTTGAAGTCGATCTTCTTATTCCCAGTCTTCGGTATTTTCATCGCTGGCTTCGCTATGTGGTTCATCTCGGCTCCAATGGGCTGGATCAACCAAGCCATGATGGATTTCCTGGCTAGCTTCCAAAATTCAAACCCAATCGTATTAGGTCTTATCGTAGGAATCATGTGCGCATTCGATATGGGCGGCCCCGTCAATAAGGCTGCATACGTAACGGGAACAGCTTTGCTATCGGATGGTAACTTCTTCTTTATGGCTGGCGTATCCGCTGCTTGCATCGTTCCGCCAATCGCTACTGGCTTTGCCACATTATTTGCAGGTAAATCCTATAGCACGAGCGAACGCAGTGCCGGTCTCGTCAACTTCCTGCTTGGTTCGACTCATATCACGGAAGGAGCCATACCATTCGCAGCGAAGAAGCCGCTGAAGGTCATTCCGTTTCTCATGATTGGTTCATCCATTGCGGCAATCCTTACTTATCTATTCAAAGTACAAGTACCAGCACCACATGGCGGATTCATCGTTCTGCCAATCGTTACACATCCATTCCTTTGGGTGCTGGCAATCTTGGCTGGTGCAGTCGTGAGCGGATTTTTGATTGGCATGGATCAAAAGCGCACGGCTGCTAAAAGCAAAACGAAAGAAACACCAATTGTACAGACAGCAGCTGTAACGGAAAAATCGATGCCGCCTGTACAGGATGTCAGTCAAATCATGTCTGTCGACACCATCAAGCTAAACGTCAAAGCAGCCACTCAAACAGAGGTATTCCAGCAAATCGCCGCAACTGCAAAGCAACACGGAATCATCACAGATCAAGCTGCTATCATAGACGGCTTTATCCAGCGGGAAAAAGAGAGTACAACCGGAATGGAACAAGGCATCGCCATTCCTCATACAGAACGGATCGAAGTACGGAAGCCAGCAATCATCATCTTCAAACTGGCTGACGGTGTCGAATGGAACGCATTGGACGGACAGCCGATCAAAGTCGTCATTGCCATGCTCATTCCCAAAGGAACAGCTTCCAATCATCTGTACTATCTATCAGAAGTATCCAAGATGCTCGTCCATCAGGAAACGATTGATCAGCTGCACCGTGCCAGGAAGCCAGAAGACATCCTGACCCTATTTTCAACTAAACTATCTGCTTAAAGGAGCTGCTACAATGCTTAATCTAACACCCGCTAAACGAGAAGCACTGGAAAGACTATCAGACGAAAATGGAATAATCGGCGCCCTCGCCATCGATCAGCGAGGCTCCTTGAAAAAGATGCTGCAGCAGGAAAGCACCACAAATCAGGGAGACGATACCATCGTATCTTTCAAAGAACTGATCTCTGAGGAACTCACACCATATGCCACTTCCATTCTGCTTGATCCTGAATACGGTCTGCCTGCAGCAAAGAAAAGGGATAAGGATGCCGGACTGCTACTCGCGTATGAGAAAACCGGCTATGATGCAGCACAGCCTGGCCGCATGCCGGATATCCTGGATGATTGGTCTGTTCAGCGAATCAAGGCCCAAGGTGCCGATGCTGTAAAATTCCTTCTGTACTACGATGTGGATGAGGACCCAAGCATCAATGAGAAGAAACATATTTTTGTAGAACGACTTGGATCTGAATGTCAGGCGGAAGACATTCTCTTCTTCTTGGAACTCGTATCCTATGATGCTGCCAATGATGATGTGAAAGGCCGAGAATACGCCAAACTCAAGCCGCATAAAGTGAACGACATGATGAGGGAATTCTCCAAAGCCCCATATAAAGTAGATGTCCTGAAAGTGGAAGTGCCTGTAAACATGGGATATGTAGAAGGATTTTCAGAAGAGCCGCCTGTTTACACACAGGAAGAAGCAAAACGCTATTTCAAAGAACAAAGCGAGGCCACTGATTTGCCTTTCATCTTTTTAAGCGCAGGCGTAAGCGCCACACTTTTCCAAGAGACCCTGCGTTTTGCAAAGGAAGCAGGCTCCAGCTTCAATGGTGTATTATGCGGCCGGGCAACCTGGAAAGATAGTGTAGCTATTTTCGGCCGTGGTGGAGAAGCTGCAGGAAAACAGTGGCTGCAGCAGCAGGGCAGAAAGAATGTCGAGGAATTAAATGAAGTATTGAAACAAACGGCAACATCCTGGAAACAATCAGAAATACTTGCATAAAAAGAGGAGCGTATGGGTTATCCCATATGCTCCTTTACTTATTGGTTCAGAATGAATTGCTGGAATACCTTGATCGCATCTACGAATACATCCTCATCAATATCAAACCTTGGGTGATGATGCGGATACTGGCTTTTCTCCCCTTGCATGCCGACTTTGACGAATACCCCTGGAATTTCCTGCAGGTAATAGGAGAAATCCTCTGATCCCATGACCGGCTCGAGTTGTTCGTAGCGCTCTTTGCCGAATGTTTTCTGTAATAGTCCTTCTGCAAAATCCGCTTCCTTTTCATCATTGATAAGCGGCGGTGTGCCGATGATGAAGTCCACTTCGGCTGCGGCGCCAAAAGATTCACAAATGCCCTTGGTCAGCTTGGCAATCTGTTCCTGGATCGTCTGCACCGCTTCTGGAGAGAAGGAGCGCATTGTCCCGATGATTTTGGCTGAATCCGGAATGACATTATAAGTGTTGCCAGCTTCGATTTTCCCAACGGAGATGACGCTGGCATCCATTGGATTGAGTTTACGGCTGACGATGCTTTGCAGCGCCTGGATGACATGGGTCGAGATGTAAACCGGATCCACTGTCAAATGCGGTGTTGATGCATGTCCGCCAGAGCCCTGGATTTTGATCTCAAAATCATCGACCGACGCCATCATGGCGCCAGGGCGGGTACCGAATTGTCCTTTTTTCAAGCCGGCATCGACATGGATGCCATAAATGCTGTCGACGTCTTTCAGTACACCTTCCTTGATCAGTTTATCAGCACCGCTTGGAGAAGCTTCTTCGGAGGATTGGAAGATGAGCACGATATTAGGCTCCACTTCCTCTTTATGAAGGGTGATCCATTCTGCAACTGCAAGCAAAATAGCTGTATGACCATCATGCCCGCAGGTATGAGCTACCCCATGATGCTTGGAGATATAAGGTTTATCCCCTTCTTCCACCATCGGCAGTGCATCCATATCCGCCCGGAGAGCGATCGTCTTCTCCCCTTTTGCGCCTTTCACATAGCCGACGACACTCGGCGGCTGAAAATCAAGGATCTCGATGCCAAGTTTCTCTAATCTGCCACGCACATATTTACCTGTCTCGTATTCTTCCCCGGAAAGTTCCGGGTATTGATGAAAATGCCGGCGATCCAGGATCGCCTGCTCTGCTAATCTCTCTAATTCCATAACTATTTCCCCTTCTATTAAAACGGTCCGTATTGAATCAATTGAGCTATGATCAGTGCGATGATGGCAATGCCGATCTGAATAAGGAAGAATGGCAGGAACCACTTCACCCACTTGCCGTAGCCAATGCCTGCAATCGCAAGCAAGGCGATGATATTGCCTGTTGGCAAAATTGTGTTGGAGATACCGTCCCCGAACTGATATGCCAATACAGCTGTCTGCCTCGTTACGCCAATCATGTCGGATAATGGCGCCATCAGCGGCATGGTCAAAGCAGCTTGTCCGCTTCCGGACGGCACGAAGAAATTGATGCCCATCTGCAAAAATAGCATCCCGACTGCAGACAGGGAACCGGGAATAGCGCCAAGCGCATCAGAAGCATAATGCAGCAATGTATCCATCATACCTGACGTATTGAAGATTACCAGAATAGCTTGTGCAAAGCCGATGATCAGTGCACCGCCAAGCAAGTCTTTCGCTCCAAGGATGAAATTATCGGCAATACCAGAGAAAGAAATGCCGCCAAGGATCCCCATCAGTACACCGAACAGCAGGAACAATCCGGCAATCTCCGTGATATACCATCCGTATTTCAATACCCCGATGATCAATACAATATAGTTGATCAAGAAAGCGGATAGGACAAGCTTATGGCGAGCGGTCATTTTATGGGACTGAAGTGCCGCTGTATCTGCTTTTCCGCCAAACTTGCCGTATACCCCGAGCTCCGGGTTCTTTTTCACTTTGCCGGCATGCCGCATCACATACAAGACGGCCGCCGCATACAAGACAACAAAAATGATGATCCGGAAGCCGATTCCGGAGAACGTCGGCAGCTCGGAAATCCCTTGGGCTACTCCAACCGTGAATGGGTTCATGACCGCTGCCGTAAATCCGACACCGGCACCGAGTACGACAATCGCAAAACCGGTCAATGCATCGAAGCCAAGTGCTATCGCCATAGGCGCCAGGATTGCGACATAAACGATTGTTTCATCCGACATTCCCATCAATGCCCCTGCTGCTGCAAAGAACAGCATCAAAACAGGAATGAGTAATTTCTCTTTATTGGCCATCTTTCTGGACAGCATATAAATGAAAGCATCCAATGCCCCGGTTGCTGTGAAAATACCAAATGCCCCGCCGACGATCAAGACGAAGAAAATGATATTGGCGCCATTCACCATACCTGTATGAATACTATTGAATATGCCGAGCAGTCCGACATTTTCTCCGTCTATGTAATGGAAGGTTTCCGGCAGGATGACACTTCGTCCATCCTGCTCCACGCGGTCATAGGCGCCGCCAGGGATGATATATGTTAATAGTGCCGCCACGACGATGAATGCGAAAATCATCACGTAGACATTGAATTGCTTTGGTTTCTTTTTCTTATATGGCTGCTGCTGTAAATCTTGTAAGCTGTTCATCTGGCTGTACTCCTTCAAGGACGACCCTTCGTTGTATATTGTGTAATAAATATACAACTATTTATATAAAAATACAACCGTATATTAATATTTTTTTTGGAATGAATATGCATACCCAATAAAAAAAGCTAGAATCATAAGATTCTAGCTTTCTTATCAGCTGCGGAGGAAATCCACCAGCGGTTTGAAGTCTTTTCTCAGATCCACCTCGTTTGGCTCTGTGTCCATCAATTTCTCTACCATTTTCTCCAGCAGTCCCACATCCTTGGAGTCTGTATACTCCACAAAATTGATGGAGTCGAGCCAGTCACGGTAAGAGTGCTTCGCTTTTCCATAGCTGTTTCCGAATACAAGACATGGTGTTTTCGTGATGATGGAGAAAATCATCGCATGCAGGCGGTCGGTGATGATCAATTTCTTCGAGCTGATCAAATCCAGCATCTCGATGAAGTGCTTTTCCCTGTCCGCATAATCGATTGTCGGTACAATATCCTCATCCAAGACTGTATCTGTACGGTCGACAGACCCGAACTTCTTCGCCCACTCCATGAGCTCCGAAACGAAGCTCTCTTCCATCACCTTTTCTTTATCAGCCCTCAGGAAGAACATGACACCCTCCCGTTCCTGCTCACGGGGGACAATATCAAGTGACATCACCATATCCGGTGTGTACATCACCTCAGACTCGAATGTATTTCTTACAACATCCAGCGTCTGCGATTCCCTGGCAGCAATCACCAAGTTCTTATTCTGATGATAGGCTTCCTGTGTTTTCTTTTTCTCCTGCTCGCCATGTTCATTATCTTCGAAGAACACAGACTGCGGCATGGAAATCGACTTATAGTCCTTGAAAGCAGCGAATACCTTTCGGCGATCTTCTTCGATATCCAAATACAAGCTTCCGAGATTACCGCCGCCTGTGAACATGACGATATCGTCTTCACGAATGATACCTTTAACAAATTCAATTCCTTCATCCGTCGCATAGTCCATGATTTCTATATATTCATAATAAGGGAACCGGCTTTTGATGAATTTCTCGATGCTATACGCAATTGCCTGATCACCGATATTTGTATAACTCGGCGAGCCGAATAAGAAGACCTTGCGTTTATCATTCGTGAAAGCCTCCGGTGAAACATTTGGTCCAATGCCCTTGGCAATATAATCTGTGTCGATTGGTTTTATGGTCATATGAAACGCCTCCTTCAGCAAAACTTCTTTTGAGCCGTACTCTTCCATACCCCGATTCAAAAGATGTTATGCCTCAGGATATCGTCAATTCCTTCCAGGACTATGGAGTTTCCATTATGTCCTCCTTTTTATTCCAACGATACTGGTAAACGAAATCCACGGTACCATCTTGTTCGGAAACTTTATAAAGTTTGCCGGCAGCTTGTATACATGCAGCATCTTCCGTAAAAAAGACACCAACCGGGCTTTCGCCTGGGATCTCTTGATGATCATAATCGACTGCTAACTTCCAGCTCACGCGGGATTCACCAGTTGAAACACGTGCGATCATCATCTGATCCTGGTTGCGTTTTTCTTTGTACATCAGCAGCATACTGCCATCTTTATTTGTCCCGATGATCGGCTGTGCCTCAAGCAAATCCGGGTACAGCTTCTGAACGATCTGCTGGGCTTCTTCTGCCTCTCCGTTTTCTCCGTCACCGAAAAATCCCTTCTGTAACTCTTTCCCATAAGCCGGATCCTCTGTCATTCGTCCGTCGGCAATACGATAATACTTGCTGTTCAATGCATATAAATAGATGCTGCCGCCTTCATCGAGATAATAATCAGCCTGCTCGTAGCTCAGATTATCGGCAAGTTCCGGATATGTCTCTGTCCAATCCTCTTCCTCAAGACGGACTTCCCCGGTGGCTGGATCAAGGAAATACAGCTCCTCGGCTTTCCCATTCACGACCATGACACCGTCATCTGTCAGCCCCAGAACATATTCCTGCCAGCTGGATTTCCGGCTCCACTCCCTCTCCCCCGATTCCAGATCCACAGCTATGATCTCAAAGCGCGAAACGCTCAAGGAGATACCGTTCTCATGCCCATTCGGTATTTTCATCCGAATTTTATTGATGGCCAAATTGGCATCTTCCGCCACGATTGTTGGGGAATCAAGATTCATCGTCACCGAGCGGCCTGCTCCGTGGAACACAGTCATGACGAAGGAACCAACGATAAATTCACCAACTAGCAGGAAAATGATCATGCTGATCAATTTCTTTATCGAACTTAACCTTCTAATCCCCCTCACAAGAAAAAGCGTGCATAATGCGACAAACAAACCAACTAAAATCCACAGCGTCACATCATGCCAAAACCATCCTGTAAACGTCCAATCCTGGAAGAAATCCCCTCCCAAGAGCCAAAGCAGCAACGTCCCTAGCCCTGCATGGACAAGCAGGAAACCTGCGAGTGCCCAAAACGATTTGCCTTGCTTATCTGGAATGATCTTATCCACTGCCCACTTGCCGATATTGATCAAAATCCAAATATAAATCAGCGTCAAAATAACATTATGTACAGCATCATCATTGAAAAGCCAGTAATGAAAAAGATCGACCACACAGTATTCTCCCTTCCATCAGTCAGGTGCCTCTGTATAAATGAAATAACCGACCTCGGTCGGATGGTCCATCACGAATTGTCTGGCTTCATACTTTGTCAGGCTGCGGAAGATGATCCAATCACCTACCCCTCCAGCTGTCAGGATCACAGATACAGTCAGCAGTATCCCATTCCCGGTCATATACGAAAACAGCAGCGGAACAAGCCCCGTCAGTATAACGGGTAAAAGCAAAGCCATGCGATAAGCCCTAAGTGTGATAGGTGTCATGCAATGCGCATAGGCGGCACCGTCTTTCATGGAAAATCCATATTTCACCTGATTGGGTTTCACATGTCCAAACACGACAAAGCCAACCCCATGCAGGAGTTCATGCAGAATGATTCCGATGATTGTGAGCAGAAAAATGACTGCGATACCAGATAAGCTTATATGAAATTCAAATCCATGTATCAGAAGATAACTAAAAGTGGCCGCAAACAGCATTCCTAGCGCCAGGATCGCAGCTTGCTTTTGCAATTCCTTCATATCGAACAATACTTCCTGCTTTTGCATGTTGATCGCCTCTTCTCTTTTTACGCGCTGACTGCATTTTCGTTTCAAAAATTCAAGGCATCGGTTTGACGGCAGCATCTGCTGGCAAGACTGGATGATAAGAAAGGAGCAGCTTCATGCCTGAACTCATACATGATAATCTGATTGTCCTATCCCGAATCATTACTATCATACCGCTGATGCTCATCGTCACACTATTCATGGGAAAACGCACCATCGGGGAAATGCCAGTATTCGATTTTCTGATTGTCGTCATTTTAGGAGCGCTGGTCGGTGCCGATATTGCTGATCCCAACATTGAACATCTCCCTACAGCCTTTGCTGTCATCGCTATCGGGCTTTTTCAAAAAGCAATCGTAAAGTGGAAGATAGCCAACCGTAAAATCGGTAAACTGCTTACACTCGATCCGACTATCGTGATCCAGGATGGAACCTTTCTGTATGATAATATGCGAAAAATCGAATACTCCATAGACAATATATTGTTCATGCTGCGGCAAAAGGACATATTTGATATATCCGATGTAGAAACTGCTGTCATTGAACCGAACGGTACGCTGAGCGTGTTGAAAAAGACTGTCAAACTGCCCGTTACCCGGGAAGATCTCAAACTTCGGGAGCCCATCTCCTCCATTGCTTATCCAGTCATATCGGATGGAGTCATTCACTACGATACACTGGCCTATTTCCAATTGGATGAAGAATGGTTAAGAACACAGCTGGCAGAGCAAAATATCATCGGAATCAACAATGTATTCTTCGCATCCATTTCCCAGCAGCAAAAGCTCCACATCAATTTGAAGGATAGAAAAATGACCATCCCTCCGATCAAGCATTAAAAAGAGAGCACTACCCTGTCAGGGCAGTGCTCTCCTGCTATCAAGCTTCTGCTATTTTCATTTTTGGTTTCTTCTGCTTCGCTTCTTTTTTCTCCTTGAAAGTCCAGCCGGTCACGCCATAAAGCAAGGTAAACAACGGCGTGATGAAGGCCAAGAAACAGAATGGCAAATACGTGACTGTCGCGATACCGAGGGCCCCGGCCGTATAGATACCGCCGCCGGTCCAAGGGACAAGCGGGGCACTCAACGTACCCGTATCTTCCAAGATACGCGAGAGGTTTTCCGGTTCAAGATTCAACCGTTCAAATATAGGCTTCATCAGTGTACCGCCCATAACTGTCGAGAAGTAAACAGTTCCTCCAAGCACCAGGGTTACGTAGCTTACAATGATAGTCACTGCTGTCAATACACCAGTATGTTTGATTTTCATCGCAAATGATGCAATCAGCGCTTCCAGCACACCCGCATCTGCCAAAAGACCGCCGACTCCGAGAGCAAACAAGAATAGCGCAATCAATTCCAGCATACTTGTCAAGCCACCGCGAATCAGCAATTCATCGACAACAGGAATACCGGATTCCACTGCATATCCGCTATAGAAAGTGGTTAAAGTTTCAGCAAATCCGAATCCTTGATAAAAGATCGCAATCAGCCCGCCGACCGCCGCTCCGGCAAAAATCGATGGTATGGCAGGTTTTTTCATGACCAGCAATGCAATCAATACAACTATCGGGATCAATGGAATGATCCCCAAATGGAAATTATTCGCCAGGTATGCCGTCAGCTGATTGACACTCTCCGAATCGGCGCCTGTTCCATGATAACGCAAACCAATGAAGAAAAAGATGGCAGCTGTAATCAAATAAGAAGGAACTGTCGTCCAAAGCAAATGCTTGATATGCTTGAACAAATTCCCGCCTGTTACCGCGGGTGCCAAGTTAGTCGTATCGGATAAAGGAGACATCTTATCACCGAAAAACGCTCCGCTGACAATGGCCCCTCCTGTCAGACCAACCGGAATGCCGAGTGCCGTACCGACACCCATCATAGCAACACCTGCAGTTCCGACCGTTCCCCAGCTGGTGCCTGTCGCAACAGATACCAGGGAGCAAAACAGCAATGTCGTCACTAAGAAGAACTGCGGTGTAATTGCCTGCACACCATAATAAATCAGTGTTGGCACTGTTCCGGATGCTATCCATGCACCGATTAAAATGCCGACGGTCAAAAGGATGACACCAGGCATCAATGCTCTTCCCATTGCTTTTGCCATGGATTTTTCGATTTGCTTATACGTAAATCCAAGCCCCAGCATATAAGGGATGATGACTAGCATGCTGATGAACATCAGTATTTGAATCGGTGCATCAAATGCCAAAATTCCTATGGATACTACTGCCACTATTGATAAAAGCATCATCAATGCATAAATAAAAGACGGTTTCTTAATATCGGTTTCCAACCAACCACTCCTTCAACCTGAGGTTGTTTATTTTTGCTGAACGAAATACAACTTTTATCATCTACCCGTTCAGCCGCTGTGTGAAACTCACTTCTATAATGCTACAGTATATCCTCCGAAAGATAAAATGCCACTGACAGCAGTTAAACAGGATATAGATGGCTCACTTTGCTCAACCTGAAGATAAGCGGCCGGTTCTTAGATATCCTCCAATATGATGCCTTATCTTCCGTTTAACAGGGCTCATCACTTTAAATACCCTTTTTGGAAGCACAAAAAAAGACCTGCAAATCTGCAGGCCCATCATATATCAGATGGAACAATTATCATCTGTGCACACACCAACATCACCAGAACCGAAATTCTGGAACTTCGGCTGTTCGTTTTCTTCCTTCCATACCTGATTCAGCGCACCGACGAATGTCTCCATCGGCTGTGCGCCCGAGATAGTGTACTTATTATTGAAGATGAAGAAAGGGACACCTGTGATCCCGTACTGCTGCGCCAGCTGTTCATCGGCTCTTACCTCATCCAGGTGAAGGGATTCATCATCCAGGATCCACCCTGCTTCGCTTCGGTCCAAGCCTGAGGCTTCTGCAATATCAAGCAGTGTCTCTCTCTCACTGAGATTCTTGGATTCTGTGAAATATGCATGAAGAAGTTTCTCGGTGATTGCTTTCTCCTTGCCTTTTGTCACGGCAAACTTAGCTAATCGATGTGCATGCAATGTATTTGTCGGCTTCATTTCATCAAAGTTGAATGTAAGACCGACCTCGGCTGCGTGCTGGCCGATTTGCATATTGTTCACCTTTGCCTGGCCGATCGTCATGCCATATTTTTCAGCAAGCGCTTCATGGATGCTTTTCCCATCATACACCCCGGCATTCGGATCAAGCTCAAAGCTCTTGAATTCTATTTCCACACTGTCCTTATGCTCGAATTGTTCCAAAGCAAGCTCCAGCTTCCGTTTCCCTATATAACAGAAAGGACAGACAAAATCTGACCATATTTCAATTTTCATCGTGACACCCCTTTTCACATTAAGATGATTTTAGCACAGAGCCGACATTCCGCAAAAAATGATGCCTGCATCCATCACCTATGCATGAGGACATCCATCAACTGCATACAGTATATCGTTTCTATCTATCAAAGGAGCGATCAGCATGAACCAGCCTCAGCAAACAACCTATGTCAGCAGTGTCGATCCATATATCTACCAAACCTTACAAGGAGCCAGGAATAAGCAAATCATCGTGGAGACCGTACGTGGATCCGTTACAGGCAGATTGAGCACCGTTCGTCCGGATCATATTGTCGTCGAATCAGGAGGATCACCTTTCCACATCCGGACTGCACAAATCGTTTGGGTCATTCCAAAAGGATAAGGAGGCAAACCGATGTTCAAACGTGAAAACAGACTTGCAATTGAATTACCCATCCCGGAGCATGGCGACCCGAACGCAGCTGCAGCTGTGCAGGAACTGCTTGGCGGAAAATTCGGTGAGATGTCCACATTGAATAATTATATGTATCAATCATTCAACTTTCGCCATAAAAAGAAGCTGAAGCCTTTTTATGACTTAGTTGCAAGTATCACTGCAGAGGAATTCGGACACGTGGAACTGGTGGCCAATACAATAAACCTTTTATCACGCGGCAATACATTTTACACCGGGGATCCAGATGCCACGCCCCTGCGCACAGGCCTGGACAGCCGCAATACATATCACTTCATCGCTACAGCCCAAACAGCTTTGGCCGGCGACTCCATGGGTCGCGCCTGGAGTGGGGACAATGTCTTTTCCAGCGGAAATCTCGTGCTCGACCTTCTCCATAACTTCTTCCTGGAATGCGGCGCACGTACGCATAAGATGCGTGTCTATGAAATGACGGAGCATGAAACAGCCCGGGAAATGATCGGCTATCTGCTCGTACGCGGCGGCACACATGTGCTGGCTTATGCCAAAGCGCTGGAAATCGCAACGGGAGTAGACGTCTCAAAGATGGTGCCTGTCCCCGATCTATCCAATACAAAATTCGATCATGCCCGTAAATTCGAGAATCAAGGGCTTGGCAATATCCTTTTCACCTGGAACGACATGGGCGAATATGCAGACATCCGAAAAATCTGGAAAGGGAAGAATCCAGAGAACGGCAGTGAACTCGTCGTGAAACAAGGCGCGCCAAGGGGCGGTCCGATCCCGGACCTTGAGGAGCTGCCCGAGCAATTCGCTCCGGGCATCGACCGGGATGACTATGCACGTATTGCGAAGCGTTTGATGGAAAACATATGAGAATGAGCTGCACTCCTTTTAGGGAGGCAGCTCATTTTTGATACCAGACCTTCATCAGAGTACTTTTTACTCTTGCAGGCTGAATGATGATATTTTTATAATTTATAGATACAAAAATAGAGAGGGAGAGAAAAATGACTGCGCTCCAGCAGAAAACAACGCCCCAAAATAAACAAGCCTATTTATTGCGCAATGAAGAGGGCGAATGCTACATCATCAACAAGCAGGTTATTAAAATTCTTGCAGATGCTGCAAGTACAGGGAACCTGTTCAGCCTTGTGCAGATCACTGGCAGTAAAGGTGAAGCGTCTCCCCTTCACGTGCACGACCAACAGCATGAATCCATTTATGTGATAGACGGTTTGCTGGAATTGACAATCAATAATGAAATACATACGCTTGCTTCCGGGGATTACGCTCACCTGCCAGCTGGCACTGTACATCAATACAAAACGCTGCGTAATCGCACGCGGTTCTATTCGTTCTCAACCGACGGCAGCATGGCAGACATGTACCGCAATATTGCCGAACCATATGCATACACGGTGCCCCACAGTGAGGCAGCCGATTCTATCACAGCTGCTGCCTTACACGATTTGGATCATGATTACAGGATTGTCACTGATCCTCCGCAAGGGCTGATTGCTGCCAAGCAAATCACAGCAGCAGAACTTCCTGATGCCGCTGTTCCATATGTCGTCGAATCAGGTGCGGGTGAAAGCATGCTGGCCGCCGATCAGCTATTTACCTTTCTCGCTACGCAAGCAACCACTGATAAAAAGTATCTCGCTGTCATGACAGAAGGCTATGCGGGAGAAGCGGTACCAGTGCATCATCATGAGAAGCACACGGAATGTTTCCTATGCCTTGAAGGGAAGATGACGATGTGGGCGGACGGAGAAGAATTCCATTTGGAAAAAGGAGATTTCCTGCATGTTCCGGCACACATTGAACATTCTTTCCGCCTGGACGTCCATCATACGAAATTCATCGGGTTCCTGGCTTCTGGTTTGTTTGAAAAGTTCTTCCGCCTGCTCGGGGAGCCATACGAGCATAGTGAACTCCCGAAAACGCCCGGCGCATTTTCTTTCCAGCGCGTTTTGGAAAATATTCACGAACTCGACCTCAAATTATCTTGACGGAAAGCTGCCCCGATGAGGGACAGCTTTCTGTTTCATTTACTCCGCATTTTCATATATCCAAATCCGCATTTCGCCAGTTCCCCGGTTCCCCCATGCAAAATATGGAATAGCATGGATGGAGACCCGCTCCGCTTCAGGTGTCCTTGTCTGATAAAGATGCTCTGTTTTAACGATACGAAATGCGTCTGCTTCCAGCTTGACTACCCCCTTCAGCAAATCTTCCCTATAGGATATCGTAAAAGTGCTTTCTCTTGGGAGACGGAGACCAGAAAGATTGCTTCCATTATCCTTTTCTTCTATACAATAGACGACAGGGCCCCGCTGCAAGGCAGCCTGCCCCTGATTCATCCCGACCTCCGGATTGCTATATACACGCATAATCGGCATTGGCAGAAACAGCTCGATCTTGTCGCCGAGCTTCCACATACGCTCCAACACCAGATAACCATCCACCAGATCATCCGCCGCAAGAGCCTCCCCATTGATGGAGACCGCCGCGCCCTCACACCAGCCAGGTATACGAAACGCCAGCTTGAATTGCCCAGTCCCTTCCACCGTCACGGTAATGCTGCCATCCCATGGATAATGATGCTTTTGCATCAGCTTAACAGGCAGCTCATCGATCCTTGTCTGCACACTTCCAGCCATATAAAGATGTGTATATAAGGTGTCCCCCGTCTGCGTAAATGCATAATCCTCGATGGATGCAAGCAGACGAGCCAGATTCGGCGGACAGCAAGCACAGGCAAACCACTTTTGCCGCTCCTGCTTCACATGCTCCTGATCCTTGCGTCCGCCTTGATATGCATTCACCTCCAGCGGGTTCACATAAAAAAATCGTTCTCCCTCCAAGTCCATCCCGCTGATCGTCCCATTGTAGATAGCCCGTTCCAGCACGTCTGCATATTTCCTGTCTGGTGATAGCAGCAGCATCTGCTTCGCCCAGAAAACCAATCCGACAGATGCACATGTCTCACAATACATACTGTCATTGGGAAGGTCATACGGATCCGTGAACGCCTCGCCATTGACAGCTGAGCCCAGTCCCCCGGTCACATACATCTTCCTGTTTGTCACATCCTCCCATAAGGCATCACATACCGCTTGCAGCTGGGCATCATCTGTCCGCCGCGCCAGATAGGCCATTGCTGCATATAAATACATCGCCCGGACGGCGTGGCCAACTGCTTCTGTCTGCTGCCGCACAGGAAGATGTGCCTGCATATAGGCATATCCAAGTCCGAAATTGGTATGCCGGTCATTCCACGTCGGCGCCGCATCCAAGTTACGGCGCCGCTCTTTTTCCATATCAAAATAATGCGGCTCCTGTCCGCGCTGTTGGATGAAATATGCAGCAAGCTCCAGATGCTCAGCATTCCCTGTCAAATCAAATAACCGAAGCAGGGCCAGCTCGATTTCCGGATGCCCTGGATAGCCTCGCAGCTTTCCCTCTTCGATTCCGAACGTATTCCGGATCAGCTTCACATACTTTTCCACGATGGCAAGGAATGCACGCTTTCCCGTCGTTTCATAATAGGCAACCGCAGCTTCGATCAAATGACCCGCACAATACAATTCATGATTGTCCCGCAAATTCGTCCAGCGATTTTCAGGCTCCACGAGCATGTAATAGGTGTTCAAATATCCATCTACGGCTTGTGCCCTGCCCATCAGCGAAATGACATCATCGGCTGCTTTTTCCAAGTCTGGATCCGGAAAGCGACGTAAACTGTACGCTACCGTTTCCAGCCATTTGGCCACATCGCTATCCTGGAAGACTGTGCCATAATAGTCGCCAGCCGCTTCTCCTGCTGCTATGCGGAAATTTTCGATGGCATGGCTTGGGGCAGTGCCGGACAGCTGATCATTCAACGCCTTCCACTGATAGGGAATGACCTTTTCTGCGACGAGTTTCTTATAATTCGACCAAAAGGCATCCTCTACCATCACTTTAGGACTTTTTGCGGTTTCCATCTTCCCACTCCCTTGTTAAGCGTTTTCAAGAGGTAGCTTAACATTTAAAATAGAAGTGATATAGTATCAGATTCAACCTCGATTTACACTATTTCACCCAAAAGGTGGCGACACAGCAATGGAGACTTCCTACTTATCATTCGCCGTTCCGCCTCTGCATTACTTTGTGGAAGGAGACCGCACGACCTTTCGCAAAGGACAGCGGCACCCGGCACGAAGGAATCTTGGATTCTTCGATATCATCCTCGTCCAAAATGGCATTTTATACATCGGTGAAGAAGGACTGCAATGGGACGTTTCCGCCGGCGAGGCATTGATCCTTGAGCCTGGGAAATTCCATTACCCAACGGCTCGCTGTGCAGCTGATACCACATTCTATTGGCTGCATATGCAAAGCCCATCAGCTTGGAGGGAACAAATGACCTCCTCTCCTATTTCATCCCATGAAACAATGCCATCCCTGCATTATCATACAGCGAATACCACCTTGCATCTGCCGAAATATCAGCCGATGGCCTATCCCGAAGTACTGTTTGATGCAGTGGAAAATCTGCTGCAATCCACCATCCAGCCGCGCTCCTTTGCTTTTTGGGAAACACAGTATTTATTCATGCAGGTGCTGCAGCATCTTTCCTATAACCCAGCACCGCAGCAAGCCACCTTACGTCTGGCCGAGCGAATCGAAATGTACATCAAGCAGCACTATAGCCATCCAATCACAAACAGCACCTTGGCAAAGCATTTCCACGTACACGAAAATTATATGGCCAGATGCATGAAACGAATCTATCATTGCACACCGCTCGAATACTTGGCAGCTTATCGGCTGCACCAAGCCCGCCTGCTGCTTTTGACTACGGACTGGCCCCTGCAGCAAATTGCCGAAGAGGTCGGTTATACAAGGCAAGGTTACTTTTCAAAGCTCTTCAAAGCGAAATATGGCATGACGCCAAGACAGTACAGACAGGATAGGAGTAAATCCTAGCTGATCATCAACTCTTTACTGGGAAGGGGCCTCTTAATCGATCTTTGTCAATTTCCCGTGCAGGACCAATCTGCCTTCATCCGAATCCAGTAATTCATTGCATGTTGATAGGGTGATGATGTTATCCTTTTCCGTTACTTTGACATCTGCCGGCACGGTTGATTTCCCCTTCACTATCTCAAGGAAATCCTTATATTCGGCTTCGCTGGTAAAATCCGTTTCAATATAATTAAAATCAGTGGTCGTTGCGTATACCGAGAAAACCTCTACCTTATAGCTTTCGTAAAGCGTATCGAATTGAAATTGTTCATGCCGCGAGAAAAAATCCTTGTCTAAGAACTTATCCAGCTGCCCGAACATCGAGCCATCCTTCATCTGATGTCCGTAAATGATCGTTTGTCTATCCAGGGATGATGCATCATTTCGATAATCCATGAAAATACTGCCGGATTTGGATGCAGCTTCTTTGTAATCCCGATCTAAATAATGACTATTATCGGAACCCTGCAAGATAGGGTAATCTATTTTTGTATCATTGATCGCAATCCAACCGACGATATCTGGATTGGTCTGTAAAAGGGATTTAAATTGCGGACGAACTTGATTCTCAGAGGGTGCAGCAATTGCAGTATTGCTGCTTCGAAGATTGTCTTTATATTCCTCTTGGATTTCACTCATCACTTGTTCACTTTGAGCGTAATCCAAGCCTATCGTTCCTAATTTGATAAGGGAAAACAGAAAAAACGCCAAACAAGTGAGAAGAACCATTTTTTGGAGCCAGCTCATTTTTTTCTTCTGATTTTTATTCATTCTCTGCCCATACCTTTACGATCAATTATTATCGATACAGATAAGATGCCCCTTGCAGCTGCATGGCAGCAGTTGCCTTTTCGCTGCAAGGGACCTTGTTTAGTTTCTGCCTTTTAATTTTCTTTGCAAGAAAACAGCTGCTGCTGCAATGGCGGAAGCCGCCAACAACCCGACATACAGAAGGATATTTGTGTCATCCCCGGTTTTAGGGTTCTTCACCACATCTTCTTTCGTTTCGCTCGAAGTCACAGGCGTAACCTGATGTTCCCCTTCATCATTCGTATCATCCGGCTTAACCGTGGTTTTGCCGTCATTTCCGTCAGCTGCAGCATCCGGCGTCTTGCTGTCTTCCTTCCCATCGGTTGTATTACCCGGATCTTCCTCGTTGACCGTATCGTTTGCCGATCCGTCATCGCTGCCCGATTCCGGTGCCGGATTATCGTCTCCTGTTTCAGCCGGCGGTACGACCGGCTGTTCATTCTCCTTCTCTTCCTCTTCTTTCACTTCTTCTGTATTCACGACATACATGGCATTTGCCTCATAGACAACCTCATACTCATCCGGGAGACCTGTGATCTCAACCGCGGAAAAGGCATTCTTATCCGCCAGTTCATCGTAGGAGATGATCGGTGTATCCGCTTCAGGGACGTAACCATCTGTAAAGTTCAGCTTCAGGGTCCCGCCAAATGCTGCCTGACCATTGATATCAAGCACATCTTCTTTACTTCCGATCGTAAGCTCAAGCGTACCCGCCTCGGACTGGGTAAAATCATTGCCGATCGTCACAACACTCGAAACATTCTCTTTCAGGATACCTTCTGTATTTTCAACTTTCCCTTCACCAAAAGCAGTCCCGGAATCCGCAACTAAGGTTCCTTCTTCCAGCAGGGTGCCGCCAGAATAAGAATTATTCCCTGAAAGCGTCAAGGAGCCCGCACCTGATTTAGTCAATTTCCCGGTACCGCTGATATCGTTTTTCCAAGTATCTGCTTCATGAAAGCCGCCCTTGGAAGCATCCATTGTCACTGACACATTATTCTCAAATGCTTCATATCCGCCCGCGGCAGCGAACATATTCAGCCTTCCCCAGCCCTCTGTATCATCCAGCACCGGATAGCCGGACGGCAAACCTGTTGTATATAACACCCAGCGGCGCTGCGCATCATCCAAATATGGGAAACGGGTCTCAAGCAGGACCTCTGCACCTTTTGGCACAACCATTGGCTTCGTGGTGTCGCCAGTTTGCGCAAAACCATATGTCAGGCGCTCCGTATATTTCTTCTTATTCGTTTCATAGTCACTGTAATTGTCTTCAGATGTACCTTCTTGTGTAAGCAGTACTTCATGTGCCTGCGCATAAGCAGCTTCCTTCACACTCTTGTTGGCCGGATCATTCAGGGCAGCTGCCGCCACAGCGGTTGCCATCACTCGGCCGCCCATGACATCCAATGGGGAATGCATGCCTGCGACGATCCTGCTATGCCCCATCTCAGAGGCCCTTGTCATGATTTCTTCATAGCGCTCCGGAACTGCATAAGCAAAACCATAGGATGCAAGATAGCCTGCATTCGTATGCCCGCTCGGGAAACCGCCATCACTGCTGGGATCGTCCTTTATCCTTGGGACAAGTGTCGGTATCACACTGACCTCCTCACTCCAGCGGAACGGCCGTTTATAAGCATAATAAGCTTTGGCTGACGATGTCGATGCACCAGTCGAGCGTATATTATCGATTAATTCGACCATGCTTCCAAGACTCGAACCCTGATCAGCCCATACACCATTGCTGTTGCTTCCATCTTCATAACCAACACTTGTCGCATCTTCCGGGATCTCGTCCGGAATCGTCGTCCCAGCATTGGCACCAGCAATGAAATTATCAGCATAAGGCCCGAGCCCTGCAATGGCACTGTAATTCTGATGACGGCGATCGATCAAATAAGCCATCCTTGCTTCTTCATCTGTGCGATTTTGTGTAATGGAGATGGATGTCGCTATGTTCTGATTATGTATATCGGCATTCAACACGGTGCCATTATCCCAGGAAGACCCAGGTTCCCAAATGTCATGAAATTTGGAAAGCACACCAATCGAGGGGTTTGTATCAGGAGTCATATTGGCCTTGTCATTTTTTGCATAGTTATCGACGTAATACCCATAAGCTGCTTCTTGCGGAGCAATCGCTGATTCATCCAGGCTGTTTGCTGCCAAAACAGAATCTGTGCCTTGAAAACAAAAAGCAGCCGTTAATAATAGAACAGGGATCTTGGACTTGGATTTTTTCCCTTTTTTTTCATTATACTTATTCGCCATTCACTCACTCCTCATCATTAGTCATACAAGTAAATTCTAATGAGGAATTGTGATGGCAGTATTAATTTATCGATAAGATATTGTACAATTTGACACCATATCGGATATTCCGAGTTAAAATTACCAGTTACGACCAGTGATTTTTAGAGGACCAAGCCGTTTAAGTCCTCAACAAAAAACTCCATCATACAGGCTCGGCCCTTTTGGAAGCAAGTGATATCATGACTATACCCGCCAGCAGCAATCCAATGCCCGCCCAAGATAAGAGACTTAGCTCCTCGCCCACCAGCACTGCACCTAATACAGCCGCCGTAAGCGGTTCGGCCAAGGAAAGCGTGACAGCCGAGGACGCCGGGACTTGCTGCAGACCCTTTGAAAACAAGAAATACGCAGCAGCTGTCGCAGCGATTCCCAGATGCATACTTACAGCAAAGCCGCTTGGCTGACGAATCCATTCCATATCAAATAAGAAAAAGAATGGAAATAGGAGAACCCCGCCCATTCCAAAGATAATGGCCGCCGTCTCAAGTGGGCCCCTGCCTTGTACAATTTGTCTGCTCAGCAGTGTGTAACCAGCAAAAGAGAGCCCAGCTCCCAGTGCCAGCAAAACACCGATGGGTTCGATGGCCAGCGAAGCACCGGTCTGAAACAGCAGCACGCAGCCCATAATCGATGACAGCGTCGCCATCCACCATATACGCCCAGGACGCCGCCTGAAGCACAGCAGCTCCAGCAGCCCGGACATTATCGGAGCACTGCCGATTGCAAGGACCGTTCCTACAGCCACACCAGTCTGCTGCACCGCCGAAAAGAATAATGGCTGGTAGCACGCCATGCATATGGCAGCCGGGACTGTCAGCCTGATTGGCCACCCTTTCATGCTGAACCGCCCGAAGAGCAACACCATTACCAGCAAAAACGCGCCGCCAATCACCAGCCTGGCTGCCCCAACCGCAATCGGGTGCGCATCTGATGGAGCGAAAGCCTGTGCCGTACCAGTCGTCCCCCATAACATCGCAGCTAGCAGGACGAATAAAGGAGCCGTTTTTAAATTCATCTGCCATCCCCTTCCCTTTTGCAGCTTTTTTCCATCATGCCAGAGACCTGGCATTCTATAATGTATTAGAGGAGATTTTCCGACATAAAAAATTACAATGGCTCGTTTGATCCCTCATTCCCGAAGCTTGTACCGACCATTCCATCCAGCTATTTTCACCGCCCGCAGCCGATCATCTCTTCCTCACATAAAGGATGATAGTCTCCGCAATCAGGACATTCACTGCAATCGAACCATACACCCCGATGGTATAACTCAGCGTATAATCCAATCCCCCCTTGCATAAAACCGAAGAAATCAAATGAATGAACAAATTTGTAAAACAGAACATATAGCTGCGAAGCATCCAATGCCGATGCTCATCCAGCCTGCCTTTCCTGGCATGGACGACGGCAATCACTGTCATGATCGGCCAAAACAGATTCACCATATTGAATGGTACACTGACCAGCCTTCCTCCCGTTGCGTAAGGCGCCAGGTATCCTGATGTCAAGGACACAAGCATGACCGATATCACATACACATAACCATTTATACGATGGAACTTCCGCCTATGCCAAGCCAGCCCCCTTGAAAAGTTCACCGCTCCGCTCAGCGCAGCCAAGCAAGCCACGAATACATGTACATACATGACATCAAGCCAGACCGGTAAACGGAAGGAATCACGCAGTTCCACCTTCTGTTCGAGGAAGAAGGATGCACGGTGATCCAATATGTAATTATCAACGAAGGTATATAGAATATATAGACCAATAAAGATAAGCAATAGCCGATAGAAAAACGTCTTGGAAAACAATTTGCCACCTCCCTCCCCATTATACAGACACAAGCTGCAGGTACGAGAAGAGATGCGAAAGTGATAAAGAGTCCGCCATAACGATGTGATTCCCCCTAAAAAGTCAGGAACATCGGTGCGGGCTCTTCTTTCATTGGTTGTCACAGAAGGAAGGCAAACTTTGCTATTTTCACTCTTTCGATCAGCGTATACAAAAAGCACCCCTGGTCTGCAAGGGTGCTTTCCGATTTATTTTGCTTTCTTCACCAATTTCACGGCATCCTTGGATACATAGAACTTGCCGCCGCTTTGAACGGTTACGCTATCAAGCTCATATTCCCGATCGTTTACGACAACGATATTCTTGTTCACAGGGAATTCCGCTTTTTTGCGTCCTTTCTCTACTACTAATACCGGATTGGCTGCATCAGAAGAATCGATGCTCACTTCTCCCCAATTGCCGAAGGCTTCTTCCGCTTCAATGAACATGTTTTTGCTCAGCTTATCAAGCTTGAAGCCCATCGCATCCGCCACTGTATGGGCAATATCCGTATTTTCGATCATACCTGATGGTTTGCCTGGTCCATAAGCGTAAAGGAACAGATCCTCTCCTGTATGCCCGCCAGTCGTAAATCCAAGATTGGCTCGCTGCGCCAGGAGGTCAACCAATGTGCCTTCAAGATCCTCTGATTCATTGATTGCTTTCTTCTCTTCCTCGGTAGGATTCGTGATACCGTATAGCTCTGCCACTTCCAATCTGTTGGATCCATCCTCATTCAACTGGGACATAGCGCCTTCAAGCGTCATTTGCGCTTCTTTCAGCGGATCCACATAAGCAGAGACAGGTGTAGAAGGATAGCTGCCGTCCGTATTTTCATTACCGATGGATATTCCGCTATTACCATGGTCAGAAACGGCAATCACCATCGTGTGCTTATCCTTCTTGGCAAAATCAAGTGCTTCTTTCACCGCGTCATCAAATGACAGCGTATCGCTGATCATGCCGACAGGGTCATTTGCATGCGCTGCCCAATCCGGTTTACTTCCTTCCACGAATAGGAAGAAACCATCCTTATCCTTGGACAATGTCTGAATACTCTTTTTCGTCATTTCCGCCAGTGTCGGTTCTTCCGGCTGTGTCACTTCCCTGTCCATATCGTAAGCAAGTGCTGCCGGTGCAAAGGAGCCCCAGATTTTCTTCGATTTTGAATCGAGCAAATCATCACGATTTTCGACGAAATCATAACCCTTATCATCTATTACTTCAAGCAAGTCTTCGCCATCTTCTCTATTCCCGTTCTCAAGTGAATCCTTCCCGCCGCCCAGGACAACGTCGATATTCTGATAGACTTGCTGCTCAGCGATATTATCGTATTGCTGACGATGCTCTGCATGAGAGGAGAACGCTGCAGGTGTCGCATGCTGTATCTCGGATGTGGAAACAAGCCCTGTCGCTTTTCCATTCAGCTTGGCACCTTCCAGCACATTCGTCACCGGGCGATACGGGTCATCGGCAAGATCCTCATCCACTCCCGGGGAAGCAACCTTCTCCGGAAGCACACCGACAAACTTGTCATTCGTTTTATTGCCAGTCGCCATTGCCGTGCCGGCAGGTGCTGAATCTGTGATTGCCGATTCTGCAGAATATGTACGCACACCGCCCGATACCATTTCATCCATGGCCAAATCCTCGCCTTTGTACCATCTGGAAAGCGTAGTGGTTGTAGAGCTCACCCCATCCTTGACAAGGAGGATGACATTCTTCACTTTCTTATCCTTTTTCGCCTCTACCTCTTCCGTTTCAAGTCCCGTCAAACCAAGTGAACCAACCGCAAGCGTACCGGCCAGCGTCACCCCTAGTAATTTTTTGCTCAGCTTCATTTCGCATTCCTCCATCTCACCGATTATAAAAACCTTCACCAATCCATCGAAAAAGTTAATAGAATTAGGTCGTGTACGAGGGTAATTTTATAAGGTGATTGTTAATGTGATGTTAATGTTCTATAAAGCTATCGTTAAATAATATATTGGGTTTTTTGGAATATATTTGCTCCCCATCATGCACGAGACTATATTAATAGGCATTACGGTTTAATTTGAGTCTAATCATTTTACAGTATCTCCTGCTAAATCATAATAGACTGCCTTTAAACGAGTCGTTCAATAATAGTTAATTATACCCATCAATTTAAAATTATATATGGCACGCAGTTATATATACCCAAATCCATAATCGACAAAGTTAGTCATAAAACGACCGATTCCTCCTCTTACCAGCTGATACGCAAACCGAAGCCTTCGCCACTCAAATCTTTACACAAAAAAGCGACTCCTTTTCGGGCCGCTTATCCGATTTATAATTTGAACCCCAGCAGTCCCTGCAGCTCCTCGGCGCCAGGCCATCATCTGCCGGAGATCCAACAACCAGGGAAAGAGCGCCATGCTGCATCAGTCAGCGGTACCGGCCATCGGAGGATAGGGTCTTGGCTGACACATTTTTAAAAGATTCCCCCTAATCTTCTAAACTGCCGACTCATTAATACTATTTTTATCTGCAGTCTAAAAAGATCATGGAGATAAAGTGCTAAAATCCTCAGATTCACTTTCAGCCTGTTGCAGAAATCCTTCTTCTCAAAGAGCCTTTTCAACTGAAAAAGCTGACAAGTTGCAAGTTTTCCCTAATATAAGGATGGCATATGCATCCGACGGATACTGGAAACACCGAACAAAAGGCGTCACGTCAATATTTTATTGTGACAACTTTCACATATTCTCTTGACATGAAATCTATCGTATTCTACGCTTACTAACAAATATAAATTTAGAATTATTTTGTTCAAGTAATTCTAAGTTTCTAATTATCAAGATATTTTAGGAGGCTACTTATTTATGTCATTAATCGGCAAAGAGGTACAACCATTCACAGCACAAGCTTACAAAAACGGCGATTTCATCGAAGTAACAGAAGCGGATCTTAAAGGCCAATGGAGTGTCGTTTGCTTCTACCCTGCAGATTTCAGCTTCGTATGCCCGACTGAACTGGAAGATCTTCAGGATCAATACAGCACACTTCAAGAGCTTGGCGTAGAAGTATTTTCCGTATCCACAGATACACATTTTGTTCATAAAGGCTGGCATGACAGCTCTGAAAAAATCAGTAAAATTACATATGCAATGATCGGCGATCCATCCCAGGCCATTTCCCGTCAGTTCGATGTATTGAACGAAGAAACTGGTCTTGCTGACCGCGGTACATTCATCATCGATCCAGATGGCGTCATCCAGACTGTCGAAATCAATGCAGACGGTATCGGCCGTGATGCAAGCACGCTTGTGAACAAAATCAAAGCAGCACAATACGTGCGCCAAAACCCAGGTGAAGTTTGCCCGGCAAAATGGGAAGAAGGATCTGAAACACTGACACCTAGCTTGGATCTTGTAGGCAAAATCTAAGGGAGTGCGTTGAATATGGTACTTGATGCAAACATCAAAGCTCAATTGAACCAATACATGGCACTGATGGAAAACCCTATCGTGCTCAAGGTAAGTGCTGGTGCAGATGACACTTCCAAAGACATGCTTTCCTTGGTTGAAGAACTTGCGGCCATGTCGCCTAAAATCACAGTGGAAAAAGCAGAACTGACACGTACACCAAGCTTCACCGTGAACCGCGCCGGCGAAGATACCGGCATTGCATTCGCCGGCATCCCGCTCGGGCATGAATTCACATCGCTAGTCCTGGCACTATTGCAAGTAAGCGGGCGTGCACCGAAGGTTGAGGAGAAGCTGATCAAGCAGATCAAGAACATCAAAGGCGAATTCCACTTTGAATCTTATATCAGCCTGACCTGCCACAACTGCCCGGATGTCGTGCAGGCACTTAATGTGATGAGCGTGCTGAACCCGAACATCACGCACACGATGATCGATGGTGCAGCCTTCAAGCAGGAAGTGGAAAGCAAGAACATCATGGCAGTGCCGACAGTTTACCTGAACGGCGAAAACTTCGGCAGCGGCCGGATGACGCTTGAAGAAATGCTCGCTAAAATGGGATCCGGAGCTGATGCCTCTGAGTTCGATAATAAAGATCCTTATGACGTCCTGGTTGTCGGCGGCGGTCCAGCAGGCTCCAGTGCGGCCATCTATGCTGCACGCAAAGGGATCCGCACGGGTATCGTAGCGGAACGCTTTGGCGGCCAGGTATTGGATACGATGAGTATCGAGAACTTCATCACTGTCAAAGAGACAGAAGGCCCGAAGCTTGTCGCAAGCCTGGAAGAGCATGTGAAGGAATATAACATCGATGTGATGAACCTCCAAAAAGCAACAAAGATCGCCAAAAATGATCTATTCGAGCTGGAATTGGAAAACGGCGCAACACTGAAAAGCAAAAGCGTCATCATCTCTACGGGCGCACGCTGGCGCAATGTCAACGTTCCCGGGGAACAGGAATTCAAGAACAAAGGCGTCGCATATTGCGCGCATTGCGACGGTCCACTATTCGAAGGAAAAGACGTCGCCGTCATCGGCGGCGGTAACTCCGGTATCGAAGCAGCCATTGATTTGGCTGGCATCGTAAAACATGTTACCGTGCTTGAATTCAACGACACACTGAAAGCAGACGAAGTATTGCAGCAGCGCGCTTACAGCCTGCCGAACGTAACCATCATCACAAACGCGCAAACGACAGAAATTACTGGTGATGACAGCGTCAACGGCATCACTTACGTAGAACGCGACACAAACGAAGAAAAACACATCGCCTTGCAAGGCGTCTTCGTCCAAATCGGCCTAGTGCCAAATACAGAATGGCTCGCAGATGTCGTCGAGCGCACTCCAATGGGCGAAATCATCGTCGACAAACACGGCCAAACAAACGTCCCCGGCCTGTTTGCCGCAGGAGATTGTGCAGATACTGCATACAAACAAATCATCGTTTCCATGGGATCGGGAGCGACTGCATCACTTGGTGCATTCGACTACTTGATCCGAAATTAAAAAAAAGCGTGCGCTATCTGATTAGCGCACGCTTTTGACCTTTTACAAGATCAATCACATATTATCTGTATAAGATCAAGCATTCATACCAGCATTGTGACGGATTGTTCCATCCAGCTGCTTCAGGAAGTCATGGTAATAATCATCCTGATAATGCAATTGAAAAATGTCCCAGCCAAGTGTCGGTTTAGAAGAGATATAGTACTCGGAATGATCCAACTCTATATATTTCAAGTCATACTTTGAAACCACAAAGTTATCGAGCACATTCCAAACCTCGTTATAACCATCAAAAGGTGTAAGATACGAAATATTCCCATCATCACGCATCAATCGATTGCTGAACCTTCCCTTATTGATGATCACTTCACAATTCGGCACATGCTCCTTTACAAATTCCATGAACTTGTGGATGGATGGTAACCAAACGCTCAAATACTCGGTCGAATTGTCTCCGATGTCCAGGATGAACTTTTCTTGCATCTCCCTGTAAAAAGAGGTTCTTGTTATATACCAGTCATTATTTGTGAAGATGCGGTCTTGCGAGAAGACTACTCCAAAATAGATATCCGGGAAGAAATCCATGATCAAATAATCTGGCTGGCTCTCTTTTAAGTCATCCAAGAAAGTCCTGTTCAGCTCCTCCATGACAATGCGTTTATTCCTGTCAGCACTCTTGATATCCACATGGTCCAACTTCGCTTCATCAAAAGGAACTTGTGGTGAAACCAGACTGATTATCGACGTATGCAAAGAGGTAGCAACACATTCATACCTCTCTTTATAATTTTTATTCAGCTTCGAGTTGAAGTTATCCCTAGTAATGCAAGAACCATAACATGCAATCTTAACAGTCATCAGTTTCTCCTCAATAAAGTATTTAGTACCTCATATATCGGAGTAAAAGGAATTTAGTTGAGATTTTTTAGAAAAATCCCATTTACGTTATTTTCTCAAGGACTCGAATTATTTTTGCTCTTTTAAGATTAAGGGCTTGCGCCTCCTTGACATCTATTTCTTCGAACCGGACCACAGCTCCCGGTGCAGCCTGTGCGAGCAACGGAATGTCCGCCGCAATCACCGTTGCAATTCGCGTGTATCCTCCGGTCGTCTGCCGATCCGCCATCAGGATGATCGGCTGGCCATTGGCCGGCACTTGGATTCCGCCGAGCGGGATTGCTTCGGAAATGATATCAGCGGTCGTTCTATGCGCCAGTTCCGGTCCATTCAAACGAAAGCCCATTCGATCTGATTGCGGGGTGATTTCATATGCAGAAGTCAGGAAGGTCTGGATCGCCTCGTCTGTAAAGGCCTCCTGATGCGGCCCAAGGATGACACGTACATTGATCTCCTTCTGATATTTCGGGATCTCATCATAATGGAGGGAACGTCCCGTAATCGCGTGTGTATCACCCGCAGCATACAGTATATCTTCCTTCTCCAGTGCACGTCCGTTCAGCCCGCCGATCTTTGCCTTCAGGAATGTGGATTTGCTGCCCATGACCTCCGGCAAGTCGAAGCCGCCAGCCACACTGATATAGGACCGGATCCCTTCCAGCGGCTGTCCGAATTCAATCAGCTGCCCTTCTTTGACAGCGAAGCTCTTCCACATCGGCGCAGGCTGGCCATTCACCCTCGGGGACAAATTCCCTCCCGTGATGGCAATGACAGCATCCTTCAGCACCTTGAGTGCCGGACCCATCATCGTCACCTCAAGTCCTGCCTCATCCCGACCGTTCCCGACGAGCAGATTGGCGATTTGGAGGGAAAAATCATCCATGGCACCAGCTACGACAACACCGTATTCCTGATAGCCAGTCCGGCCGAGATCCTGGAAAGTCGTCATCAGCCCCGGCTTGATCACTTGAAACAGCTTTTCACTCATGTCTTCCCACTCCGAAATTCCGGATCTCTATCTGTTCTGCCTGCAGTCTCTCCCGGAGCTGCTGGACAAATCGCAACGCTTCCGGCTCATCTCCATGCACACAAATCGTATCCGCTTGAATAGAGATATCCTCGCCATCCACAGCGGTCACCTTTCCTTCTCGGATCATACGGATGACGCGATCGACCGCAATCGCCACATCATGAATCATCGCATTTGCCTGCGAACGGGGTGTCAGCGTTCCATCCGGCTGATACGTCCTGTCCGCAAAGACCTCTTGCGCCACACGCAGGCCGACCCTTTTTCCTGCGCGTACAAGCTCACCGCCCGCCAGTCCGAATAAAACCAAATCAGGATCGACCGCATGCACTGCTTTTGCAATCGCTTCTGCCATGGTCGAATCCTTCGAAGCCATATTATAAAGCGCCCCATGCGGCTTCACATGCTGGACGCAGGTACCGCAAGCCCTCGCTGCCGCTTGGATCGCTCCTACCTGGTAGACCACAAGGTTATGGATTTCATCCGGCGGCAATTTCATCTCGCGGCGGCCGAATCCTGCCAAATCAGGGAAGCCTGGATGAGCACCGATGCCCACTCCAAGGCTAGCTGCTGTTTTGACCGTTTCCAGCATGACATTATGATCCCCCGCATGGAATCCGCACGCAATATTGGCGGATGATATGTATTTCAGTACTTCCTCATCATTGCCGATCGTGTAGGCACCAAAGCTTTCGCCCAAGTCGCTGTTAAGATCGATTGTCTTCATACCAGTACCTCCTTACTTTTCCTTACTGACAATCCTATATTCCCCAAGCTGGACTGCTGCCGCAATATCATCGTATTCTTCTTTTGAAATCGGCACAAACCGCAGATAATGACCGGAGGATAATAAAATCGGCTCCTCACGGCCTGGATCATATAATCTCACCGGCGTCTGGCCGATGATCTGCCAGCCGCCCGGTGTTTCCAACGGATAAACGCCGGTCTGCGATCCTGCGATGCCGACTGAACCCGCGGCGATCTTCGCACGGGGATCCTCACGGCGCGGGGTGGCAATTTCTTCAGGCATCCCGCCCAGATAAGGGAATCCAGGGACAAACCCCATCATATAAATCAAATAATCCCGACTCGAATGGATACGGATGACCTCATCTGCCGTCAGGCCATTATGATCCGCGACGAAATCCAAATCAGGACCAGTCTCCCCGCCATAATAGGTCGGAATCTCATAAACAAGAGAAGCAGCCTCAGCCACTCCTCCTTGCATATTTTCATATAGACGCTCCAATTGTTCCAGCAGCGCTTGATAGCGGATTTTATCAGGGCGATAAAAAATGGATAATGTCGTATATGCCGGCACCCATTCGATGATCCCCTCGATCCGCTCCTGTTTCAACAGCTCTGCAAACATCCGGATTTCCTGATTTGTTTCCTCTGAGATCGTCTGCCCGAAAACAAGCTGGATGCCCGTATCCCCTAATGGATTATAGGTAAGCTTCATTTTTGGGACCTCCTTCTCGAATTAGAACAGCTGCGGTACTTTATCAATCAATGTGACAATCGCCAAATATGCCGTTGCGACAAATACAATTGCCCCAAAGATCGTCAGCCATAATGGATGTTTATAATCACCGACAATGGATTTCTTATAAGCTGCGATCAGCAATACGCCTAAACCAATCGGCAGGATCAAACCGTTCACCGCACCTGCAATGACAAGCAGTGTGGCAGGTTGGCCCACCAAGACCATGATCACTGTCGAAACGACGATGAAACCAATGGTCACGAGCTTCTGATGACGCTCAACGCTCTTGGACAAGGTTTTCAAGAAAGAAACAGAGGTATAGGCAGCACCAATCACCGACGTAATACCCGCAGCCCATAGGATCAAGCCGAACATCTTATAGCCGATAGTCCCAGCTGCTTCCAAAAAGACTGTCGCTGCAGGGTTATTTGCATCCAATGACACCCCAGTGACCACCACACCCAAAACAGCAAGGAATAGGAATACCCGCATGATGGAAGCAATCAAGACACCTGTCACAGAGCTTCGCGTTACATACGGCAGATTCTCCTTCCCGGAAATACCTGCATCCAATAAACGGTGGCCTCCAGCAAAGGTGATATAGCCGCCGACTGTACCACCGACAAGGGTGATGATGGCAAATACATCGATCTCTGTCGGCGCAAATGTGCGTGTGATTGCTTCTCCGACAGGCGGATCACTCTGAAACGCTACATATAATGTCAAAACAATCATGACGACGCCGAGTATTCGGGCAATCTGATCCATCGCTGCCCCGGCTTCTTTGGAAAGAAAAATACCAACCGCTATGATACCTGTTATGATAGCACCGATTCGAGCGTCAAGACCAAAGATAACATTCAAACCCAGTCCAGCCCCGCCGACGTTGCCAATATTGAAGGCCAGCCCGCCCAGCGCAACGGCAAAAGCAAGGAAGTAGCCAAGACCAGGCAATACTTTATTGGCGATATCCTGTCCGCGCATTCTGGAAACAGCAATGATACGCCATATATTCATCTGCACACCGACATCCAAAATGATGGACATGAGAATAACAAAGCCGAAGCTGGCTAATAATTGATCTGTGAAGACTGCTGTCTGTGTCAGGAAGCCTGGCCCGATGGCCGATGATCCCATGAGGAAGGCCGCACCTAACAGGACACCCCATTTTCCTTTGGAAGGAGACTGCTTCTGCTGCAGTTCATTCTCTTTTGATGCCATGGTAATCCCCCTTATGTAATGATTTTTACAAATCATTCGTATTATGTACTGCTTTTCTTACATTATCACAAATATTTAATAAACAATAATCATTATAACTCGAAAATTATTACTTACACAAGATGTAAAATAACCTAACATGATAACTCATCTGTTAATGCATTTTAAATAATAAAAAAAGGCCTGTATTAGACCTTTTTAAAAAATCTATGGTGAATTCCCCATTTTAGTTATATAAATATTATCAAACTCCGCACTGCCTCCTTCTGCAAATAGGCCGATCCCTTGATCCTGCGACTGGGGGAATACCAAGTTACTGTGCACGACTTTTCCTCCGTCAACAAACACTTCCACGGTTGTTTTGTCTATGAGAATGGTCAAATGCGCTTGCTTCTTCCCCGCATCAAACGGCGCCTTGCTTTCCTGATAAGAACCAGAAGCATCTGGATTGGGTGTATGCGTCCGATTCACGTAGGAATACCCCCCAGCGGCATTTATCCCAACATCCAAATGACGAGTCCCATCATTCGATTCCCGCAGGCGCAGCCCGACGTTCGGACTTTCGTTCCATGCAATATCAGCATCCAATCGATATGTTTCCGCCGTGGCATCCAAGGTTCGGGTGTCATCATGAAGGGAGATATCCTCGACTGCTTCGGTCGACTGAATAAGCTCATCCAATGCAGCGACCGGTTCGGAAGCTAGATAATACCCCTCCTGTCCATTTCGCAAAGAAATTTCCCTGACAACCGAATCCGTCCCATTGAATCCATCAGATTCCATTGTCGGTGCCTGATCGGCATACGACCAGTTGTTCATCCAGGCCAGCGCATACCGCTTGGCTTGCTTATCCTCTGCCAAGCCATCCTCAAAGGTGACGCCGCCATACCAGTCAAAACCGTAATCAAGCCATTTTGGATTTTCTTCATCTGGTGTAAAGCTTGCGCCATCAAAGTCTCCAGTCCAGTACGCATACGTTTTCGGCTCGCCTTTTCCCTCTCCATTCGCACTCATTCCTAATACATATTTAACCGTGCCGTCCGTCGCGCGCAGCTGGAATAGATCCGGACATTCGAGCACTCCGATTCCATCGGTGTGAAAATCTCCAGTGAATGTCCATGTCTTCAGATCAGCAGATTCATAAAAACCAATTTTATCCCCTTCTGCCAGAAGCATGCTCCAATTATTCTTTTCTTCATCCCATATCACTTTTGGATCACGGTAATCCGGTGTACCAGGGTTGGCAAGTACCGGCTCCCCACTTTCCTGCTTGAAAGTATCCCCTCCATCCGTGCTGTACCAGAGATACTGCTCCTGCTGACCCGTCTTTCCAGTCGGCTGGGTGATAATCGCAATAAGTGCATCCTCTCCAAAACCAGCCGTATTGTTCTTATCGTGAACCACAGATCCTGTCCACGGGTCACCGTTTTCTGTCGTATATTTCGGAATCGCTACTCCATGATCCTCCCAATGGATTAGATCCTCCGAGGTTGCATGCCGCCATTCGGTACCATTGCCGTCGGGGTAGTCTTTATTGTAAAGATAAAAATAGTGGTATTTTCCCTGATAATAAATCGGCTGCTGCGGATCGTTCTTCCACTTGTCAGGAGAACTGAAATGAAAAACCGGGCGATAGGAATCCGTTCCTGCTTTATAGGGATATGCATGCTCTGTCTTCTTTTGCAGCACCAATACAAAGGCAGAAGCTATCGCCGCAGCCAGTAAAATCAGCATGCCGATCATCGTCCACCCCTTTTTCGAAATCCTGCCAAACATACTGTCACCACACTTTTGCGTAAATGAAGGAAAAGGAAATGCCTTCTTTGGGCATTTCCTTTTCTGCTTCTTATTTATTCCTCGTCATACGTAATCTGTCCTTGTTCCAAAATACCGCCTTCCACGACTGAGGATTTTTTGCCGTGAATATCAAGCAAGAACGACGGTGCGAATGTGGATTTGTGATCCTGGAAGAAGCCGCGATTCGTCATGTAGCTTGTTACGACGAAATCATCCGAGTTCTTTTGCGGAATCACGTAATGTGCATATGTCCATGTCAAATCATTCGGATCCAGATCCTGATGCAAGACGATACCTGTTTTATTCATTGGCTTATAAGGGCCAGTCAAGCTATCCGACACGTATCCGAGCATATAAATGTCACGATCATCGATACCGTCGATCGTCATTTTAGATCCGCGTGTGCTTGTGAACAAGTAGAATTTGCCGTCTTTCTTGAAGATGTTCGGACGTTCGATCTCATCTGTCACCGTATTGGAAACGATCAGCGGCTTCATTTCTTTTTTCAGCGTGTAATCGTCATTGATCTCCACAATGCCGATGGCACCGTTGGCAAGCTCTGCTGTCGCCTTCTTATCACTGTTCTGCAGCTGTTTGAATTCATCGCGGAAGAACTTCATCCCATTTCCGTAATAAGCCCGGTTATAAAGGGACTCTTCACCGGAATAACCATATTCAGTTCCTGTATTCGCTTCGAATACCAAGTATTTCTTCCCTTTATCTTCGATATAATGCGGATCGCGCAACGTATGGTTGTTGGCGAAGTTGCGATCTTCGAAGGCTTTATCCATATTTTCGTATGTTTTGCTGTCTCCACCGTCATAAATGGTCTTGTGGTCTTCGACTCCGTCTATCTGCAATGTGCCTTCACTCTTTTCGGACACATTCACTTGGGCTGTCGTGAGGGATTGCTTCCCAAAGATACCTTCCGCTTCATTCCAGCCTCCGCGATTCGTGTAGAACAGACGCACTTTGCCATCTTCTGTGAACGTGGCAGAACCGGACCATTCTTCTTCCTGACCGGCTAACGTCTTATCGCCTTTGAATTTATCTTCGTCATCGAAAACCCGTCCAGCATTTTTCCATGCATCGACGGAATCATCACCTGATTTTTTATAGAACATGTAAATGAAGGTATCACTTGCATCTTTCGGATCACCAGCGAGTCCGAAGACAATTTGGTATCCATTGTAATCTGCAACTGTGCCATCTGGATTTTGCAGCGGCCATGTGTCCCATACATCCATTTTAATCTCATTGCCGTTTTCATCGATCTTCGTAGCCGAATCGATATTTTTGATGGAAGAAGCATCGAAACTAGGAACGGTATACCGATCGTCCCCGTGCTGCCCGATCATTTCCTTCATATCCTGACGCGTGATTTGTGATGTGCCATATGTTTCTTTATACGGCTTCACATTGTCATCCGCTCCCGTTTGAGCAGAAGCCACTGTCAGACTGCTTCCCAGTATCAATGCTGCACTTAACGAAGCGACACTTGTTTTTAACACCTGTTTCCGGAATCTCATCCCGCATTCCTCCTATGTATGATTGCTGATCCTGATAAGGCAAGCCTTGGCAAACCTGCCTTACGAGCACAGTATAGGACAGCAAAGCAAAAACGGGGATGGCTTATCTTGATCTCCTTTTTGTCTAAAATTGATATCCACACAAAAAGTCCCTCCGATAAGGAGGGACTTCCACACTATCGATGGGAGGAAAACTGCTCCCAGGCATGATCCAGGTCCTGCAATGTTTCCTGCTTGGACATTTCCTCATTTACATACTGTTTGAGGATTCGGCCAAAAGCTTCCCTCACAGGCGGTGAATAAGAGGACCAATTGAAATTCCGGCGATCCTGCTGTTCATATTGCCTCCAGGCATCCCCGCTGATTCCCGCAACAGGCGGCTGAATGGATCGGAAGGCAGGAATGAAGTGCAGCTTCTCCGCTTGGAACTTTTGCCCATCCGGAGATTCGGCCAGCCAGTTCAGAAAGCGTTTCGCTTCCCGCTTTTCGGCTTCCCCGGATTGTTTATTCACGACCCAGTAGCTCGGTACGCCCGTAACAAGCTGAGCATCCCCTTTATCATCCAGCGGAATCGGAAACATCCCCACATCAAGCTTTGGCTGTTGCGCTGCCAGGAGCGGCTCCGCCCAATTCCCTTGGACAATCATGGCAGCTTCCCCATTCCGGAACGCATCGATTTCAGTGTAATAGTCCGTGGTCGCCGCATGCGGATTACCATAGGCAAGCGTCAGATCAATGAAGCGCAGCAGATGCTTCAGTCCTGCATTTTCCGTGAAGCTCGTCCGATTTCCGGCCAGATCCTCCATGAATGCCTCCGGATCAGGCTGTTCCGCAAAAGCCAGGCTCGTCAAATGATGACCGAGTTTCCATTCCTCGTAATAACCATTCGCAAATGGCGTGACACCACTCTCATCAAGCCTTTGCGCCGCTTTTTCCAGCTCCGTGAACGTGGCCGGCAGCTTATCGATTCCTGCTTTCTTAAATAATCCCTTATTATAAATGATGCCAAAACCTTCGATATTCATCGGCATGCCATATACCTTGCCATCTCGTGTGATCGGGGAAAGTGTATCCGTACGCGCATCCTCCACCCACGGCTCCTCACTCAGATCCTCCAAATAGCGCTGCCATTCTCCCGTCGCAGCATACCCGACATTCGTGAAGATATCCGGGCCCTCGCCGATTGCCATCTGTGTTTTCAGATCCGAGAAATCATCCGAGATTCCGCCGACTGTTTCCACACGGATACGCACATGCGGGTGCGACTCTTCATATAACTTCGCCAAATCCTCAAATGGCGCGGCAATTTCCACCTTCGGATTCCGGATTGTGACAGTGACCGTATTCTCCGTATTTTCTTCATGGTTTTCTTGCAATGGCAGGCTGCTGGCAGATAGGAATACCAGGATGAGGATGACGAATGCTTTCTTTCCCATCATCTTACTCTTTCCTCCTGCCCACTCAGTTTAGCTCGATACGCAGTCGGAGTGAGGCCCGTCTCCTTCTTGAATAGCTTCGAGAAATATTTTTCATCCTGATAGCCAAGCAGGCAGGCAATATCATACAGCGTCTTGTCGGTCTCTTCCAGCCACTGTTTTGCCTGCTTCATTCGGCAGTTTGTCACGAATCTGGATAGCGTCGTACCAGTTTCCTGTTTGAATTTGCGCGATATATGTTCTTTGGTCAGGAAGAACAGCTTTGACAGCCTCTCCAAGCTGACATCCTCCATATAATAATTCCTTACATAGGTAACGATATCTTGTCCTCGCTGCTCACTCTCAAGCTCATCAAGCCTTCTGATCGTCCGATAATGATGCTTTGCAAGATCTTCCCGGAGCAGTTTGAATGCAGCAGGCAGGCCTTCCAAAACAGGAAGCGGCTTCTGCACGAGCCGGACGGGGATATCCAGGTGCTGCCGCAGCCAATTTTCAACCTGAAGCCAATGATCCGCTGCCGTCAGCGCAATATACATGTGCTCCTCGTGCAGGAAGTGAAAAACATTGCCGATGGCAGACTGCTGCAATGCTTCCGCCAATGCATCCATGAATGGCGCTGGCTGGTGCATTTGATAAAAGGACAATAAAGTAGCATCGAGCCGATCCAGCTGCGGCAATGCTTCCCGTAAAAAAGATATATCCTTTGTTTCTTCCGTAAGCAGAGCTGTCACCTGCTGTTCCAAGCGCAGGCGCTTGGCATCCTCCAGCACTGCTGCCTCCCTTTCCTCGGATCGTTTGTCCGATAATACAGCTTGGGTCACCTTTTTGAGCACCCCCGCGAATGCCTCCGGTTCGATTGGCTTCAAAAGATAGTCAAAGCTATTGAACTGGATGGCTTTCCGCATATATTGGTAGTCATCATATCCCGTGACAAGGACATATTTCCCCAGGTATCCAATGGCGTGGAGCCGTTCGATCAATGCAACGCCATCGATTCGGGGCATCTTGATATCGGTGAAAATGATATCCGGCTGCTCCATTTCAATCAGCCGAAGGGCTTCCTCGCCGTCAGCCGCCTCCAAAAGACAATCTATGCCATTCTGTTCCCATTCTCCAAGCAGCCGGAGCACGTCTCGACCATTTTTTTCATCGTCGACAAGCAACGCCTTCATACTAACGACCTCCCTGCTCCTCTATCGGAATACAAATCGTAACTCTAAAGCCCCTGCCGTCAAGATTATCCACATGAAAACCCGCCGCGTCACCGTAGTGCAAGCGCAGCCGTTCCGCTATATTCCGCAGCCCGGTTCCACCGGCTTCTTCCTTCTGCAGCAACTCCAGCCTTGCCCTGCTGACAGAAGGGCCATGACTGATCGCCTGGAATACCAGCGATCGATCTTTCAGCGTCCCCTTCAAAAGGAAACTGCTTTTGTCGCGCTTCTGCTCGAAGCTATGCTTAAAATAGTTTTCCACGAGCGGCTGTAGCAGCATGCTTGGTATCCGGTATGCTTGTATCGCTTCCTCCACTTCGATGGACACGGATAAATCTGCCCCGAAGCGCTCTTTCTGCAGCGTCACATAAGCATCGATGTAAGCAAGTTCCTCCTGCACAGGCACCAGCTGATCTGCCTGCAGCGCATAGCGCATCATTTTGGATAATGATACAAGCAGCTTGTATACCTCCTGGTCATTCGAACGAAGCGCGACAGCTCCGATCGATTGCAGCGCATTGAAAAGGAAATGCGGATTCACCTGCGATTTAAGCAGCCGCAGCTGACTCTCTTTCACTTCCAGCTCCAGCTTATATTCACGCGCTATATGAGAGTTGATCCTATCCAGCATTTCCTGCATATGCGCCGCCAAATGTCCGATTTCATCCTGACGGTCCATCTTCAGGCCGACATCCATCTGCCCGCCTTCAATGGAGCGCACCCTTTCGCTTAACGTGATGACTGGTTTGGTGAATATCCGTGAAATAACCAATATCAATACGATCCCTAGCACCACGACGATGATGCCGAGCCAGACATTCGTCCATGCTGTATTCCTCGCATCACGGAATAACGCATCCTTTGATGTAATCTTGATCAGCTTCCAGCCGGCCAGGGGATTTCCCAGTTCTTCCTGCAAAACGAGATGATCATCCGATGCGGCGATGTCCACCTCATCCAGCCTTTCCCCAAGCTGTTCCGAGTCCTTGCTATACATGATCCTCCCGCTGTCGTTGACAAGCAGGACCTTCGTGCCAGCCTCCCTCGTCACGGCATCCAGCAATGGAGCAAACGACGAAACCTCTACATCGGTCGTAAGAAAACCTAGGAATTCCCCGCTCAAAACATCGGTGATCTTATGATGGATCGGCAGCACCATCGTATTATCCGATTCCGGTACGATCGCCACATTATTATCATTTTCCAGAACATGGGGTGCTTCCAGCATGTACGCTTCCTCCGAATCGTACAGGGCTTTGAAAGGCGATTCATCCAAGTATCCCGGGGCCGGCTTCGGAGCACTGACATTCGCCTGATAGACAGTCATTGATTGCTGGTCCTGCTGAAAATAAAATCGCAGCTGCCGAATATCCGGCCGCGTTGCTGCATATGTCCCGACACTATTCTCGAAGGCACGGATATGTTCCGTGCTTTCCTCCAGCATGCCATGCTCCAGCACTTGCTGGACTTCCGGCATATTGAACAAACGATAAGGCAGCCGAACCATCTCCTCGGCATAGTGCTCCAAATCGGTCCCGCTTTCCTGCAGCTCTTCCCGGCTCTTGGCCAAATCCCGTTCCTCGATACTGGATTTGCTGTTCACATATATAAGGATGACGGATAGGAAATAAGGCAGGATGATGAATAATAGCAGCATGATGAATAAGCGAACCCGAATGCTCATGAATACTTCTTCCTTCCGCACAGCCGATGATAAGTCAAACTTACCCTATAACATGCCAAAGTGACCGTCAATCCAACTTAAGTTACACCAATGAGTCCCGGCATAAAACAAATGATGCTATTTCGAGGAGCGAAACCGGCTTCCCCGCCATGCAATCCCAAAATGGAAACCCTATCAAACATTTAATGTTAAAAACCTGGATAAAAGGGAACAGTGAACATGGAGTATTTTTTCTGAAATAAATGGATCAAAGGAGTGGGACTGATGAATGAAAAACAATTCGATATCATCCAAAACGGCAAAGGCTTTATTGCTGCCCTGGACCAAAGCGGCGGCAGCACCCCAAAAGCACTGGCAGAGTATGGCGTATCCGAGGATTCCTATTCAACGGAAGATGAGATGTTCAAGCTTGTCCATGACATGCGGACCCGCATCATCACTTCTCCGTCATTCAACAAGGATAAAATCCTCGGCGCCATCCTATTCGAACAGACGATGGATCGGGAGATAGAAGGCAAATACACCGGTGATTACTTATGGGAAGAAAAAGGCATCGTTCCATTCCTGAAAGTCGACAAAGGATTGGCTGAAGAAAAAGACGGCGTCCAGCTCATGAAACCGATCGATGACCTTAACGAAACACTCGGCCGCGCATCCGAACGCCATATTTTCGGAACAAAAATGCGCTCCGTAATCAAAGAGCCTAATATCAGCGGCATCAAAGCCGTCGTCGATCAGCAATTCGAGATCGGCAAAAGCATCATCGCCGCCGGCCTGGTCCCGATCATCGAACCAGAAGTGAATATTCACAGCGAAGATAAAGAAAAATGCGAAGAAATCCTTCGGGATGAAATCTTCCGTCATTTGAACGACCTGACCGAGGAAGAGAACGTCATGCTCAAGCTCACCATCCCCACAAAAGCAAATCTTTACAAAGAGCTTACCGAGCACCCGCGCGTCGTCCGTGTTGTCGTCTTATCCGGCGGCTACTCCCGTGACGAAGCAAATGAAAAGCTGAAGGAGAATGAAGGTTTGATTGCCAGCTTCTCCAGGGCCTTGGCTGCGGATCTGAATGCGGATCAGTCCGAGGAGGAATTCGATGCGGCCTTGAAAGACGCCGTGGATACCATTTATGATGCATCCGTAAATAAGGAATAAATTATAAAAAGGCGAGCTTCTATTGTGAGCTCGCCTTTTTTCTTATACACCGCCCAAAATCTTTGCCTGTTCCCGCACCAGCTCTTGAAAATGACGAAATGGCTCGCTAAACCATAGATCACGGTGATGAACGAAGAATATTCTCCGTTCCAAAGTCGAATCATGCAGCTCTTTATAAGATAGATTCGGCTCCTTTTCTATGAGCCGCTTGGATATTAATGCAACTGATTTCCCAAAAGAGAGCATCTTCGTAATGGTCGACACCGAATCCAGCTCCATTTTCTCCATTTCCATCTCCTTCTCTGCCAGCCAAGTCCGGGAGAAGTGTCCAGTGGAACTGGAAAGATTATGCACCAGCAAAGTCTCCTGATGTAAATCCTCGATTCCCCAATCAGCCTTATCCTTCAAGCGATGTTCTTTACTAAAGGCCAATACCAGCTTATCACTCGTCAATTCCTCATAAGAAAGCTCTTCCTGCTTCTGCTCCGTTTCCATCACCAATCCAAAATCCAGTTCCTGGGCAGCTAATCTGGCTTCTATTTCAGGAGCTGTTTTTACGTCCAATGAAACCTTCACACGAGGATATCGTTCGGTAAGCTGGTGAATCAGATCCGGCATGTAAAGCTGAGCCGGAACACCGCTGGCGCCTAATCGGATAGAACCTGACATCCCTTCTTTGATATCCTTCATCGATCTCTCCATTGCCCGATTTGTTTGGATAAGCCGCTTGGCGTAATGATAAAGCACCTCTCCCCCAGAGGTCAGTCGATAACCGCCGGCATTTGTCCGGAATAATTTCATGCGATATTCCTTTTCCAGTGACCGAATATGAAAGGATACAGTTGGCGCGGTCAATTGCAATCTAGCTGCTGTTTCCGACATCTTCCGCGTTTCTACCAGCGTCACAAAGATGGATAGTTTTTGAAGGTTCATATAATCATCCCCATTTTATCCTCCTAAAGAATATTAGATAAATTCTTTCACTGAGATGATTTTTGCATACTTTTTTTAATTCAACGTTAACAGCGCGTTAATATTCTCCATACATTCACTTCCTATACTAAAAGCAAGGAGAGGATAGCATGCGTATTACATTACAAGGAATCGAGAAACGTTTTGGCTCCGTTCAAGCAGTCGGTCGGACCGATCTGACCATCACCGACCAGTTTGTCACGATCTTGGGGCAGTCCGGCTGCGGCAAGACGACACTTCTGAAAATGCTGGCTGGCTTGACCGATCCGACAGCCGGCGAGCTTCGCTTCGATGATCAAGTCATTTTCTCATCGGAAGCCAGCATCAATATCAAGCCCAGCAAACGCGGCATCGCCATGGTCTTTCAGGATTTCGGGCTTTGGCCGCATATGAGTGTATTTGACAACATCGCATTCGGTCTCCGAGGAAAGCATTCAAAGGCCGAGCGCTGCGAGATCGTCATGGACGCCTTGCAAAAGGTGCAGCTGGAAGACAAGGCGAAACGCAAGCCCGGGGAGCTCTCCGGCGGTCAGCAGCAGCGCGTCGCTTTGGCCAGGGCCATCGCTGTCAATCCTAGACTGATTTTGTTCGATGAAGCACTAAGCGCCTTGGACTCCATCCTGCGGGAACAAATGCGGGAAGAGATCCTTTCCATCATCCAGACGATCCATTCCCAAGCCATCTTTGTGACGCATGATCAAACAGAGGCAATGGCCATGTCGGATTGCATGATCATCATGGAGGCAGGCAAAGTGATTCAGAAAGGACCGCCGGAACAAATCTATCACGCCCCGAATGATGCTTATGTTGCCAATCTGATCGGCCGGGCCAACTGGACAGCAGATAAGGACCTGATTCGTCCCGAAGCAATTCACCTGCAGCCGCATGCAGCGCAGAAAGCCCGCACCGGCATAGTCCGCAAGAGCCTATTTGAAGGTGACAGATACATCATCCATGCCGAAGTGGACGGACAGCTATGGCAATTTTATGATTCCCGTCCGCATGAAGCCCGTTCCATCGTAAAGCTGTACGTGCAAGAAGATGCAGTCCATCCGCTATATAAACAGGAGGTATGACAAATTGAAAAAAACAGTCAGTACAGTAATCACAGGTCTTATCATGTCCACTCTATTTTTGAGCGCTTGCAGCTCCGGCACCGGCGGACAGGCGGATGCTTCCGAAACATCCGAGGATACCATCACTGTCTATACTGCAGGACCAAAAGGACTGGCCGATGAGATGACCGCAAAGTTCGAAGAAGAGACTGGCATCAAGGTGGAGATGTTCCAAGGCACCACCGGCAAAATTCTTTCCAGATTGGAAGCCGAAGCAAACAACCCTGTCGCCGACGTTGTTGTCCTGGCCTCCATCCCGTCCATGGAGGGGTTGAAAGCAGAGGACAAGCTGCAGCCTTATGAATCGGAAAATGACGCCAGCATGAACAAAGACTGGAGCGACCCGGAGCACTATTATCATGGCTACAGCGCATCCGCCCTGGGAGTGGCTTATAACACAGATAACGTGTCGGGGCTCGACGCGGACTGGAAGGAATTCAGCGAGGATGAGTGGAAGGGCCGCGTCACAATGCCAGATCCGACTTCCTCAGGCTCTGCCGTCGATTTCCTCTATGGGCTGACCAGCACGGAAAAAGACGGATGGGACACCATCCAGAGCTTGATGGACAATGATTTGCTGGTGGCCGGGGCAAACAAAGAAAGCTTGGAATCTGTCATTACAGGAAGCAAGGATGTTGTCGTATCTGCGGTGGATTATATGGCTTATAAAGCCAAAGCAGACGGGGAGCCTATCGATATCTATTATCCTGAAAGCGGAACAGTGATCAGTCCGCGCGCCGCCGGGATTCTGAAGGATGCGAAAAACAAAGAAGGCGCCGAAGAATTCATCGATTTCCTCACATCCGATGAAGCACAGGAGCTTGTAGCGAATGCATACTTGCTTCCGGGAAATGAAGATATACCATTGGAAGACCGAGCTGCATTAAGCGAGATTCCTGCACTTCCGGTTTCTTGGGATGGAGCAGAAGAAAAACAAGAGGATACCCTTGACAAATTTACAGAAATGATGCAATGAGTATGGAGGAATGACTTATGTATGTAAGCAAACACCTCCCCTTTTGGACGCTGTTTGCCTTGCTGGGTTTGCTGGCTGCAGCTCCGCTTCTGGCGGTGCTGGGCTATACATTCATCGAGGATGGTTCGTTGTCGTTCACGGCTTTTTCAGAGGCTTTGCAGAATGACCGCATCCTTGCCACCATGGAGCACTCTTTTGTTCTCGGATTGCTTGTCATTCTCGGCACGACGATCATTGCCTTGCCGCTTGCCATCATCCGGACAAAAACACAGTTTGCCAATAAACATTGGCTTGATATCGTCTTTACCATCCCTTTCATGACACCGCCTTATATCGGTTCCATGGGATGGATGCAATTCATGCAGCATAACGGCTACTACGAAAGCTTGTTTTCCGCTGCTGCGCCTGCATCATTCTTCAGTCTCGCCGGGATGGTTTTCATTATGAGCATGCATTTGTATCCATTTCTGTATTTAATGCTGCGCAATACACTCGTCCGGATCAATGGATCCTTCCAGGAAGCTGCCGATATCTACGGACGAAGCCCGGTGATGAATTGGATCCGGATCGTTTTGCCATTGCTGCTATCCACTTACGCCATGGCTTCGCTGCTCATATTCATTAAGACACTGGCAGAGTTCGGGACACCAGCCACCTTCGGTAAACAAATCGGATTCTATGTATTCACTACCGAAATCCATCAATATTTGTCCCGCTGGCCAATCAATATCTCGGCTGCCACTTCTTTGTCCCTGATTTTGCTCAGCGTCTGCATGTTCATCTGGTATTTGCAGAATATCATAAGCCGGAAATATACGTATGGCATACATTCCGGCCGCTCAAGCACTGCTTCCCAAAAGCGGGACAGCCTGCCCGTCCGTGTATTTTCCTGGAGCTTTGTATCCGTCGTGCTGCTGCTTTCCATTGGGGTTCCTTACTTTTCCATCATCGCCACGTCGCTATTGCAAGTGCGCGGTGACGGATTACATTGGGACAATCTGACCTTCTCCCATTATATGGAGCTATTCAGCCTTCACTCGGAAGGGTTTTACGCCTTGATGAATAGTTTAGGCTTTGCCTTTGCAGCTGCCACGATTGCGGCCGTCATTGGATTGTTCACCGCCCTGTCGATCAAGGATGCTTCCCGGAAACCGCAGCAGCTGATGGATTTCACCAGCATGATGCCAAACATCATACCCGGAATCGTGTTTGTCGTCGGGCTCATCTTATTCTGGAACATGCCTTGGCTGCCCGCGACAATCTATAACACGACATGGATGCCGATTATAACCTATATCGTGCTGTTCCTGCCGTATGCTGTACAGTACACCAAAGGTTCGTTGAGTCAGCTGCATCAATCGATCCACTATTCCAACGCAGTCTACGGCACAAGCACCTTCACCGTCTTTGTACGTATATGGCTGCCCTTACTGGCACAAGGAATCCTGGCTGGCTGGATCATGACATTCATCATCTCCATGCGGGAACTAGTCGGGTCGCTGCTGATCCTGCCGCCTTCGGTCTCTACAAGCGCCACTTTCATTTACAGCCAATTCGAGCAAGGCGACGCAGGAGTCGGCATGGCGATGGCGGTCATCACCGTCCTGTTAACCATTTTATTCATCACCATCATGAATTGGTTGCAACGAAAGGCACTGACACATCCATGATCAGCATGCAAATTTTAGGAGGCTTTCAAGAGTACGGAAAGAATTGCTTCCTGATCGAACACCAAGAAACCGGCACACGCATCATGCTCGATTGCGGTGTCCAGAATGGCCAGCCCGAGGTGTATCCCCCCCTTACACCGGAGATTGCCCAATCATTGGACGCCGTCTTCCTCTCACATGTGCATAATGACCATGTCGGAGCGCTGCCACTGCTGGCTGACAAAGGATATGAAGGACCGATTTGGTTAAGTGAAGCAAGCTACGTACAGATTGGTCCGATCCAGCAGCGCTGGAAACAAAAATCCGCTGTCCCTTACCAGGCAGGAGCGGGTGATACATTGCACTTCACCCCCTTCTCGCCCGCTACAAAAGGCCAAAGGATCATAATGACGGACAATCTATCCTTTGAATGGGGGCACAGCGGCCATATGCTGGGGAGTGTTTGGTACATCATCCATCTAGGAGGAACTTCGCTCTTTTATTCAGGGGATATGGTACTGGATTCTGTCACATTCCAAACAGAAACACCCACTCAGTCATCTTTTCAGCTGGCCATCATCGACTCCGGACATGGCGGACAAGTCACATCCTGTCAGGCAAGCGAGCAGGCACTGCTGAAGGCATTGGAAAATCCGGATGGAAGCTACCGGATACCTGTTTCTCCATCGGGGAAGGCATGTGATCTGATCCTGACTGTATACCAACGTTTTCCTGATCGTCGGCTCTTTTTGGATCCCGCTTTGCGGGAGCATTTATCAGATTGCTTATCCTATGCCGCCAACCTGCGCCCTGGCATGAAGGAGCAGCTTACGAACCTGCTGGCTGATGGGCGAATCGCCTGCATAACCAGTGATCAAGCATCCGCATCAGGCATTTATTTTACAAACCGCCGGCTGGAAGGCACGAAGATGATCCCGATTGATTCTCCTGCCCATCCAGAGTTTTTCTATAAAGCACACCCAGACCTGAAAGATGTCGAAAAGCTGCTGGGCGGAATCCAAGCCGAACAACTCGTATTCTTTCACAGCAAACCGAAGGACTTCACAAAACTTATCGCTCACATACCGAAGAAACTTATTCTGAACGGAGGCGTCTATTTATGAAAAAGCTGTCCATCGCTGTTCTTATTGCCCTATTGCTGGTATCCGTATTCCCGGCCATGGCCTTTGCCGAAGAAAGTCCCATCAATCCCGGCTATGAAGTGAAATTCATGCTGGATGTCAGTCAGTTCGCGACTGCAGATGATATCGCCGATGCCTTCCAAGCCAGCCACGACGAGGATTTGAAGGTCTATTATTTCGATACACCCGATCAAATCTTCCGCAAGCTGAATTATGTTCACCGCTTGCGCATCTATGATGGTGACAAGAAAACGAACATCACCTACAAAAAGACTTTCCCGGATCAGACTCCAGCAGATGCCATTGCAGAAGCTGCCGAACATGGCTTCCATGGAGACATGCCAAATTACAAATACGAGATCGATAAGAAGCCAGGCAATGATAGTTTCTCCATCAGCAGGAAAGAAAAGTTTAACCCGGATGATAAGCTAAGTTACGATGATGGTATAGACATAGAATATGCTCTTGATTTGTTCCGTGATCAAGCACCTAAAAAATATCGCAGCTGGGATGATCAGGACTGGTACTATGACACCCTGGAACAAGCTGTGCCGTATGGACCAGCCGAGGTTTCTAAGTTCGAAGGGAATTACGAAGACATCGATGCGGATCTGGAGATTTGGCATTACAAAGGAGAAACCATCGCCGAAATTTCAACCAAGACCGATGATGCAGAGGAAGCGGATGATATCCAGGAAAAATGGTCGGAAGCTCTGACAAATGAAGGCTGGCTAAGCAGCAGCCAGCAATCGAAGACGAGTTTTGTGATGGATCGTTGAATGAATGGACATAAAAATGCCAGAAATCCCATAAAGGATTTCTGGCATTTCACTATTCAATCCTTCGACATGATGCCAAGGAAGCGCAGTATGTTCAGGAACAGGTTGATGAAGTCCAGATACAGATTCAGCGCCATCAATGGAATCATTTCCTCCGTGACTCTCTCCCTCGCCATCTGATTGAAGTCATAAAGGATATAAAGGGAAAATACAACCGAACCAATTCCGGAGAAAACAAGCATCGTCATATCACTGTATGGTACAAAGATTCCGATTAAGCCTGTTGCGATCAAGGCGACCAAAGCGACGAACAAGAATCCACCCAGGAAAGAGAAGTCCCTCTTCGATTTAACTCCTGCCAGCGCCATCGCCCCAAAGATGACAAATGTTGTCGTGAAGGCATAAAGCACAATATCAGCGCCGCCGATCGAAGCATAATGCGCTACTGCTGGGTACGTCGTAATACCCGAAATGACAGCAAAGATATAGATGAACGTATAGCTGACCGCCTTTTTCCTTCTAAGCCAGAGAGCTGCAATCAGCATGCCCAATTCCACCACAATCAATGGAAGAATAAGAACAGACGGCACAAAATGACCCGCGTAAATTCCAAGCGTAGCCAGCAGCAGTGTCATCAGGAAAGTCTGTAGCACCTTCTGCATGATTGTTTTTTGATCCGGTATCGCGTACTCCAAAATTCATCGCTCCTACAGTTTCTAAAGATATTATGAGGTTATGTACGCAGCATAGAGATAAAGGTTTCATATTTCCGTGAAAAAACTTATGACACAATCATATCGAAACACGGACTGCTGCCTTTCCCCGCGACCACCAATCAAATTCGCCTATATCCTATTCCACCTTTATTAATTGGAACCAGTTCTTTGAGCCATAAATGATACAAACCAAAAGGAGGACGCCTGCCGCTGCAGTAAGTAACGGGGTAATCATGACACCAAGGATCAAGCAGACCAGCGCGACCAAAAGAAGGAACAATGCCGTCATATTGATTCTCACCTCTACATGGGCATCATCATTCACTTCCAATTCCTTGCTGCCAAAGAACCACTGTTTCGCCTGCAGCTTTACCGAGCCTTCATCCGGGGTTACAGTTGTATTCTCGCTATTGGCAAGTTTGGCAGCACGCTGCCCATCCACAATCAAATCCACCTTGGATAATCCACCCATCATACCTGTATTGCGTTTTACATGTATCGACATATATAAATCCGCCCCTTTCCTATTGTAAAATACCTATCGCTTGAGCCGCTGCCTGCTCTGCCTTCTCCAAGGAATCGACTGCTTCACTGCTTGCTTTTGCATGGTGCAGCGCCATTTGCTGATAATCCCGAATAAGACTACTCAGCGATACATTGATATCAGTGATCCTCGCTTGCACATCGAGCATTTCACGTCCGCTGCCTGAATCGGGATCTCCAGCACGAAAGTCAGCCAGCGACCTCTGAAGATCTGTCAGTTTCTGCTGGACAAGATCCGCCTTCAACTTCATCTCACTCATGACTGCAGCTCCTTCTTCCTATCGGCACGCAGCCGCTCCAATGCGCTCTGCTTCGCTGCCATTTGCATCTGACATGCATCGATTTCAGCAACAAGCATACCCTTCGCCTGCTCCAATGCATCCAACACCCGCTGCACTTCGCCATGAGACACATCCCGAAAACTCGCTGCCAGCTCACCATTACGGAAAGCCTCAAATTCATCCGCAAGCTCCCCCTTCCACGTTTTCGCAGTCAGATCTATATCCTGCCAGTGCTTCCTGCTCTCCTCGTAATCCCCTTGCAAGCTTGAAATCTCCGATATTGCCCGCTCAAGTTCCCTTATCTCCCCTTGCTTCAGGGCAACTTGGGAGCTTAATCCGTTGATTGAAGTTTGCATGCTGCGGATTTGACTATCGATTGAAGTCAATGACATCTTTTATCACACTCCTTGCTTTGAACGCTCCGCTCTATACTGCCCCCTAATACTGTAAAGGATTCCCAGAAAAAAATCTGTAAGACTTCTTCCTTGTTTTACCATAATGCAGCTACGTTCCAATGGTAAAAAGGTTGGATATTTTACAATAGATAGCCGTTTTCCAGATTCACGACATATTGAACCTCTCTGCCAATTTCTCGGTTATATACCATGTTATTAGGTATCTTAATTTCCAGCGGGGATACTCTTCCCCCATTTATTCATAATCGCTGCACAATCTATATAAGTACCTAAAATGTGGACAAATACCTTTACAGTCACACTCCATCCCCCCCAAACCATTTCTATCAAAAACATATAATTGTTTGGCATATGAATCCAACAAAACAGGTAATAGGTCAGCGTTCCAAGCCAAGATATGAGCATATAAAACTATTTCCCTAGGCACAGAGGGAAAATGCTCAAGGAAAAAGGTACTTAATACTCTACAAAATGGAAAAAGGTTTCGTTAGGGTAAAATTAGCAGTTTTATGGAAAGGAGCCCTTTCATGAGCGGGGAAATAAAAATCAACCAAGCCGCAGCTCAAAAAGGCATCCAAGAAATGAGCGATGCCGTGCAAGCATTGCAAAAACAGCTCGGTGAAACGATGGACGGCAATAAAGACATACGTATGAGTGATGCTTACAACGAAATCAAGCAACAATACGAAGACCTTCTCGGACAGTTCATCACGCTGTTTCAAGATAATATAGCAGCTACAGAGGCAGCAGTACAGGAGTTAGTCGAATTGGATCAAGCACTTGGCGATAATATCGCTTTAAAATAAACAAGTGAGGAGAAAGTACGTTGAGAGAGTTCGCGGTAAAGGAGATTCATAAAGGCACAGAAACGACCAAGCTCGATTTAGACACGCTTTCCGAACAACTAACAAACCTCCAGCAAAAAGTCAGAAATCTTTATAGCTTAGATGACGCCTTAAAAGGAGAAACAGGCAAGGCTATCCGATCCTTTTACAACGAAATCCATACCCCCTTCATCACCTTCCTGCTTCAATCCATGGAAGATTATAAAAACAGGCTGGAAAATATGAAAAATGATGTACAATCCTTCGAACCCAGCCATCACGGATACATAAGTGAAAGCTTCCTGGACGATGAACTGCATCCTGGACTCGATCAAGCCAAATCCAAGGTTGCCAGTGTCTCCGAGAGCATCAATTCCGTATTATCCGGCGTGGCGGATATAACATATGTAGCAAAAATCGATTATGCCGACTTTGAAACAAGTATTGAAGATGGCAAACAGCAGATAGATGATGTCATAAATGATCTTGGCGAACTCGATAGCAAACACGCATCCCAGCTGCAAGAAACACAAGCTGATCTGGATACAATGAAAAAGTATCTGTCTGAAATGACTGCCGGATTGAGCAGTGGCGCTATAACAATCAGTGACTTTGATGCTGCATCCCTGCAGGATATGAATGCTTATAATAATGTCATTCAGCAAAGTTATGGAAATGGAAATATTGAGATCACGGAGGATAATATTGAGTATCTTCCTATGGCTGCGATTGCTGCTGCAACGAAAAATGCGGAAAAAGGGATGGATGAAGGTGCTCTCGCTATCCTTCAGCATGCGTACAAGAGTCTTCAGCAAGGTGATATAAATAGAAAAGAATATAACGACATTCTGATTACAGCTAGCAAGAAGAACGGATCTGATGAAGAGAAGACCGATACATTTATAGAATACACGAACAAAAACTGGGATAAGATCGGCTTGGATGTTGCTAAGGATGGTGTTGCCAATGCACTTGAACAAAGAGGTATATACTTAGGAAAATCCGCTTTTTCCGATAGCGTAAGATTAGTTAGAGATATTTCATCAGGGGCTGTAGGAGGAGGCACTAGAACTGCTAGAGGTAGAGCCAATAGAATTAACAATAAGTTTACTCTTGGTAGTAAGCTAGCTCGCGGCGGCAATGCATTAGGAAGGGCGCTACCTTACTTAAATGCTGGTTATGGTTTTATTGAGGATATGTGGATAAAAAAAGATAAAACTGTTGGTGAAGCCATTACTCATAATGTATCTTCTCTTGCATTTAGTCTAGGAACTGGAGTCGCAGCTCAGGCGTTCACAACAGGAGCATTAACATTTTTAGGAGTTTCTAACCCTGCAGGTTGGGCTGTTCTGGGCACTATGGCAGTAGGTGCGTTAGCAGGACACTTCTTCAATTGGGCCTATGATGAAAACTTTTTGGGCTTACAGGATGGATTAAATTATGTCGGAAATAAAATAGATGAGGGAGTTGATTATGTAGGTGATAAGCTGAATGACTTCGGAACGAGTGTAAGTAATACAGTTAATAAAACAGGAGAAGCTATTAAATCAGGTATAGAATCTCTAAATCCAATAAATTGGGGTTGGAACTAAGAATGAATTCAGAGGTATTTATTATATTAAAGAATTTTAGATATCAGCTTATTAAGATAGAGAATAAGTTTTATATCATTGATAAAGATAAACCATATCTTCTCGTTTATCTTTTACCATTTTTATATTGGGCATTTCCAAAAAAAATTCATCAAATTAGTGAGGAATCTGCAAAACTTCTGCAGACAATACCTAATAAAGATACAAAAAACGCTAAATTAAGTCTCTTTGCCGTTGGAATATCAATGACTCTAGCAAGCTTATTACGACTTATTACAGATTACTTTTCTATTTCAATAACTCATTTTGTCGCTAGTTTAGTTGTTATATTATTTGCCATATTGTTAATTTATTTTAGATTTCTTATAGGTATACAAAATAAAAAATCTATTCATAAGAATTTGGATTTAGATCTAGATAATAATTCTAACTATTTAAATGTATATGTTTTTCCAAACCCTCTTAAAAAATTATTTTCTTTTACTTTAATGATCTTATTTACAATGCTAATAGCTATAGGAGCTATGTTTGCTTTTATTGTTTCTGGAAATATAATTATTTTAGTTACCTACATCGTATTCTTCTTTATGTTGTTATTCTTTAATATATTAACTGTTCCGCATGGAAGAAATACTATTAAGATCATTGTAAAATAATATAAGTTGATTATGAATCTGAGAATCCTAAGACTCATGCATAAATTTTAAGGAGGAAATATGTATGCTACCTATCGGCTCAATAGTCTACTTAAATGAAGGAACAAGTAAACTAATGATTTTAAACCGCGGTCCTATCATAGAACTAGATGGAGAACAAAAAATGTTTGATTACTCTGCCTGTGTTTATCCACAAGGACTGGTGGCAGATAGTGTCCTCTACTTTAATGAAGAAAATATTGATGAAGTTATCTTTGAAGGATTTAAAGATAGTGATGAGGATCGTTTCCATTCCTTGTATAAGCAGTGGCTTGAGGAGAATGATATTAAAAAAGGTGTTGTTAGCGGTCCATTGACATAACACAATAGATAAAGTATCAAGATTACTTCATTATCTTGATACTTTATACTATTCCTTGTTGATTTTATTTACGTATATACTACATTTTTAGCTTTCGAGAATAAAAATATAACGAACTTTAGGTGTTGATATTATGAGGAATACAGACAGAGGGGAAATTAGAAGAGTTAAAGGCAATAATAGGTATAGAATCCTCATCTATAATGATGAATTTTATGTTATAGATATAGGGAATTCAATTTGGAGAAACATATTTCCCTTTCTTTTCTGGCTTCTGCGTAATCCTGGCTATAAGATAGATCGCGATGTTGCTTTGCAACTTACCACCCATCAAAAGATAGATCTTAGCAATAGTTTAAAGTACGGCGCTATAGGTTCTGGGATTGCTACAACGTTCTCAGGGTTTTTACTTCCATTAACTGATTTAGCCACTATAAAAAGCTCTTTATATTTAAATATCATTATAACGTTATTACTAACAGGTATACTAATTTGGACTTTCTTATTCCTAATGAATAAACAAAAACAAAGATTGAAAAGAAATATAGACTTTTCCCACTTACCCACTTTGCAGATAAGAACTAGCAGACCAAAGTTTAGACTTATTATGCGGACAGCTTTCGTATATCTGTTTTCCTTAGCTTTCTCTGTTGTTTGTTTACTGGCATTTATAACAGAAAGTAATCTCTATATACTATTTGTTGGGTTATTACTCTTTTTAATGCTTCTTCTTGCTAATGGAGCAGCATTAGATCATGGCAAATACAAGATTAATATAAAGTCTATTTCTAAGCTCAAATAGATATCGGACAACATCATATAACCCGTTAATATTCGTCAATGAAGTCGGTTAAGAAAATGTTTGACACGTAGATAAGAACCCAGACAAATTTTATCTGGGTTCCTTCGATAATCATTACATCATATTTATTTAGAAAATGTTATTCTTTCAATATTACCAGCTAGCGTCAATTTCGTATCCCTCGGCTTCGTCTCCGCAATAACCTCACCATTCCGTACAGAATACAGAACAGCCGCCTGCTTCCGGATCGCTTCGTATTCATTCTCTGCTTCCAGCACGATCAAGTTGGCAGGCTTTCCTTCTTCGATGCCGTATTTGTCTTCGATGTGCAGCGTTTTTGCGCTATTTGCTGTGATCATATCGATGGAATTAACGATTTGTTCATAGCCCATCAGCTGTGTGACGTGGATGCCCATGTGCAGGACTTGCAGCATGTTGCCTGTTCCCAGCGGATACCATGGATCGAAGATGTCATCATGTCCAAAGCTGACGTTGATTCCAGCTTCTGTCAGCTCCTTCACCCTTGTGATTCCTCTTCGTTTCGGATACGTGTCGAAGCGCCCTTGAAGGTGTATATTGACCAATGGGTTGGCAACCATGTTGATATTGGATAGTTTGAGCAATCGGAAGAGCTTGGAAGTATAGGCATCGTTATAAGAGCCCATGGCCGTCGTATGGCTGGCCGTCACTCGTTCTCCCATGCCGTATCGATATGCCTCGGCTGCCACTACTTCGACAAATCGGGATTGTTCGTCGTCGATTTCATCACAATGGATGTCTACGAGACGGTCATATTTTTCCGCTAATTCAAAGGCTTTCTGTAAGGATTCCACGCCGTACTCACGAGTGAATTCATAATGCGGGATTCCTCCAACGACATCGGCTCCCATGCGGAGTGCTTCTTCAAGCAGCTCTTCCCCGCTTGGATAAGAGAGGATGCCTTCCTGTGGAAAAGCCACAAGCTGCAGGTCCACATAAGCAGCCATCTCCTCCTTCACTTCCAGCAATGCCTTCAATGCTGTCAAATTCGGGTCCGTGACATCCACATGCGTCCGGACATGCTGGATGCCTTGGGCAATCTGCCATTTCAATGCTTGCTTCGCCCTCGTTTTCACATCCTCCAGCGTCAGCAGCTCTTTGCGCTCAGCCCAGCGCTGGATGCCTTCAAATAATGTCCCGCTTTCATTCCAGTTCGGCTCGCCTGCGGTCAGCGTTGTATCCAGGTGAATATGCGGTTCAATAAATGGCGGCAGTACCAGGTTGCCCTGCACATCCATGATTTGCTCGTCACGGTTTGATTCGATCGATGGAGCGATTCTTTCGATTTTTCCTTCTGTGATTCGTATTTGCCAGAGTCCTTCTCTATTTCTTAGCTTCGCATTTGTAATAATCATGATTCTGTCACCTTTTCCACATTGAGATTTAGTTTCGCTTCCGCTGCTTTTGCTGTAATGATTGAAAGAACCACATATACTGCCGCCGCACCAATCAATCCATTCAGCGGCGGTATACCCGGCAGGAACTTCGCTGCGCCGGCCCCGACAGCCCACGCTGCCATCGCATTCCAATTCACTGCTTTGAATGTCATCGTGTCGAACTCCGGATACTTCCCGCGGCGTACGATGAAATAATCCGCAATCAAAATGGCGCCGATCGGCGGTAATACAGACCCTAGCGCTGTAAGAAAACCTGTAAAATTGTTATACAGCCACATAGCCAAGATTGTGCCGATAATACCATTTACGATAACCACTTTGTTTTTCTTGATTTTAGTAATGTTGGAGATTCCCAGGCTCGCAGCATAGATCGCGTTATCGTTTGTCGTCCAAATATTCAAGCCCAAGACGATAATTGCCGGTATGATAAGCCCTTGCATGAACATCACTTCTGAAATATCCGACTGACCTGTAACGATTGCGCCAATTGCACCGAACGCGAACATAAGGGAATTTCCGATAAGAAATGCGATAACTGTCGTAGAGACACCCACTTTTGGGCTCTTCGCGAATCGAGTGAAGTCCGGTGTTAACGTTCCCCCGCTGATGAACGAACCGACACCGATTGTCAGTGCTGCCGCTGTACCCAGCACTTCGGTGGGCTTATGCTGCATAAGCATATCCAAGCCGCCAATATCATTCACTGCCCCAAAAGCAGAATATCCACCCAGGACAATTATTGCCGGGACAGCGATAAAGCTTAAAATCGTTAGAGCTTTCATTCCGAAGAAAGCTGTAGCTGTCATCAATAATCCAAAAATAACAATCAATATAGCAGTATCAATTCCGGTCACCTTTTGAACTGGCACAGCGAACATTGCCACTCCGACACCGAACCAGCCGATTTGTGTAGCACTCAACAGGAAAGAAGATACATAAGATCCCTTTTCACCAAATGCATAGCGTGTCAATAAATGTGTGGAGAGGCCAGTTTTCGCCGAGATATAAGCGAGCGCGCCTGTGTATATACCTAAAATTAAATTTCCTGCCAGTACAATCCAGATGAATTGCGTCATGGATAATCCTAGTCCCAACGTTCCTCCCGCTATCATACTCGCGGAAAAGAAGGTAAACCCAAGCATTACCATGAGCATCCTCCAAAAACCGTTTCGATGCGATTTAGGTACTTCCCTTAAAGAAAAATCATGATCTATCTTTTCCATTGTGATTCCTCCTGTTTTAGTCAGACTAAAACTGGTACCGAGGAAAAAGAAAAGAGGCTTCCTGCCATCACTGACAGGAAGCCTCTTTGAACATGGGGATATAAGGGTATAGCTATCCCATTACTCCGCATAGTTTCCGAATGTCCTTGTCAGCCTCACGGGACTGAATTAAAGGTACCAGTATTCAAATTAAAGTTATTATTACAGTAATTAAGGGTAATGTCAACTCTAGTAACGCTGGTTTTATAATTTATCCACCAGAAAGACCGGCAGCTGCTGCATGAAGAAGATCAGGAAAGATAGGCATATAAACCAGCAATATTCACTCACGGAAAATCCAATTATTCCCACCATGAAATGCGACAAAAAATGGTAAAATCGAACAATAAATAACTTTTTTGAAGGAGTTTCGCGCTATGGGAGAGAATATCTTTAATCATACTGATATTGTGGATCGATTGGACAACTGGTCTATCAATATTCGATTAGATAAAAGAGATACTGCTGCAAGTATCCATCAGGATATAAAGAACATGATCGCCGATTACGATATCAGTACGCTTATCACCTATTTCTTGCTGGAAAGCCGCTTCTATTTAATGAATAAAGATCCTGTCCATGCTGCCATGTCCCTTGCTGACGCCAAAAAATACACTGACCACTTCCATGATATTCATCTCCACCACTTGCATATAGCAGAAGGTATCATCTTCTACGATGAAAATCGTTTCCAGGAAGCACTGAACTGCTTCGAGAAAGCCGAAAGATATTTAGATCAATTAGAAGATCCGGCAGAGATAGGCGAATTTCACCTCCGCAAGGCAATGACGTATTTTTATCTCGACATTACATCGTTATCTGTGCTTCATGGAGAGAGAGCAGCAGAGGCCTTTAGACCCCATAAGACATTAGAGTTTTTACTCGCCCGTACAGAAATGATGCAAGGGCTCAATTTTGCGGATTTACACAAGTATGATCGTGCAGAAGCATGTCTCCAAAGAGCCTTGACATCATTCAAGAGACTTGAAAATCATAATTTCATCACTTCATCGAACCTCAACCTTGGCGTCCTGTATGTCAAACGCAATCTTCCAGCTGTGGCAATTCATTATCTTGAAGAAGCACTGAAAGGAAATCAAGAACGCATCCATTTAAAAATCTTATATCTGCTGGCTGATTGCTATTGGAAGACCAATCAAACTTCCAAAGCACTGAAAACGTACACAGAAGGTTTCAGCATAAGCACCAAAAAGGATGATACAGCGAAAAAGTGGGAATTTGCCATGCTTCACAAAAAATATGAAGATAAATTGAATTTTGAAAGCGTATGGCAAGAAGGCATAGATTATTTTACAAAAATTAACGATAATTACAATGTAAGGAGGTTTTCAAAGGAGTTGGCAGAATATTATACTGAAAGTAATCAGTACGAACTTGCTTCCAGATACTATGCCTTGGCTCTACTATAATAGGGAGGGTTTTATATGAAAAAGCTAGTTCTCTCATTTCTGTTTATCGGCACAATCATACTGAGCGGTTTAGCAGGCTTTTCTGACCAGAATCAAAATGAAAATGCAGTTAAAGAAGGAGATCTTGGCAGCGCAGTATTTTCTTTAAATATCCTCAACTAGATAACGGAAAGAAGCTCATCGTTGATGGTGAGCTTCTTCTTTTTTCTTCAGATAATCGCAATCAATCCTGAATTTATCAATGATGCTCTGCTGTTGTCCCCTTTTCATTCCTTTAAGACAGACTTCCCGCACCCCAGGAAGGATATTTTTTTTGCCGTGCAGCACTTAATGTTATTGAATTCCCCGCCGCCTATTGCTATATTAATTTATACATATGCAATCGATGATGTGATCAAGTAAATAAGGATCGTGAAACAGAAAATATAGCCTTGGCTGAGAGCTATATCACCTCTTCTTATTGAACCCTGCCACGGAGATGTTAGGCAAACCTAACCGGGTCGTTCCGTTACAGACGCTGCGAGGGCTTAATGCATGATTAAGCCGAATGAAGGTGGTACCACGTCTATCAAGCATAAAGACGTCCTTTTCGGACGCTTTATGCTTTTTTATATTACTTAGGAGGAAACAACGATGTCCGAGAATACAAATGATTTTACCAAGTGGTATATCGATACCATTCAAAAAGCCGATTTGGTCGATTATACGCCAGTCCGCGGGAGTATTGCATTCAAGCCCGACGGCTATGAAATTTGGGAGCATATCCAGGAAGCGATGGATAAGCGTTTCAAGGAAACCGGACACCGCAATGCCTACTTCCCTATGCTGATTCCGGAATCTTTCTTCCAGAAGGAAAAGGATCATATCGAAGGCTTCTCACCGGAGCTTCCTTGGGTGACAGAGGCTGCCGGGGAGAAGCTGGAGGAACGGTTAGCGCTGCGTCCGACATCCGAGACGATGATTGGTCATTTATATTCCAATTGGATCAAGAGCTATCGGGATCTGCCGGTGTTGATCAATCAATGGGCGAATGTCTTCCGCTGGGAAAAGAAAACTCTCCCATTCATCCGTACTTCTGAATTCCTATGGCAGGAAGGTCACACCGCTCATGTGGATGAAGAGGATGCGCGCAAGGAAACGATGCAAATGCTGAACATATACAAGGAAGTCGTGGAGGATTTGCTTGCGATTCCAGTTTATGATGGGCAAAAGACACCATCCGAACGCTTTGCCGGTGCGGTCGATACATTCTCGATCGAAGCGATGATGAAGGATGGAAAAGCTGTTCAAGCAGGGACTTCCCACTACTTGGGTACCAAGTTCGCTGAAGCGTTCGATATCAAATATCTGAACAAAGAAAATAAACACACGCATGTGCATACTACATCATGGGGTACATCCACACGGCTCATCGGTTCGATGATCATGGTTCATGGCGATGAACAAGGACTTGTTTTACCGCCGAAAGTGGCACCGACACAAGTCGTTTTGATTCCTGTTGGTCCATGGAAGAAAAACCCTGCCATCATCGAGAAATTGGATGAGATTTTCGCAGCCCTGAAAGCCCAAGGCATCCGTGTTCGTCTCGATGATTCCGATCAATCACCAGGCTTCAAATTCAATGAATGGGAGCTAAAAGGTGTGCCAGTACGCATGGAGCTTGGCCCGCGTGATTTGGATAATGATCAAGCGCTTATGAAAGCCCGTGATGCAGAAGAAAAAGTATCGGTTCCTCTGGAAGGCATTGTCGAAGCGATCCAAAAAGAGCTGGAAACCATGCAAACCCGCCTGTTCGAAAAAGCCAAAGCTTTCCGCGCAGAGCACTCCCATACACATATCGATACAATGGACCAGCTGAAACAGCATCTGACCGAGTCTGAACAAAACGGTCAAATTCCTGGCTGGATCCTGGCAGGCTGGTGCGGCGATGACGCTTGTGAAGATAAAGTAAAAGAAGAAACGAAATTCACAACCCGAAATATCCCATTCAACCCGCCGGCTGAAAAGCACACTTGCCTGCATTGCGGCAAAGAAGCAAAACATACCGTTTGGTTTGCTCGCGCTTATTGATTGAATACCAAAAAGGATCGATCTTAACCAGGTCGATCCTTTTCTTTGTATCCTATGATAGCTGCTTGGATTTAACCGCCTTCATCGTCGCTGCAATGTTTCTTGCCGCTCTTTCCATATAATCTGCAGCATGTTCCAATGCATCCGGCAGTGTCACCACACCCGGAACGATCGTGAAAAGCGCATCAATTCCGTGCTCATGCACAACATCAGCATCTTCCGACAATGCCCCCGCAAGCCCGATTACAGGAACACCATATTTTTTAGCTGCTTTCGCTACGCCGATCGGGGTTTTGCCGTAAATCGTCTGACTATCGATCCGCCCCTCCCCCGTGATGACAAGATCGGCATCCTTGACTGCTTCATCGAAGTTCACCGCATCCAGGACAATATCGATTCCCCTTTTCAGCTTTGCATCCAGAAAAGCCAGCAGACTCGCTCCAAGTCCACCTGCTGCCCCTACGCCCTCTATCTCCCGGAAGGAGCTCCCAAGCGCTTGCTCTGCAACATCGGCAAAGTGGGACAGATTCTTATCCAGCTGCTCCACCATCTCCGGCGTGGCGCCCTTTTGGGGACCGAAAATCGCCGAAGCCCCCCTTGGTCCCGTCAAAGGATTATCCACGTCACAGGCCACTTCGATCAGGACATCCTTCAATCTGTCATCCAGACCAGCCAAGTCTATGGCAGCAAGCTGGGAGAGTGCACCGCCGCCGTCACCGATTTCTCTTCCAGCTTCGTCAAGCAGCCTTCCCCCCAGGGCCTGAATCATTCCGGCCCCGCCATCATTTGTCGCACTGCCCCCAAGTCCGATGATAATATGATGCACGCCCATATCAAGAGCAGCGGCCATCAATTCCCCGGTTCCTCTGGTAGATGTCAACAGCGGATTCCTGTCAGCCGCAGGCACAAGATGCAGCCCTGATGCTGCCGCCATCTCTATGACAGCTGTTCCCCCATCCCCCATCAAGCCAAAGAATGCTTTGACCGGCTTACCCAAGGGACCCGTTACAAATCGTTCTTCGATTTTACCGCTCGTTGCATCCACAAGTGACTGAACGGTTCCTTCCCCTCCGTCCGCCATTGGCATTTTCTTATACACAGCATCCGGAAAGACCGATTGAAAGCCTCGCTCCATTGCATCAGCAGCCTCCAGAGCCGATAAACTTTCTTTATAAGAGTCAGGGGCGAATACAATTTTCATGGTAATCCATCCTCTCCATTAGCGTTAACTCCCTTAACCAAAGAACTTAAAGATCCCGAATATAAGCGTTGAAATGATCGCGAGTGTCAGCCCGACCAAGGATTCGTATGGCATCAGCTTCAGGCGCTCCTTGATGGCCATATGGACACTTCCTGCTGTCGCATGGAAAAAGCTCCCGTGCGGCAAGTGATCCAGTACCGTTGCACCTGCATGAATCATGGCAGCCCCAGCCAAAGCAGACACACCCAAATCCAAAATGGTGCCGCTGAAGACGCTGCTTGCCACTGCCGTACCAGCCGTTGAGGAAGCAGTTGCCGCGGACATGAAGATACCCGAAACAGGAGCCAATACAAAAGCCGGCAGCCCAGTGGCATTCAACGCATCAATCAGGACATCCTTCAATGCAGAGTTGGCAATGATCCCCGCCAGCGTTCCAGTCCCCAGCAGCATGATGGCCACTCCGGACATTTTACTCAAACCAGAAATCGCATATTCATTGATCTTCCTGGTCTTTTTCATTGCAATGGCACCAATGATACCCCCAACCGGCAGCGCAACCATCGGATCGATATCGATATCGAATAAAGGACGCAAGGAGAGCAGGATGATGGTGATGAGCGGTGCAATCAATGCGGTGATAAATAAAGGCAGCTTTGTACTATCTGTCATTTCAACATCCTGGCTTGCCACCGCAGTACCTTTTTTGACGAGCCGCTTTGCCAAAAGATACGTAACAGCCACACCGAAAATAGCTGGGATGATTCCTGCAGCCATGACCGATGTAAGCGGGATACCGAATGCATCAGAAGCAGCGATCGCATTCGGGTTGGGCGACATGATATTCCCCGCCTTGCCTCCGCCGATCATCGCCAAAAGAATGGCCGTTTTGGATAGATTAGCTCGCTTGGCAATCGCTAAAGCGATTGGGGAGACGGTGATGACAGCCACGTCCACGAACACCCCGACCGTTGTCAGGATCATCGTAGCAATGGATAATGCCAGCAATGCACGTGTTTCCCCGATTTTTTTGACAATCGTTTCCGCAATCGAGGAAGCAGCCCCCGATTCGATCAGGACACCTGCCAGGATACCCGCAGCCAAAATCCGCAGCACCGCCGGAATGATATCCTGTGCCCCTTCCATCATCAAGGCGACTGTATCCGTGATATTCACACCGCCGATCAAGCCTCCGATCAAAGCTCCGGCAACCATCCCATATGCGGGCGGCACTTTTTTCAAGATAAGTACAATAGCTATGATCAAGGCACATATCGCCCCTAAAGCGCTTACAGTAACGTCCATGCTGTTCCCTCCACACAATGTGTAATCGTTATACACCAATTGTAAGCGTTTTCTAAGATGGATTCATCGTGAAAGAGAATGAAAAAGTCCCGGAAAACCTCCACTTCGGTTGTGCATTTGCACAATCAGCTCAAATCACACTGCAGCTTCGCCATATACAGCTCCATCAAATCCTTAGCATCCCGCGGATCCTTTCCAGTCAGCTCCGCGATCTTATCAAGACGGTACCTCAGCGTATTCCGGTGAATAAACAAGCTTTCTGCAATCTTGTTCAATTCCCCGCCCTCTCTTATATAAGCTTCCAATGTATCGATCAGCTCCCCCTTCCTGCCTTGATCCAGCAGATTATCATAGTAAGAAAAGGCACTCTTATCCTCTTCCCGGATCACTTTCGACAGCATGATCTCCAATTGATACTTTTCATATGGGAAGCAGTTCCTATCCGGATCAAGCTTACTCCCGACCATGATGGCATTTTTAGCCTGGGAGAAGGAGGCTTTTAATTGGTTTAGCTGATTCGCCACCCTGCCGATTCCCATTCGTACATTTTCAGAAGATATCTTTTGCAGACGTTCCAAAAAATGAGTCATTTCCCGTTTCGATCCTGCCGCCTTCAGAACCACTATTTCCTCGTTATAACTGACTCCGATGAAATCGTTTCTGCCAATCTCATATTGGACAGCCTCGATCAGCCCTTGCGTGGTAATTTGGGCATCATCCATTTTTTCCATCACGATAGCAAATCTCGGACATCCTACATCCATCCCCAGGAATCCAGCCCGCTGCTTGATTGATGCCTCATTCAAGTCCCCTTCTGCGATAAGCTGATTGACAATCTCACTTTGAAGTCGCTGCTTCCATTGCACCCGCTCCAATAGAAACGACTGCTCCAGCACTAATTCTGCCGCCATTTTCACCAGCCGGGCATAATTCCGGATCTGCTCTGGTTCCCCTGTGATACCTATCACGCCGACGACTTGATCGTTAAAAAGTATCGGTAAATTTATACCTGGCCTTGCCCCTTTCATTTCTGCGGCACTGGCATCATCTATTTCCATGCTTTCTCCTTTTTCCAGGACTAGCAGCGCGCCGGTATGGAGCTGATCGATCCTGTCCCTTTCCCCGGAGCCTATGATCACCCCTTCTTCATTCATGACATTTATATTTTGATTCAATATCTTCATCGTACGTCCGACAATTTCCTGAGCCAGTTCATACGTCAAGAATTGCATATTTTTTACCCGCCTTCCCGCTCATTTCATTTAGAATCTATTATAGTGGAGATTGGATGGACAACTTAACTTATATCATAGATTAATAGGAACAGCCTCCATTTGCCGGAAGCTGTTCCTATCATTCGATTACCTTAATTAGACCGTTTCTTTCTGCCCCCATACAGCCCAAGCAGCAATACAAACCACAAAGGCGTCAGCAGCAGCGCCGGCCGCGTTTCATCCGCCGACAGCATGATAACGAGGACCCCTGCAAACATCGCCAGCACAGCATAGTTCACAAATGGCGCAAACGGTGCCTTGAACGTTGATTTTGCCTGCAATGCAGGACGGGTTTTCTTATATTTGATATGACAGATAAGAATGATGCTCCAAACCCAAATAAAACAGATGGCACTGATAGTCGTGACAATGCTGAAGGCTTGATCCGGGATGAGTTTGCTTAAGAGCGCCCCCACGGATACAACGATTGCCGACAGCCATAAAGCGTTCGCCGGGACGTGCTTTTTATTCAATTTGGCAAGCTGCGATGGACCTTGTCCTTGCTTGCTCAAGTTGTATAAAGTCCGGCTGGTGGAGAACATGCCGCTGTTCCCGGCAGATGCTGCCGATGTCAATACGACAAAGTTGATGATGCCTGCCGCAAGCGGAATGCCGACCAAGCTGAATGTCTTCACGAATGGGCTTTCTGCTGCATTCAGCTCTGTCCATGGATTTATCATCAATAGAATCAAAAGTGCGCCCACGTAGAAAAATAGGATCCGTAACGGTATCTTATTGATCGCCGAGGGGATATTCTTGGCTGGGTCAGCAGTTTCGGCTGCCGATACACCGATCAATTCCACACCGACATACGCGAAGACGACCATCTGGAAGGCGAGCAGGAAGCCAGGAATCCCATTGGGAAACAGTCCTCCGTGCTCCCATAGATTGGCAACCGAAACGGCTCCTGTATCTGTCTGGAAACCAATCACCAGCAGCACGATGCCAATACCGATCAGGGCCAAGATCGTGATCACCTTGATCAAGGCGAACCAAAATTCCAATTCCCCAAACAGCTTGACCGTAAGTAAATTAAGTCCCAATAAAACGATGACGCAGATAAGTGCAGGTACCCATTGCGGGATATCGAACCAATAATTCACATACACCCCGACAGCAATCACATCCGCCATCGCTGTCATTATCCAGCAAAACCAATACGTCCAGCCCGTCACAAACGATGCCCAAGGTCCAAGATAATCTTCGGCTATGTCCGTGATGGATTGATAGCCTGCCTTTGATAAAAGCAGCTCCCCAAGCGCCCTCATCACAAAAAACAGCGCAATGCCAACAATCAAATATGCAAAGATGATCGATGGGCCAGCCAGCTGGATCGCTTTCCCGGATCCCAGGAATAACCCCGTACCGATCGTACCGCCAATGGCAATCAGCTGTACATGTCTATTTGATAAGTCCCTTTTCAGCCCTTGTTGTGCCAAATCTTACTCCTCCTTCAAAAACCCAATAAAAAAAGAGATCGGAGGTTCTCCAATCTCTTGATCACAAGAATAACAAATACTATTGGTCATGCGCGCGCTGCAAAACACAAATACATATCCGATACTCTTCTGTCCTTTTGCCTGAGATTGTGAACCCTTCGGCGCCGCGCAAATAGCGGTCTCTCCAGAAGCTGCTCCTGCTATAGTGTGATCCATAGCATTCATAGCTTTATTATTAAGTTATTTAGATTTTGCTTGATTACCGTTCATTCTAATGTTTGTTGGATTTTTTGTCAAATCCAGATTGCAGCATGGCACCTCGATCCCCTTGACACCAAGATTCCGCTAAACCCCTAAGATACGTGTACCCTGCGATATTTTATTTGGGACATATAATACCCTGAATCCTTAAAACGTTATGGGGGTGAAGATATGTCAGTTGGAAGATATCGTTCATTATGCCAAAGATACAGCGGTAAAGCAGTTGAAATCCGATGCCATGATGGCAGAATCCATAGAGGAATCATTCAGCGTGTAGATCAGAACCGAGTATATTTGCAGCCACTTGGCCGCTCCCGGAACCTGGGCGGCTTCGGTTACGGAGGCTGGGGGTATGGCGGCGGCTGGGGATTTGGCTGGGGAGTGGCCTTGGGAGCCATTGCAGGAATAGCCTTGCTTTCCCTATTCTGGATTTGACCATTCAACTAAAGCATGTTTATCTCAGCAGACCAGGATAACGGCATCATAGCCATGGAGAAGTGGGTATGACGAAAAGTCAGGACTTGGTGCACCCTGACTCCATGATCATCGTCCATATCCACTAAGCTCCATGCACCATTAATTCCCGCCGGCAATCACATCCGCTTCAACAGGCAGCAAGTCCTTGCTTGATAGGCTATTTCTCTCCATATACCTTTTCACTACATGATAACCGGCACAATAACCAAGCATCTTCGGATATTTACGATGACCGAATAAAATCGCTTGAAATTCCTGCTCCTCACGTAATAGCCGCCGCTTGGGCAGAATGTAATCCGCCCACATTTTGGCGATTTCCTTATCCGAATAAAAGGATGCCCAGCTTGCAGTCAGCTCCTCCCCCAGTCTTTCCCTGACCGCATTTTCCGCGATCCCCTCCAATACGATCGTATCCAGCAGCGTGTACATCCCTTCCTTTTTGTCAAAGTGATTCAGCCGGCAGACATGATTGTATTCATGCGTAAATATTGCCTTTATTTCCTCTTCCGTGTTTTTCGGGGAGATAAATAAAAAAAGCTTATCACCGAAAGCCAGCCCGGACTTGCCTCCCAATTGTGCTTGGAGCCATTCATTATGCACATCTGATGGAAAGATAAAGATCGGTATATCCGGACCTCCCCATTCCTTCTGCAGGAAAGCCTCGTCCTGCTTCACTATCTCCCACACCTTCTGATCCAGCAGCTGTTCCCCCCGCTTCTTCAGCGGGCGATACATGCCATGCCTGACGAGGTAATCATATATTTCAGAAGCAGAAGCTCCCGGGAAATGTTCTGTCAGCTGCCCGCACATCCCGACTGGATCCTCATAATCATGAAGCAGCCATTCATCTGTCCTGATTACACTCATAGCACTCCTCCTCACAACACCAATTTATTCACGAAGAGCACGTCCTGCTTTTGCATACAGCACAAATCTCCCCTGCGCTCATAGCTTATTACATGGAAAGGCGGGGATTCATTTGCATTACACATACCTCGATTGTTTAGCCCTGTTTGGCGTAGGCGGCGCCCATCCAGGAGGACTGAGACTAACAAAGCAGATCCTGTCCGAGGAAAAAATCAATGAACAAACAGCAATGCTGGAGATCGGCTGCGGTACCGGGCAAACAGCCGCCCATCTCGCACAGCAATACGGCTGCAGCATCAGTGCACTGGACAATAATGGCATCATGGTGGAGAAAGCCCGGCAGCGATTCAACTCCCTCGATTCACCGGTCGATATCAAACTCGGGGACACCGAAAATCTCCCCTATCCGGAAGCGAATTTTGATATCGTCCTTTCCGAATCCGTGCTGGCTTTCACCAATGTCGGCACCACCATTCCAGAGCTCAAAAGAGTCCTGAAACCAAACGGCATCTTACTTGCAATCGAAACCGTACTGGAACAGCCGATTCCAGAAACCGAACGGGATCACATCATGGATTTTTACACCTTCCCGCAATTATGGACCGAAGCCGAATGGCTTACCGTCTTCAAACAGGCTGGTTTTCAACAAATTGACAGCACGACATACCAAGCTTCCTCTGAACAAATCGACGAGCAGCATGCTGCCGATTTCACACTTTCGGAAGATATAGATGACGCATTATTAGAGATATTGGAAAAGCACCAGGAGATCACAAAGCAGTATAAAGATATACTAGGCTATCGCATTTTCAGGTGCAGATAAGCAAAAAAGAGATTGGATATCCTCCAATCTCTTCATCATTAAAAAACAATATCTCCCTGGATAGATACAGAACCATCGCTGAATCGATTTCCCTTCCTCCGGATCATCGGAATCAGACATGGGTTCAGAAAAGGGATTCCGGCATTCAATCATGATCGAATGCTATGACTATTTCCGTTCCTTTGCCAAGTTCGCTCCTTACCTCAAAAAGCCGGTGGTGGATATGGTGTAGATGGGAATGGTGATGGAAAGGCTGATCCATGGCAGATTGAAGATGCAATACATACAGCTGCCAATTACTTGGCTGGGAGTAATTATGCTTCCGATCAAAGAGGAGCTATCTATAACTATAACCATGCTAACTGGTATGTCGATAAGGTCCTAAAAAACGCTAACAAATTCAAATCACAAGCGACTTATACCCCTAATAATGGTGGCGATGTACCACAAGTAACCTCTGGTGCCTTTATGAGACCGGTAACAGGTGATATTACTTAAACTTTTGGTCCTCGTTGGGGAACTTATCACAACGGTATAGATATCGGTGGTGGTGGTAGATCTAATGTACAGGTAGTGGCATCTGCAGATGGAGTAGTAGTTAAAATCATATCTTTCAAGCTCATACGGAAACACAATTATCATAAGGCACAATATAGAAGGAAAACAGTATGAAACTCTATTTTAGCTTCGAGGAAGGTATCAGCAGGAGCTAATGTCAAAAAAGGTCAGTTTATAGGCTACATGGGTAATACTGGGCAATCAACAGGTATGCATCTTCATTTTGAACTACACTCTCCTGCATGGAATTCTAGCAAGTCTGGTAAATTAGATCCTGCAAAATACGTTCAATTCTAGGAGGGAATTATGAAAAGGAAGCTTGTTTTAGCTTCTATAGGTGCCTGGATGCTTATTATGATAGGGTTGCTTATATTCTTCAGCTTAGATGAAGAAGCAGATAGTATAAACATTGAGCAAGCATCTGCTGACACATTAGAAGATATGCAAACGGTTATGAATCAGGAAGAAGATCTGTATAAATGGGCGGACGAAGAAAAGATTGGGGACGGCGGCCACATTCATTTACACAATGATGAAGTAGCAGAGAAGTATAATTCAGTAGAAGGAGCCATAACGTTCTTGTTTACTGCAGTGAGATTAAAGGATGAGGATCTCTTCATTCAAGAATTTGAACCAGAAAGTCTTTCTAAGGATATATTAAATGGTGGCTCTGTAAATAACAGTGATGTAATCATGGATTTCATCCAGGCTATTTCTAAAGATCAAGAAATAACTGATATAAAATACAATCAAAAAGAAGGAGTCCTGGGTACATATAAGGATGAAGCAGCTGTTAAATTGATATACAGCGATCAATCTGAAACTGACATAAACTTGGCTTTTAAACACTACAGTTCGAATAATCATGGAGATGATCTCTCGACATATCTTATTTCGACAACACCTTCTGAAATAGTATCTCAAATCGAAGAAGGAGGCTGGGAC
>NZ_NQFP01000028.1:0-31186 GCF_002271665.1 Terribacillus sp. 7520-G | reverse complement strand
CTATCTATCCCAGCGTAGGGAGAACACGGAGACTCCTACGGGAACAGCGCGAGCTGAAGACCCCGCAGTGGTGGCCTTTCCACGAGGAGGCTAAGGCCGTGCCCGTGGAAAGCGGCGTGTTCTACCGAAGCGGCGCTCAAGAATAAGATTCGGTTTTAAGCACTGAGAAATTAGTTATATCCCAGCCTCCTTTTTCTTAGAAATAATACTTAAACACAAAGAATAGTATTAACGTAATTACGATCTGTGCAGCAATTAAAATAACATACCCTATATTAGACTTTTTCTGCGGATTCTTTTCGTAGTGTTTTACCAAGAGGTACTCGTTAGAAAAACAAGACAAATTGACGAGTAGTAAAAACAAGATAGTTGTGAGCAGAGCATTTTCAGTGTCTGAAAAATTAGTTGAAAATAACATAACTGTTATTATTAAATAAACATAAGAAAAGCTGAATTTCTTGAGTGTAATGGACATATGTGTAGACTCTCCTTATATCGTGTTTGTTAATTCAACTCAATCACATGCAATTGATGCTGCTGTGTATGCTGCCGAAGTAAGTAGTGGAATCAATAGTGCTGCTGGACCTGTTATGCCTAATGCATATGCCGCTGCTGAATAAGATCCTGCATGTATCAATCCTATAATACTAAGTGCATCTCCACAACTTATAGCCATTGTTCCCATTTGACCTGGCTCGTTTGTGTTTAATTCCTTCGCAATACTATCTGCTGTGTTTGAAACAACGTTGTCTCCTTCAGAGATGTAAGTATTAAATTGTTCTACAACTGATTGAAATTCATCATAACTAATGATCTCGCTTCCATTTAAAGCAGATTCTAACTCTTCTGCTTCTGTAATACGCAATTGTTGGTTCCCATTTTCATCAGTGTAAGCCTCTAAGTGTCCAAGTATGGTTCTGCTAAATTCCATTTGTTCCTCAGTTAAACCGTTTGTTTCATTCTTAGAAGCAGCTTGAGCGAATGGAGACCCAGCAATTCCGAATACAAGTACCGCCACTAACAAAGTAAATGTAACTTTTTGCAACATTTTCATACATATTCCTCCTCTTTTTTTGTGTTGCACTTAAGGATTTCTATGTATTTAGTCGAATTCCTTCCCTAAATTTATTTTTTGCTAATTTATTTCCATTTTTTAAACAGTCAATATTTAATGATTCAACTATTACCTTCATGTTAATTCTGGAAAAAGAAGTGCTGTTATTGAATCACTTATTAAAGGCACGAACCTTTCGAACCATTTTTTATTTTTGCAATCTCGATTTTAGCTTTTTTCCAACTTCCAAAGTTTCTTATGAAACTGTAGCTGCTGGGGACTTTGTTATCCCTGGCATAGTCGTTCCAGGTCGTAATAGATGCTGAGCCAAATACTTTATAATGTTTGATACTAATTTCTATAAGATCATTTAGGATGCTTACTATGTCTTCCTTTGTATAGAGGTCCGATCGCTTTCTTAAGGCTGGTAAGTCTAACTTCTCCTTAAGATTATTCCAACTGCGGAATTTATCGATAAATATTTGAGATCGAGGGAGAGAATTTTCGGAAGCAAAATCATCCCATTTTCTTCACGAAGTCAGGTGCTCTTTATTCAACTTTGCTATCTCAAACAGTTTTTTAGATGTATATTTGTTCTCCGTGCCAACCCCACAGGCTTCCTAAAAGGCTTTCCAAGATCCAAATTCATTAATAAGTGTCGAAATTGAAGGTAACTTTTCTTCTTTTGCAGTTACGTTCCAATCTCTTACTGTAGTTACATTAATCTTGTAATCCGTTATTTGCTTAATTAATTCTTTCTTTCGTTCTGAATTCATTAATATCCTTCAATGTTGTTCGAATTTTTGCCTTCCCAGATACTTCTTACAATGCTCTGGTTAGTTATATTTTCGTATCTATTTAATTCATTTTTTAATGTATTGAATTGCTCTTTATCGATGCAATTTCTTAATTTCTTTTTAATCTCAGACATATCGGTAAAAAAATGATTCTGTACAATGCTGACATAACTCTTGTACTGATCATTTGTCGCATAGATAGAGAAAGCATTCAATAAATCAGACATATTACTAGCTTCTATAAAGTATTTAAAACGATATGAATCATATTTTTCTATATCAATATCATCTATCTCAGGATTTGTTTCTATCTCAGCAATGAAAGTATCCGGAATACCTAACACATCCAGGAATTTTATCCTTCTGACTGTGAAATTTGTGTATATTTAAGTGTTTGCAGAAAAGTTTGTTATGTAGGTCTCCGTGTATAGGAACACCAAACGGCCGAGGTAACAGTGCATATAGTTCGTCTGCATCAGTTACTCCTATTAGGAATAACTGGTCATTTAGGGTAGGGATTCGGTTTAAATATTCTCTTGCTTCTTCAGAGTAAATGGCATTATTATCGCCAGTATTACATTTATACGTTAGAAGTTCATCTACAATGCTTTCTTCTTTAACTAACATTTTGTGCTGTGGTCATAAGAATAGCTTTAAGAAGAAGTTTAGAATAAGTAAAGGTGACAGTAGAATAGCTAGCATTGCACTCATTCCATATGTACCCAGCAAAGAGAATAATAGGTCATATAATAAACATATTATCCTCTTTTTATTATAGTATGGTTAAATGGAGAAATCATTGTACCTGGTACGGATGATAAGCCAGACTTTGAGGCAGTTATGTCCCGTTTTCTATCATCTAAATCAGATCTATTGCGTCTTTGATATTCTCTATTATGAGGGGAAAAGCGTCATGCTGAAGCCCTTAATAGAGCGAAAAGAACTGCTGGAGCGAATACTTCCAAGCAACGATTTGTTTGTGTTTGTCCGGTACTTTGAGGGACAAGGTGAGGCGCTATATGAGCTCACTAAAACCCAATCATTAGAGGGAATTGTACTGAAGAAAGCTGATTCCTTCTATAAGCCAGGAACCAGATTACACAACTGGCTAAAAGTAATCAACTATCAATATGAGAATGTCTTCATTACGGGCATACGGAAGAATAAGATTAGCTTGCTGCTGTCCTTCCAGGATGGATTTCCTGCAGGAATGTTGGAGTTCATGAGGCCTGGAGACAAGAAGAGACTTTATGATGAGTATCGGCAGCACGTATCAAAGGAAACAAAAGACTTTATATATCTAAATCCTGGATTTCAAGGAATAGTTAAGTATCGGAACCTAATAGCAAGGGGTATTTACGAATACCTTCCTTTGAAAAATGGATTATCTAATCTCCTTTTAGGGGATTTTTCTATTCATAAGCACAAAAAAGGACTTTACTGTGTTGCTAGAGAGCCCTGTGGCGCATTAATTTTCATTTTTTAAGGTAGTTAACCTTAGTAAGCGTACTGTATGCGCCTGTGTTATTTTGTTTTTTTCTCATCTTGGACACCTTTAATAGGTATCTAAAGCATCACTCACGTATATACTATGTATATACAAAAATGAACAGGAGTGGTATAATGAATACACAAGATTCAAATGAGAAGAACAAAAACGAAGTTAACCAAACAGAGAAGAAAAGCAAAGAGACGAAGGAAAAAGGACTAACACTAGGAGGAACTACAATCATGGCAGGTGCCACAACTGTTCAGAAATGGGGAAACAGTTTAGCAGTAAGAATCCCGAAGGATGTTGCTGAAAAAGTTCATATTGATCAAGGATCTTTAATGGAATTGAGAGTGGAAACTAACGAAGGAACAATCACTTTAGTTCCTAAAAAAGCCCGTAAGAAATATTCGTTAGATGAGCTTCTTTCAGGAATCACACCCGAAAACACACACAAAGAAATTGATTTAGGAACAGAGGGGAATGAATTGATTTAATGGAAACACCTGATCGTGGCGATTTAATCGTAATAAACTTCAATCCACAAGCAGGACACGAACAAGCAGGCCGTAGGACGGGAATCGTTCTATCTCCTAAGAACTTCAATGACAAAACAGGCTTTGCAGTTGTATGCCCGATAACTAATCAAGAGAAAGGCTATCCATTCGAAGTAGCATTACCTGAAGGTGGATCTCCTGTTCCTTCAGGAAAATCAGTTACAGGTGTCATTTTATCCGATCAAATTAAATCATTAGACTGGAAAGCCAGAAACATTAAAGTTATCGGCCCTGCGCCTGCAGAGGTTGTGGAAGAGTGTCTTGCTAAGGTCGCCACATACTTACAATAAAACCTTCCGAGAGTTACGGAAGGTTTTTTATTGCATATCAGGATCGGTGCAGCAGTTATTTTTCTATGTAACTATTCAAAGCATGCTGAGTAGACACTTCCTACTAATAGTGCTCTTTTTGTCTCTGGACCTGCCGCTTTTGCCTTAGTGAGTTTAGCAATAGGAAGGGAGTTTGAAAGTATAGCAAGTCCTACTGCAGAAATACATCGTTATTGCCCAATATATGGGAAGATGTTACGGTAACGACATAACATAGTTATTTATGTAAATAAATGGTTTGGAGGGATTTTTTTGAATTTTATTTCCAAATATGCATATATTATCTTTCTGACTTTATTGGCTATATCGATTATTACTAATTTAGTTTCAGAAAATACAATTTTAGAAGATACGATATCTGTAATTGTTCTTTTAATAGCTGCGATAGTTTTATTGATTAAAAGAAATGTAGATAAGAAAGGAAAATAACGTAAAATTTTCTTCGAGCGGCAGCCCTAAAATAGCTCGATAATCACGGACTGTACGGCTATCACCTTCGCGCCGGCTTCTCAATAGTAGCTTCTCATCATGTCAAATTTTTATGTAGTGGATCACTTTTGTTACTGCGTTTTTGGTATAGTTGCCAAATCAATATCACATTTAGTGCAACAGACAGCGAAAGAACCGGATATGTACTAATGAAGTGAACCAGGAAATCTCTTAGTAAGTTAAGATCTTTTCCGAAAATCTCCGGTAGAAAAGCCAAAGCAAGAACTGAAATAAAATTATCGTTGGTATTTTGCATTTTTTTATTGTCTCCTTCTTTAACAATAATTTGAACACGCTGCAGCGTGGATGTTTCTGCAGAAAGGGGTCTACTTATAGTACCCAGGCCAATCGCCTATCGGGAAGAGGAAGAAGCGTTTCCGGGATACGATATCCTTGAAGTCAATGGTGGTGATTTGTCTGGCTATCGACAACCGAACGTAGTAGTTGACATTGGTTTTGGGGAACGTGTATATTGGGCGTTTACTAACGAATACGGGCAATTGGTACGTGTCTCAATCCTCCCTTTATGCAAGTCGATTATTTCCCTGACTATGGAAAGTCCCAGACCATTCCCGCCAGCATTGCGAGTCCTGGATTCATCAGCCTTATAAAATCACTCGAACATATGCAGGATTGCCTCCTCATCCATTCCTATCCCGGTATCCTTTATTTTTACAATGGCAATGCCATATCCAAAGATGCACGCTGTCTATATCAACTGTTTTCATATTAGTGATCCTCCTGGTTATCAGCAGATTTCATCAGAAGTACTTCCAAGCTCTAAATGGAGTATAGGGGGCCATATGAACTGAATATGAACGGTAAAGCAATTTTCTAAACAGGAACGATTACAGCCAACGCTTCCTTTTATACAAAATAAAAAAGGCTGGATTCCTCCAGCCTTTTGCAACTTGGATGACCAATAGAATATCGAACTGTTCAAGCTTGATATTCTTTGTCGATGATCAGGATCGGTTTGATAGTGGATCCATTAGCAGAATCCTCGAATGCTTGTTGGATATCATCCATTTCATAGAATTTCACCAATTTATCGAATGGGAATTGACCATTTTCATAGAACTTCACCAGTTTCGGAATGATCAATTGCGGTACAGCATCGCCTTCGACGACACCTTTCAATGTGATGGCTTTTGTCATGATTTCATCGGTGACGTTGATCGTCAGGTCACGCTTACCAACCGCAACGGTTGCACATTCCCCTTTGACTCGCAGGCAGCGGATCGCAGCCAGTGTCACTTCCGGAACACCTGTTGTTTCCAAGGAGTAATGTGCACCTTTGCCAGTGATTTCTTTGATTTTCTCGGCAGCATCTTCGTTCTTGCTATTGATTGTATGGGTCGCGCCAAGCTCTTTCGCCAATTCCAAACGGCTGTCATGGATATCCACCGCGATGATCGGATGGCAGCCAGCGATTTTCGCCGCCATCATCCCTGCCAGCCCTACAGCTCCGGTACCGAATACGACAAAGCTCTTGCCAGCTTCTGGAGCCAGGGCGTTAAAGACGGTACCGCTGCCAGTCATCAGACCGCAGCCAAGCGGGCCCAGCAAACGAAGATCCGCGCTCTTATCCACCTTCACCACGTTCTTCTCATCCACCGTGCTATATGTCGCGAAGGAAGATTGACCGAAGAATTGCGATACTTCTTGATCATCTTCTGTATGAATTGGTGATACACCATATTTGTTTTTACCCGCAAAGTTAAGCTCCATGATGTTCTCACAGCCGCCTGCATTACCTTCCAAGCAGTTATCGCAATGACCGCAATAACTGAATCCAAGTACGACATGATCCCCTGGTTCAACCGTCGTGACATTGCTGCCTACTTTTTCGACGATCCCTGAACCTTCATGCCCCAGTACCGCTGGATATGGTACGGGCAGCGAGCCATCCAGAACCGTTGCATCCGTGTGACAAACACCGGAAGCAATGACCCTTACCAACACTTCATCAGCCTTCGGATCCTCCAGCTGCAGTGTTTGTCTTTTGAAATTGCTTTCTTCCGTAGTCAGCATTGCTTGGATTTCCATCCCAATTCCCCCAGTCATACATTTTTCAATTATATTAAAACGTTTTATAATATAATCAAGCTAAGTATAAAGAATCAGAAAACAGCGTTTCAATCACTAAAAAACTGAAAATGTATGGGTTTTCAACTATGACAATAGTTGTGTATAGTTTTTCAACAAAAAATTTAAAATGTCTAAAATTCATGACTAGCGAATTTAGTGAGGGAATAATATGAAAATAGATCGCCGAATTGAACGGACAAAATCCACGCTCATAGCCGCATTCCAAAAGCTAGTATCCGAGAAAGGCTATTCGAAAGTGAAGGTTAAGGACATCGTCGAGGAAGCCAATTACAACCGCACCACCTTTTATGTCCATTACGATGGCAAAGAGCAATTAGCCAAAGAAATGATCGAGATGGAGATGGAGCATTTTTCTTATGAATTCTTCAAACCCGTTCGCAATAATCCGATACTCGACTTAACGAAGATGAGTCCGGATGAAACCGATGTTTTTCAGTATATGAAGGATAATCGGCATTACTACGACCTGCTTGTGATAGAAGATCGGATACCAGGAATACGCGAGGCCTTATTAAATGTGCTGAAAGATGTATTCCAGAATCGATCTTCCTTCATAGGGGAAAAAGCTTCCGAAATCAATGCCCCATATTTCGCACACTACCGCGCTTATGGCATTTATGGCTGGATACTGGAATGGATCAAAGCCGACTATGATGCGACGCCGTCCGAGATGGCCAGAAGGATCATCAATCTATTGCACTATCACTCTTCCTTGATGAAGGAAACTTCTAAATGAAAAGATAAAAAAGATGCTGCACAAATAAAATTGCACAGCATCCCCTTTATATTTATCAGAAAAATAATAATATTGAAATTTATATAAATGTGTTATACAATCTGACAAACAGTGAAGGAAGAGGTGGATGATGAAAACTTTAGAACGATTCAGCCAGTTTGTCGGAAGTACCTTTGCGTATTGGGTCATTTTATTTGCGGTGGTCGCCTTCCTGCTGCCGGAAGGCTTCACATGGATCGTCCCTTATATTACCCCGCTGTTGGGTATCATTATGTTTGGAATGGGGCTGACATTGTCCGCAGGTGACTTTAAAGGCGTGGTAAAGCGCCCATTGGAAGTGTTTGCGGTCGTTGCCGGACAGTTCCTGATCATGCCGCTGCTCGCTTTTGCATTGGCTAAAGGTCTTCAGCTATCTCCCGAAGTAGCTGTCGGCGTCATTCTCGTAGGATGCTGCCCAGGCGGGACATCCTCCAATGTCATGACCTTCCTGGCCAAAGGCGATGTGCCATTATCCGTGACTGCCACCGCCGTCACAACCGTCTTGGCGCCGATTGTAACACCTGCACTCATTCTTTTATTTGCCAGCGAATGGATCGAAGTCAGCCCTGTCTCCTTATTTCTTTCGATCGTGAACGTCGTCATCATCCCAATCGTCTTGGGCTTATTGGTGAAACGCTTCTTCAACAAACAGGCAACCGCAAGTGTCAAAGCACTCCCGCTTGTATCCGCCATTGCCATCATCGGCATCGTGGCAGCCGTCGTTTCCAATAGCCAGGAGCAGATCGCACAGACCGGTCTCGCCATCTTCGGCGTCGTCGTCCTCCATAACGTACTTGGCTACCTGCTTGGCTTCGCCTTTGCCAAGCTCCTGCGAATGGATCTGCCAAAAAGCAAGACAGCCGCCATTGAAATCGGCATGCAAAACTCAGGACTGGGCGCACAGCTGGCAACAGCGCATTTCTCCCCGCTGGCCGCTGTACCAAGTGCCATCTTCAGCGTTTGGCATAATATTTCGGGGTCTATTTTGGCTAATGTTTTTGCGAGGATGGGGGTGGAAGAGAAGGAGAAATTTGCTAAAGAACAAATATCTTAGTGAAATAGCGTAGTTCATAGTTAGCCATTCTCATATTCGAGAGATGGCTATTTTTTTGTTAAAGTCATATTTTCTCCAATAAATAATGACAGTAGCCTACAGAATGGGCTATATATTTTATACGCTACCTCCTCCCTCGTCTTCCTTTTCAATTCTTCAGATAAACTTTTGACTAGTTTTTTAATCATCAGCTAATATCCTTCTTCTGATTTACTTTCCTGCGAATGAAGAATAGAAATGATTTCTACTAATTGTATTGATCGCACCTTAAAATAATCAAAATGCCTAACTTGCACTCCCGTTGTTAAACAATGTTAAAATAGATTATGTCAACATGTTAGAGATAAAAAGATTATGAATAGCAACCTATAAGAGCCAATAACCAATATGAGAAAGGATAGAGCTAAATGCCAAACCCAATAAAACTCACCTCCCTAACCACAAAAGGTGGCTGTGGCTGCAAAATCGGCCCTGCCGATCTTGATCAAGTATTGCGCACCCTCCCTCCTGCTGTAAAAGATCCGAATCTTATCGTTGGTCTTGAAACCGGGGATGACGCTGGTGTGTATAAACTGAATGACACAACGGCGCTGGTGCAGACGGTTGATTTCTTTACGCCGATCGTGGATGATCCTTATGATTTTGGGCAGATTGCGGCGGCGAATGCGATTAGTGATGTGTATGCGATGGGCGGTACGCCGCTTACGGCGCTGAATATTGTGGCGTTCCCGATTGCCAATTTGGATAAGTCGATTCTGGCCGATATTCTGCGGGGTGCCAGTGATAAGCTTCGCGAGGCGAATGTTACCTTGGTCGGCGGTCATTCCATCGATGATCAGGAGCCGAAATTCGGTCTGTCTGTCACTGGTACGGTGCATCCGGATAAAATTCAGACCAATGCCGGTGCCAAGCCTGGGGATCAGCTGATCTTGACGAAGCCGATTGGTGTCGGGATTTATACGACTTCTTTGAAACGGGGCTTATTGGATGAAGGCGAGATTGCCAACGTGACGAAGGTGATGGCAACGTTGAACAAGGTGGCCTCGGAAACGATGCAGAGGTATACCGTACATGCATGCACCGATGTGACTGGTTTCGGATTGCTTGGTCATACGACGGAAATGGCGCGGGAAAGCGGACAAGAGATCGTCCTTTCCTTTAACGATATCCCCGTCCTCCCTCGAGTTCGTGAGCTGGCGGAGACTGGTGCCATTCCTGGCGGTACGAAAAATAACTTTAATCATGTGAAAGGCAATGTCACTTTCTCGGAGGAATTGGATCAAATCGATCAATATATTCTCGCGGATGCGGTGACGTCCGGCGGGCTGCTGATGAGTGTCCCGAAAGCGGAAGCAGATGCGCTGCTGCAGGACCTTCAGGATAACCATATTGCCGCGTCGCGAATCGGCGAGGTCATTTCAGGTAATGCTGGTCATATTCAAGTAAATTAGGAAGAAGTGTAGCGAGTTATGTTCGAGGACATAAAGCCTGACGAATTATATAAACGCAAAGTGCAGCAAAGCCACACGATTGTCGATGTCCGTTCTCCCAAGGAGTTCCAGGAGTCGACCATCCCGGGAAGCATCAATATCCCCGTATTCACGGACGAAGAGCGCAGCGAGGTCGGGACGATTTATAAGCAGGTCGGACCGGAAGCCGCCAAACAAAGAGGACTTGCCATCTTCTCCAAGAAACTTCCTGACTTTATCGCGAGATTCCAACAGATCGATACCCCTGTCACTGTTTTCTGCTGGCGCGGGGGGATGCGCAGTAAAACAGCAGCCACTGTGGTGGATCTGATGGGTGTCCGGAATGTCACGCGCTTGAATGGCGGGATTCGTGCTTATCGGAAGTGGGCTGTCAGTCTTCTGGATGAGATGGACTTTGCTCCTGAACTTATCGTATTGAATGGCGGTACCGGCAATGGGAAAACGATTATATTGGAAAGGCTGCAGGAAGAAGGCTATCCAGTCATCAATCTGGAACAAATGGCCGGTCACCGCGGATCGATTTTCGGTCATATCGGAATGGAGCCGAATAATCAGCGTGCCTTCGATTTCCTGCTGCTTGAGAAAATGCTTGAATATCAGGACGAACCGTTTGTGTTCGCAGAAGGTGAAAGCAAGCGCATCGGCAAGATAACGATCCCTGATAAGTTCTACCAGAAAAAAGAGCGCAGCAGACAGCTTTTCATTGACTTACCGCTGGAAAAGCGCGTCGCACATATCCTGGAAGTCTATCAGCCTGCGAAGCATCCTGAGAGATTCATGGAAGCCTTCAGCCGGATAAAACGACGTATCCATACACCCATCGCCAGGGAAATCAAGCAATGCTTGGAAAGCGGGGAATATGCTGTGGCGGCGGAATTGCTGTTGGTTCACTATTATGATCCGCAGTATAACCATTCCGCTTCCTGTCCGGAAGATCAGCAAACGCATATCCGGGCGGTGAGTGTGGAAGATGCCATCGAAAAAATAAAACTAGACATACAGCAGACCAAAGCGCAGGGATGAATCCTGCGCTTTTATTCCGTGTTTCGTGTTACAGTATATCAGTGACTATCGGCAAAATTATTTGATACAGGTGATTGCATTGCTTTATTTTTTATTGATGATGATCATGTGCGCCCTGCTGATTGCGGTTTTTATATGGAAGAAGGTTTATATAAAAACCTCTTCCCTTGCTGCTGTCATGGCACTGGGAATCATCACGCAGGGTGTATTGTCCAATTATTTCAGTACAGGGGAAATCAAAGAATTGGATAAACTCCTAAGTATCCTTACTTTTTCTTTGTGGATTTCTTTTTTATTCTCGCTGTTTCTTGCACTTATACACAATCAGTTCAAAACCAGCCATCTTGCCAATCCGATTAATCGATTTGGTATAGGAACATGGGTTGCGGGGACGTCGATTTGCAGCATTCTATTATACAATCATTTTCCCATGTGGCAGCTGGCGGCCAAGTATATCGCCATCCTAAATATTTTCTTATGGATGGCTTTTATCGTATTAAGCCTATTTTCCTTCCGGGATATGTATAGATTGAAGCTGTCGCGAAACGTTCATGGCATCCTGCTTTTGACTACGGTGAGCACACAGTCTCTCATCCTGGAACTTCATACGGTTTTTGAAGGGAAGATTGCCGGTTATGTGAATATTTCCTTCCTGGTGATCGGAATAGCATTTTATCTGGTTTGTGCCGCATTCATCCTCTGCCGCTATATCGGGAATTTCCGGCAGCTCGATATTACATCGGATTGGAATAATACAAACTGTATCCTGCATGGGGCTCTGTCGATCACCGGACTCGCCGGCATTTACGCCAATGTTTACTCCACAGCCGTACTGCTCGCCTTATGGGGCATCACAGCTTCCGTCTTTTTGATGGTGGAGTCGATAGAGATTTATCGGCTTATCAGACGCATGCAGCGTCTTGGATTCGCAAAGGGAATATTGGTGTATGATGTTTCCCAGTGGAGCCGTTTATTCACGTTTGGCATGTTTTATACATTCACCTTCCAAAGTCATACAGGAGCAGGCTTGTCCCCTCTTCCATCAGCTGTCATCCATATTGGGATTTGGGTCATTCTCTTCCTGCTTCTTATCGAGGTCTTGCTAAGTATGAAGTTCATGCTGGGGAACCTGAGGCTTCCTCCCAAACAAATAAAAGGAGCTGCTAGCTGAGCGCGGCTGCCGGCCACAATTACAAGGCATCAGATATTCCTTCCCAGGGATTATCTGATGCTTATTTATATCTGTCAAAAGGATACCGGACGGGAAAGTGGGAAATAACTGTAACACCGATCAGCGGTGATTACACCCTATTGAACAAAGGATGTGCCTAATTTGGATTTCTTCCATAGCCAAGAAACACTTACATCTGTCGAATGGACTCTTCGGGCCGTCGTGTCCTTCATCTTTTTATTGATTGTCGCAAAAGTGCTGGGGCAGCGCTCCATTTCGCAGCTGAGACTGCTTGATTTTGTGATTGCTTTGGTCGTCGGGAATATCATTGCCACCCTCTTTCGGACGAGGAGCTGGGCCTGAAGGGCTCCATCATTACGACTGCAGTATTGGTGCTCTTATACCTTGGCGGGATTTTCCTTATTTTGAAATGGCCATGGTTCCGGAATTTGATCAATCATCGGCCGATCCCGATCGTCCAGGATGGAGAGATCCTTTATGAAGGGCTGCGCCATGCCAGGATATCGATCGATGTGTTATTGGAGGAGCTGCGCAAGGGGAAGGTGGAGGATGTGAAAAAGGTGGCGTTGGCGCTGTGGGAAGCGGAAGGAAAGATATCGTTCTTTCTCGATCCCAAGTATGAGCCTCTCACACCAGCGGCCATGCAGATTGACGTGCAGCCCTTCGATTTGCCAAGGTCCATCATAAAGGATGGGAGAATCATGTATAAGGAGCTGCATGGAACCCAGAAGGATGAAGCATGGCTCGTGTCCCACTTAAGAAGTAATTATCAGACGGAAGTCGATAATGTCCTGCTGGCAACCATTGATAAGAATGAAAAGCTGCGTGTGTTTTTGTATAAATGATTTCATCGACAGTCAAACAGCCAATTACCGATTCCCATCAGCAATTGGCTGTTTTGATTCATTCTATTCAGCTGACAATTCACTTTCGGTGACCCATTTGTGATTTTGCACTTTTTCTCCGTCTGTTGCCGACGTGTAGTCGACCATATAAACGGTAGTGGGCACTGCCGATTCAATCACTGCTGTCGCACCATCCATTCCATCCATATGATCGGCATCGATGATGACTTCATCTCCCGCCTTATAGGGGGCTTCGCCTGCATCCCCTATCTCTTCCTGGATGATCCATTTATGATGCTTCACTTCTTCGCCGGTATCTGTCCTGGTATATGATATCACGTAAGCCGTTGTGTCATATGCCCCCACAATCGTTGCTTCCGCACCTTCCATGCCTTCCATGTGATCGGCGGATATGATCGCTTTGCTGCCAACCTCATAGGTCGGATGCTCGGCTTCCTGCAATCCTTCAGGAACGGCACCGGAACTGGAATGATGCATGCCTCCCATACTTTCCTCCGAGTGGGAGGCATGGTCCATGTCATCCGTCTCGTTATCATCCCCGCCGCTGCATGCAGCCAACGTCCCTGCAGCCAGAAGCGAGAAGCCTGCCATGATGACTTTTTTTCCTAGCATATGGTCTTTTCCTCCTTAAAGCTTGCTGTTTCCATCAGCAGATACTAATGCATACCAGAAAACAAACTGTAGACCAGGATGACGGCACCAAGATACACAACAGCCGAAATCGCCCAAATCAGAATGCTTCTTTTTTGATTCATATGCAGCCCCTTCTTTCTGCGGTCATGCTTTCAATTTCGTCCTTTGCAGCCTTAATGCATTGAGGACAACCGACACCGAGCTGAATGCCATCGCTGCTCCTGCCAGCCATGGAGCCAGCAGGCCTATGGCTGCGACGGGAACGCCCAGACTGTTGTATGCAAGGGCCCAGAAAAGATTTTGCTTGATATTGGTGATGGTCTTTTTGCTCATATAGATTGCGTCCGCAATGCTTGTCAATTCCCCGCGGATGAGGGTGATATCGGCAGCTTCCATGGCGACATCGGTGCCCGTACCGATCGCCATCCCGATATCGGCTACCGCAAGGGCAGGGGCATCATTTATGCCATCCCCTACCATCGCCACTTTCTTACCTGCCAGCTGCAGTTTTTTCACCTCGTCTGCCTTGCCTTCTGGCAGCACCTCGGCGATGACCTGCTCAATGCCGACCTGCTCGGCGATCGCTTTGGCTGTCCGGGTGTTATCCCCTGTGATCATCACCACATCCAAGCCCATCTCGTGCAGCCGGCTGATGGCTTCTTTTGAAGTTTCCTTGATGGTGTCCGCAACGGCAACAATACCGGCATAGTTTCCATCGATGGCTGCCAGCATGGCTGTTTTGCCTTGCTTCTCCAGCTGCTCCATTCCTGCTGACACGCCCTCTGCATGAATGTCATATTTCTGCATGAGTCTGCGTGTGCCAATCAACAGCTGCTTCCCGTCCACGGATGCTTCGATACCGTATCCAGGGATGGCCTCAAATGTTTGCGCGGAACCAAGCTCGATCCCTTTCTCCTGTATGCCTTGGACGATTGCTTCGGCAAGCGGATGTTCCGAATTTCTCTCAGCGGTACCCACAAGCTTCAGGAATTCTGTTTCATCTATACCTTCTGCCAGCACAATATCGGTCAAGGCAGGCTTACCATTTGTGACGGTCCCGGTTTTATCCAGAATGATCGTGTCCAAACGATGCGTGGCTTCCAGATGCTCCCCGCCTTTGAACAGGATGCCGAATTCGGCAGCACGGCCAGAACCGGCCATGATGGAAGTCGGTGTTGCCAGACCGAGCGCACAGGGGCAGGCAATGACCAGTACGGCAATGAATTTCTCCAGCGCCTCGGCGAAATCGCCGGGACTTACGGCAAAATACCAAATAAGGAAGGTTACAAGTGCAATGCCGACGACAATCGGTACAAAAATACCTGAAATAACATCAGCCAGCCGCTGGATCGGCGCTTTGGAACCCTGTGCTTCTTCCACCACCTTGATGATTTGCGCCAAGGCGGTGTCTTTCCCGACCTTTGTTGCTTTTATTTTCAAGAAACCATTTTTATTGATCGTCGACCCGATGACATTGTCCCCGATGGATTTATCGACCGGGATGCTTTCACCCGTCAGCATGGATTCATCAAGTGCCGACTGCCCTTCGACAATCTCACCATCAACGGGGATCTTTTCACCCGGCTTCACATACACGATATCCGCTTCCAGGACTTCTTCGACCGGGATGATCATTTCCTGTCCGCCACGGAGGACGGTCGCGTTTTTTGCCTGCAGGCCCATCAGCTTCTTGATAGCCTCGGACGAGCGTCCTTTCGCTTTGGCTTCGAATAGTTTACCTAAAATGATCAACGTGATCAGAACGGCACTTGTTTCATAATAAAGCTCCACCATATGCGCAGCCGAACCAATGGATGCAAAGCTCAAATACAGCGAATAGAAATAAGCAGCCGAAGTACCTAAAGCAACCAGCACATCCATGTTCGCGCTCTTATTCCTTAACGCCTTATATGCTCCCACATAAAATTGTCTGCCTACGATGAATTGGACAGGCGTCGCAAGGGCGAGCTGCACCCAAGGATCCAGGAACATATCCGGCACCCAGATGAAGGATGTAAAGGTAAAGTGACTGACCATTGCCCATAGCAATGGAAGTGATAAAATCAGGGAAAACAAGAATTTTCCCTGCTGCTTCTCAATCTCTTTCTGACGATGGTCCACTTTCCCGCCCTGTGTATCCTGCTTTTGTTCAAGGGTATAACCAAGTTTCTGTATCGCTTCCTTCATATCAGGAACCGATACCTGATCCGGATAATAGTCCACCATGACGGATTCCAACGCAAAGTTGACCGTCGCTTTATCGACTCCATCCAGCTTATTCAAACGCTTTTCAATCCTATTCGCGCAAGCCGCACAGGTCATGCCGGTGATATCGAAATCAGCCTTATCCGTTGCAATGCCATAACCCAGGGACTGCACTTTTTCCTTGAATTTTGTGATGTCCGTTACATCTGCATCATATTTGATGCTTGTTTTCTCAAGGGCAAGATTGACATTGGCCTCTTCCACACCTTCGACCTTGTTCAGCCCTTTTTCAATCCTTGTGGCACAAGCTGCACATGTCATCCCGGTTATTTGCAGGGTTGCTTCCTTTTGACTCATCTTCTCACTCCCATCCCTTCATACCTCATAGGGGTATATTCTTTTGAAAAAATCAGACCGTGCCCAGGCACGATCCGATGACGGCTATCTATTTAGGATTACTCTACGTCATAACCCTGTTCTTCGATTACATCCTTGATCTCATTCAGTTTTACTGTATTTGGATCGAATGCAACATCCACTTTTGCTTCATCGAGGTTCACTTTGACAGCATCCACACCATCAAGCTGACCGACATTTCCTTCTATGGCATTTACGCAATGTGCGCAAGACATTCCTTGTACGTTAAGAGTGACTTGTTCCATCATAATTCCTCCTTGAATGTATGTTTTTTATCTTCACGATCATATTACCATACCCCTGTAGGGTAATTAAAGTATTTTGTTTCATTTTTATTTTTGTACACAGGGCGCAGGCTGATCCAAAACAGCAAACCGAGAAGGTATCTTCGGCTGTCCCTTTAAATAAGCCTTCTCACCACTTACTGGGATCATTCCCGTTTTCCTCTGAAAAAATGCATCGCCAATTAACATCGCCCTTATGCTGCCATACCCTTGTCAGGTATAAAAAATATACAGCATGAAAGCCAGCATATAACGGCTGGCTGCTATCAGGACGTTTTAGAAAACCTTTTGAATACTTCCATCAATTCCTGGATGGCTTCTTGTCCATCCCCATCCTTTATCGCGTCTGCTACGCAATGGTGGGTATGCTGCTCCAATAAATGAAAGCCGACTTTATTCATCGCTGCGTTGATGGCGGAGATTTGCGTAAGAATATCCACACAATACCGATCATTTTCAATCATGCTTTGGATACCGCGGACCTGGCCCTCTATCCGCTTCAAGCGTTTAATCAGCTGATCCTTATCGTTTGTCGATCTATGGGTGACTTTAATTTCTTCTGCATCATTCATGTAAAACACCTTCTTTCCTAAAGGGGAGTATCTATAACGGAATATCATATTATACGGTACGTGGGTACCATATAATAATAGCACATGGCCGCGGATTAGGAAAATGAATGAGCCGTAACGCGGAACCTGAGACTACACACTGATTGGGAAATTGGATTTTTTAATTTGCATAGAATAAAGCGGCAGATTGGAATCTGCCGCTTTATTCTCAGCTCGGACGAACCAGGATTTTGCATTCGTTCTTATCGCTTATCAGTTTTTCAAATCCATCTTCCACAATATTCTCCAAGGAAATGACACTTGTTATGACGGGCTCGACATTCAATGATCCCTTGGATAGCAAGTCAATTGCTTGAGCGAAGATATTATTGTAGCCGAGAGAGGAATTGATCTTTTTCTCACTGACTACTTGCGCTGTAGGGTGATAATTGATCGGATTTGCGAACACACTGACAATCATGAACTCCCCATTAGGTTTGATGCAATCAAGAGCTTGGTTGAATGTAGCTTCCACACCTGCAGCATCAAAGGATACATCCACGCCGCCATTCGTGTTATCTTTAATGACTTGCACTGCATCTTCCTCGGCAGGGTTGATGACGATATCCGCACCCATTTTCAATGCCAGCTCCCTGCGCTCTTCACTGACTTCAGCCACAAAGATCTTACTTGCCCCTGCTGCTCTCAAGCTTTCCGATAAAAGCAATCCGATCGGTCCCGCACCAAATAGGGCGACGCTATCCCCGATTTTGAATTTGCTTTTTCTGATTGCCTGCAATACGACAGCGAGAGGCTCCACTAATGCTGCAAATTCATAGCTTAGGGTATCAGGCAGCGCATATAGATTCGCTTCCTTCACGACGACATATTCTGCAAATCCTCCATTCTCGTGGATACCATAAGATTTCATATCAGGACATATATTATAGTTTCCTGTTTTGCATGTATCACACTCGCCGCATCCCCAGATCGGTTCAATGGCTACTCGATCTCCAGTCTTGAATCCAGTCACAGCCTCTCCGACTTCGACGATTTCCCCTGTAAACTCATGACCTAAAATCATTTTGTCTTCCGTGACAAAGGTTTTATGTAAGTATTCATGTAAATCGGTACCGCATATACCTGCATATTTCACTTTGACTTTTACAGTCCCTTGTGTGACCTCTGGTTCGGCTATATTTTCAACCTTTACATTTTTCGATCCATAATATACTAAAGATTTCATAGAATCATTCCCCCAATAAATTTTAACTAGTTATCTCCTGGTCCTTCTTAATTCGTGATGTCTTTGATGTATTGGCCGATACCATTACTTTGTTCATCAAGATTTTGGATATCTTCCATGAACTTCACCATGACACGGGATTGCTCTTCCGATGCGGTGGATACCTCACCGATACTCAGCGTCAGGTTCTCCATATTCGTCCGGATTTCCTGTAGCGACTGGCCGATAGTGCCTACCGCTTCCTTTGTGCCGATGGAAAGCTTGCGAATTTCATCCGCCACGACACCGAATCCCCTGCCGGCATCGCCAGAGCGGGCTGCTTCGATGGCTGCGTTCAAGCCAAGCAAGTTCGTCTGTGTCGAAATATCCTCAATCAATTGAACTACTTTACTTATTTCCTGAGAATTCGCATTCGCATGGGATGCTTGACTATTAATATCCGTGCTTGTAGCGGAAAGTTCTTCCGCTTGAGCGGCCACTTGCTGCACTTTTCCTTGGAGACTGCTGACGATGGCACGTAATCCATCCAGCTCCTGGTCTAATATCTCTTCATCCTTCAGTGTTTTGGTGACTTGGAAAACACCGATGATCTCACCCTGTTCATCACGAATGGGGTTGGCAGAGTATTGTATACCGACACCATAACGTTCCTTTGGAATATGCATTTGCACTTTTTCTCCTGCAAGTGCCTGACGCAATATATCATTGTCATCCGTAAAAGCGTAATCTCCGACTTTAACGCTGTAATCCAAGTCTTTGGATTGGGAGGAGAAGAGAAAATGCTCTTTATCGGTGACAACGACCGCACAATTTTCCCCTAGGTTTTTCTTGATCTCAGGTGCTAGTTTGACCAGCGCTTGTAATGTTAGATGCATTTTCAACCCCTCTATTCCTGGTTAGTTACTTTCTTCATCGTTTCGATGATCTGTTTGCTCTTTTCATCCAAGGCTTGAATATCATCCATGAATTCGACCATGATGACAGACTGCCCCTCGGATGAAGCAGAGACTTCATTGATGCTGAGTGTCAGATTTTCAATGCTGGATTGTATTTCTGTAAGGGATTTTCCGATGGTTTGGACCGCTTCCTTTGTATTGTCGGAAAGCTTGCGGATTTCATCTGCCACCACACCAAAGCCTTTTCCTGCTTCACCAGAACGAGCTGCTTCAATGGCGGCATTCAATCCCAGAAGATTTGTCTGTGTGGATATTTGCTCGATTAATTGAACGACATCACCTATTTGGCGGGAGTTATGCTTTGCACTGTTTGCTTGACCGTTGATGTCATTGCTGGTGGCGGAAAGCTCTTCTGCCTGGGCAGCTACATGCTGTACCTTGCCTTGCAATGCGTCGATTACCTCATGCAGCCGGGTCAGTTCTTTATCCAGCTTTTCCTGATGCTCCAAAGTCCGGGATAAAGACAACAGTCCTGCAATTTCGTTCGTTTCCAAATCACGAATCGGCGTTATGGACGTCATGACTGGTACACCGAATACTTCTGGATCTTCTGTTTTAGAAATGATGTATTCACCTTTGATTGCTCGCAAATAAGCATCATATTCATCCAGTCTTGATTTTCCTACTTGAACGTCCAGCTTCAAAAGCGTCGATGGGGCAAAGTATACAAACTTCTCTGTGTCCATTACACCTATCGCGGCTGTCGGACCCAATGTGTCTTTTAAAATCGGGGCGATATTGACTACTGCTTGTAATGTAGAATTCATAAAACGGGCTCCTCCGCACATGGTTTCCCCTTATATCGGTAAAAAGGACTAGAAATTGAACGTTTCATGCAAAAAAAGTCTGTTTTTAGTCCTATTTGTATAGATGATACCCAGAATCCGATCAAATTTAATGGCTGAAAACTAGATGGATGGATCAAACATTATCGGATCGAAAAATTAGAACCTCAAAAAAGTGTCCTATACCCATTCGTATATATGGATATAGGACACTTTCAAACGTAAAGGAAATCTTATATACTACTTCAAGTTCTTGACCCCTGTCTCCAGCATTTCCATCTGCAGCACTGTCTGTTCGTCCGTGATGGTTTTCTCTTTCCCATTGACGATGGCTTCATATACGTCATCGTATACCCTTCCATAATCGCCATCGACGGATTTCACTTTTTCTTCGTGGATGGTACCGTCCTCATCGATATAGGTGAGGACACCGTAATGCTGGAGTGTATCGATACCGAAATCCTTGTTATCAGGCATATAGAATAATTTCAAATGTTCTTCCTGACGGTCTTTGGTTTCTTTCACAAAGGTGCCTTTTTTGCCATGAACGACGAAGCTCGGTCTTTCTTTCAGTCTGAAGTAACTGGATTTAACCGATACCTTCAATCTGCCATAATATAAATCCAGATCAAAATAATCATTCATTCTTCCCTGCCCCAATAATTGCCGCACATCGTAATGGACATGATCAGGCTTTCCGAAATAGCTGATGACCTGATCCAGGGTATGGCAGCCATGACCGTACAGATAGGACTCCGCAGGATCAAAGAAATGCGCGGACTCCGGTACTTCGGGCCGATAATAATCATAATGCATTTCCACTTCCAGCAAGTCCCCTAATTTCCCTTCCTCGATGACCTTCTGCACCGTCAGGAAGTCACTGTCAAAGCGTCTGTTTTGATATGCCTGCACTAGCAACCCTTTCTCTTTTGCCAATGCAAAGATTTCCTTTGCCTGCTGAGAGGTTTCCATAAAAGGCTTTTCCACCAAGCAGTGCTTGTCATGCTCCAATACTTGTTTGGCGTACGCATAATGGCTGTCGTGTTTCGTGCAGATCACAATTAGCTGGATGTCCTTGTCTTGTAATAATTCATTTACATCAGACGTGTAATGCACCCCTGCGATTTTATCCCAGTTATCACGATCGGGATTCCTCCGATAAATCGTCTTTACCTTTATATTCTCCCGCTGCAGTACAAATGGCAGATGATATCTATTCGTGCTTTTCCCATTTCCAATATAACCGATTGTAAGCATAGCAGCCTCCTAAGATATAGTGAATGATTCTGTTGTATGAAAAAGCACCCCCTAGGATGGATAAGTTCATCATACCAGGAGGTACTTCCCTTTTTTTATCGAATTACTTATTACATCAAACCGATGGCGTGGAAGGCAATACCAATCACGAACAATCCAAGGATCATCACAATCGGAGAAACCTTCTTCCTCAGCAGCCACATGCAAAGCAATGTGATCAAAAGTCCAGCCAAGCCAGGGATCAAGCTATCCAGGTTATCTTGCAGGGTGGTTACCTGATATTCGCTTAACGATCGGCCGGCGGCTTGCTGTTCCAATGCCGTCCTGATTCCTTCCGATCCCTCAGGCAAGTTATCCCAGTCAATATAAGCGCCTTCATCAAGCTTGACTTTCGATACGGTCGGTGTAAAGGCTACCGACACCCATCGGTTGACCAGCGACCCCAATATGAACATCCCGAGTATCGAGGCGCCTTTGGTTATATCCTGCAGCAGTCCGCCGGATAAGTCTTCGGTGATCTTGGAACCTGCTTTGTAACCGAGCTCCTGTGTATACCAGGTGAATCCCATGCGGATGAGGTTCCATAACACGAAGTAAAGGATCGGGCCGAGTATATTGCCGGTCAGAGCAAGGGAAGCAGCCAAAGCACCAAGGATCGGCTTCACCGTGAACCAGAAAGTCGGATCCCCGATACCTGCCAAAGGTCCCATCATCCCGACTTTGACCCCTTGGATGGCCTTGTCATCGACCGGCGCCCCGTTGGCACGTTCTTCTTCCAGCGCCAGCGTCACCCCGATGATCGGTGAAGCGACATATGGATGCGTATTGAAGAATTCCAAGTGACGCTGCAATGCCGCAGCACGATCTTCTTTTGTTTTATATAATCTTTTGATGGCGGGAATCATGGAAAATGCCCAGCCGCCGTTTTGCATACGTTCATAGTTCCAGGAACCTTGAATGAAAGTGGAACGCCACCAGATAGAAACACGATCTCTTTTGGATAACTTCAATTCTTGTGACATTGTTTTTCCTCCCCCTTTTTTTAGTAGTTATCGATGATGTCGCCTAACGGATCGCCAGTGTTTCCGTTACCGCCATTACCTGAACCGCCTTGTTTCGTAAGTGCAAGATAGATAAGTGCAAGCGCAACCCCGATAGCACCAAGACCCAAAAGTGTGATCGATGGAATCGTCGCCAAGACAAAACCAATTGCAAAGAATGGCCATACTTCCTTTGTCGCCATCATGTTGATGACCATGGCATAACCGACAGCTACCACCATTCCGCCGCCGACTGCCAAACCGTCTGTCAGCCAGGATGGCATCGCTTCCAGCAAATCTCTAACCGGACCAGCGCCAATCGCCACAATCAATGCCGCCGGGATAGCGATACGCAGTCCTTGCATGATGATAGCGATGACATGCCACATTTCAACTCGCCGGAAGTTCCCCTCCTTCGCTGCCGCATCCATCAGGTGCACTATCCCCGTTGCAAGCGTACGAACGATGATGGTAAGCAAAAGACCTGCCACAGCAAGCGGCACTGCGATTGCGATGGCAGAAGAAACGCCCGCTTCCCCTTGACCGCCTAAAACCAAAATGATTGCAGATGCAACCGATGCCAGCGCGGCATCAGGAGCTACAGCCGCCCCGATGTTTGCCCAGCCCAATGCGATCAGCTGCAAGGTGCCTCCCAAGATAAGGCATGGTACGACTTCCCCTGTAACCAAACCGATCAATGTACAGGCAATGATTGGCTGATGGAAGTGGAATTCATCCAGGATTCCTTCCACACCAGCCAAGAATGCCACGATAACAACTAATATGATTTGAATCATAGTCAAATCCATGATTATTAATCCTCCTTTTATGTGATCATCAGGATTATTTCTGTTTGTTCAATTCCGCTTGTGCCCTTTTCAAAATCTCGTCCATATTGCCCTTTGAGTCACCCGGAACTTTACGTACATCGAAGCTCACCCCATACTCTTTCAGCTTGGTGAACGTATCGATATCATCCTGGCTGAAGGCCAGCACCTTATTCGGCTGTACTTTGCCAGGTGAGTGCGCCATCGAGCCGACATTGATTGTCGTGAGCGGAACGCCTCCCTCAACCGCCCGGAGCGCATCCTGCGGGTTTTCGAAGAGAAGCAGTGCGCGCTGACCGCCAAAATGCTGATCATCTTTTGCAAGTTCGATCATCTTATGGACAGGGACGACATGCGCCTTTACACCGGAAGGGGCAGCCTGCTGGATCAGCTTCTTACGCAGATCATCCTTGGCTACTTCGTCAGATACAACGATGATGCGTGTAGGCCGGGTATTTTTTGTCCAAGCAGTCGCAACCTGACCATGCAGCAAGCGCGTATCGATACGTGCCAATACGTATTCAAATGTACCAGGGGCACCTGTATTCGATGGCCCGGCCGCGGCTGCAGCCGGAGCTGCCGGCTCGAGTTCCTCCGGTTTTACTTTTACCGCTTCTTTCGCACTGCCTAAAATATGCGCGGCAATCTCATGTGCCGTGTTCATGGAGAAACGAGATGCAAAGGTTTCGATCAGCATGGCTAAGTTCAAGCCAGCCACGATCGCCCATTTATCCTCATGCCCCTCAAGCAAGCTGTTGGCTTGATTGAAAGGTGTTCCGCCCCAAAGATCGACCAAGAATAATACTTCGTCTTGATTGTCGAAAGAGGCGATTGCTTTTTCCATCTTCAGCTTCACATCAGCAGGTCCTTCGCTCGGCATCAATGTAACAGCTTTTACATTCTCTTGCTCTCCAAAGATCATCGTCCCGGATTGCAGGATACCAGTGGCAAATTCCCCGTGAGTGGCAATAATGATTCCTACCATCTTTTAACCTCCTATTAGCATTTTGTGAAAGCATGACTAAACTTGGCCAGCCCATCTAAAGCGGTTACATTCGATAAAAAACATAAAAAAGGCATGAGCAAAAAAGCAGATTAAAGGAAGGCATAGGTATGAATGGACCCTATACGTCGTTTTAATCAATACTTTTTCACTCATGCCTGATCGAATCAGTAACACGTAAAAAAATAATTGCAATGGCTATTTCATTTTAATTGCAAGCGCTTTAATTTATTGATAAAAAAATTTGCACCTTGCTTTAGTGAGCTTTCAAAGGTATTGTAGCACACCACTTTTGCCCTTTCAAGAAAAATTTCTTTTCTGCCAAAAGTCCTGGAAAAGCCGCTCCCAATCCGGGTTCCATGTGACTATATTACTTACTTGCTTTACTCTTCAACCCGCGTTTGACAACATCGAAGACACCCAGTGATTTGACCATATGGTTGGGATCTACGTATTCACGCATTGCCCGGAACACTCTTTTTGGGTCCTTTGAAGAAAATGTATATGTCCCATTCCGCTTTGTCCTGATTGCATAACGCGGAATCCATTTTCCTTTGAACAAAACCGAGGCAATCACGTAATCCACTTCTTCCCATGGAATCTGGATGAATTTACGCGCATCGCGATTATTAAAGAATTCGAATCCTTTATCCCCGATCATGATCTTGCCATATGCCGCCATCCCTATATGGGAAGTTGCATCGATGACCAAATCGACTTTTGTATTGATCGACTGTACCATTCTTTCTCCCCCCAGCCATTTGATGATTCTTTTAAACGTATTATACACGTTTTATCACTTGGAGCAACTCAGGACAGGATCCCCTGCCCAAAACAAGCATTTATTTTCGTTTGGTTCATCTACGGAAATTGTACTATATATACATCAATATTTCATTGATACAGTTTATAAAACTAATTTATTTAATTAAAAAACACTTTGCAAATCCCTTGTAAACTACTGATTGCAAGGAGTAGTATATAAATGTGAATAATTTTTGTCCGCTTTTCATTATGATACAGATGAAATAAATCACTATAACAGTTCCCTTTTCCTGATGATTTGCCGTTACGGCGATTCATTCGGGGCAGCTTGGTGATTATTTTCGCAAGTATTCATGATGAAAAGGGGTAAAAGGAAGTGACGGCTCGACTTAGCAAGAAATCGATGTTCCATGTTTGCAGGTATCAAGGGGATTACAGATTGTATAACTGACTATGGAGGGGTAAAACATGTCAAGAACAATAGCTGATTTATTGATTGATTCTTTATTGAATGCAGGGGTAAAAAGAATCTACGGCATCGTAGGGGACTCGTTGAATGCTGTATTGGATTCCATCAGACGCTCGGAAAGGATTGAATGGGTCGGCGTGCGCCACGAGGAAGTTGCGGCTTTTGCAGCAGGGGCAGATGCTGCATTGAATGACAGCATTGCTGTCTGTGCAGGAAGCAGCGGTCCGGGAAACTTGCATCTGATCAATGGCTTGTACGACTGCCATCGTTCCCGTATTCCTGTACTTGCGATTGCAGCGCATATTCCGAGCAGTGAAATCGGCAGCGAATACTTCCAGCAAACGCGTCCGGAAATACTCTTCAACGATTGCAGCCACTTTGTCGAGACCGTGCAGCGACCAGAGCAAATGCCCTTGATGGTGAATATGGCGATGCAGCAAGCGATCGCGAAACAAGGCGTTTCCGTCCTTGTTTTACCTGGGGACGTAGCAGGTTTGGATGCCAATGCCAAAGTTCCGCAAGTACCTGTCCATGTCTCCAAACCGGTCATTCACCCATCCCGGGAAGAGCTGACCGCCCTGGCGGATTATCTGAATGAAGGACAAAAAGTGACCTTGCTTTGCGGCGCAGGCTGCGAGGGTGCGCATGATCAATTGATGGAGCTTTGCGGCAAGCTGAACGCACCGATGGTGGTTGCGCTTCGCGGGAAAGAACATCTGGAATACGACAACCCTTATTATGCTGGTTTGACCGGCTTAATCGGCTATTCTTCCGGATATGAAGCCATGATGGATTGCGATGTACTACTCATGCTCGGCACCGACTTCCCATACCGTCAATTCTATCCGAAAAACGCAAAAGTCCTGCAAGTGGACATCCGTTCCGAGCATCTCGGCCGCCGTACTCCATTGACATACGGCCTTGTCGGGGATGCAAAACAAACGGTCGAGGCACTGCTGCCTCTCATTGAACAAAAAGATAATGAGAAATATTTAGAGAAACATGTAAAAGCATATAAGAAAGTCCGGGAAAACCTGGATAATCTTGCTGTCGGAAAACCCGGGCGGAAACCGATCCACCCGCAGTATTTAACGAAGGTTGTCAGCGATTTAGCAGATGAGGATACCGTCTATACATGCGATGTGGGTACACCGACGCTATGGGCAGCCCGCTACTTGCAAATGAACGGCAAAAGACGTCTATTGGGATCCTTCAACCACGGCACGATGGCCAATGCCCTGCCGCAAGCAATCGGAGCCGCTGTTGCGCAGCCAGACAGACAAACCGTCGCCCTTTGCGGAGATGGCGGATTATCCATGCTGATGGGCGATATGCTGACACTTCGCCAGCACAATCTCCCTGTCAAGGCAGTGGTCTATAATAACAGCGCCCTGAGCTTCGTGGAACTGGAAATGAAGGCAGCCGGTTATCCAGAAACCGGAACCGGCCTTGATAGCCCTGATTTTGCAGCCATTGCAGAAGCAATGGGAATCAAAGGCATCCGCGTGGAGGATCCTGCCGACCTGGAGGACGCCATAAAAGAAGCATATGAATACGATGGCCCAGTCATCGTGGACGCCGTCGTCAACCGCCAGGAACTGTCCTTGCCGCCTAAAATCACTTACGAACAGGCGCATGGCTTTACACTTTGGATGCTGAAGGCCGTATTGAATGGACGGGGAAATGAATTGGTGGAACTTGCCAAAACCAATTTAATCCGGTAATTATAGGTCTGATCCCATAATGGGATCGGACCTTATTTTTTATATAAAGAAAACCGGCTGGCAGCTGCCAGCCGGTTTTGCATCATTTAAGTTTGAATTCTGCTTTCTTGCCTTTGGAAATATCCTCAGCATTCTCATCGTACAAAGGTCCAAGCTCGATCTCGAATGCTTTATCCTTCCAGATCTTTTCGTATTGCTCTTTATCAAGCACAAAAACCTGGAGCAATTCACCGGATTCCCCGGCAGCAATGCTCTCCTGGTATTCATAAGGAGACAGCATGCGTTCACTCATTTGATACTGCGAGCCATCATTTACATAAAGATTGGATCCCATGTTATCCAAACCAATATTATCGGAGCCTTTATTATCCACGTTGAATTTGACTGTCAGCAAGACAACGCCATTCTTGAAATTCTCAAAGCGCGGCGCTTCATATTCATTCGGAGTGAATTCCGCGAATTGGTATCCATCCAATGTCACGGTGGCATCCCCCAGCTCCTGGCTTTGCCCGATGCCTTCCTTCTCCTCGATCATGTTTTTTTCGCCCATGTTATCAACAGATGCCAAATCCTGATAAAACGCTGCATTTGCTTCTGTTTTTTCTGCTCCTTCTTCACTCAAATCGATAGTGAACTGCCCCTTCGTTCCAAGCGCTATGCTTAAATCATCCGGATCAGTTGTCGGAGCAGGCACTTCCACCGTGACCGAACCGGATTCCATTGCTGTCTTCAGATGCGTTTCCCCCATCGGATAAGCATAAGTTCCTGTTATCGTTTCCCCTGCTTTAAGCTCGTATTTATTATCCGGACTCAGCTTGGTGGGCAGCTGACCTTCCTCCGGAATAAGATCCTTATAATTGTTGTAATCCTTTGTTGCCCCTGTAAAGCTCATATACATAAACGGTGTATAGTAAAGATCCTTGTCCGTATCATTCTTGACTGTGTAGCTTGCCAAAATGACACCGCCGTTCGTCTCATCATTGAAAGGAATACTGTAGTCTGTATGGAAATCCTTCAGCTCGACAAGAGAATAGGAATCCAAGGAGACTGTCACCCCTTCCATTTCATGTGTCTGCGGCTCGGTATTTTCATAGAGAACCGTCGCTTCTTCTGCATCTGTTTCCGTCTTCATATAATCAATCAGTTCTGCGAAATCGGCTGCTTCTTCCTTACCATCAGAAGCATCCTTATCTGCATCAGCTGCTGTATCTACTGCTTTCGCCTCATCTTCACTGCCTGCAGCCTTCTCTTCGGCAGCAGCCGGTTTCTCTTCCGTACTTGCCTTCTTATCAGCACCACAGCCACTGATGATGAATACGGAAAGCAATGCGCCAAATAAAAGCATCCATTTCTTATTCATTTTTCATCCTCCATGTAAACTTATCCCAAATAGCGTACCACGTTCTGGAAACTTACAATATCAGTAAAAAGTAGTAAAAATATAGATAGTTTTCCTCTTTTTTATATCCAGTGACCATATAGCAGTATAAAGTGCCTAAATGCTAGGATAATTGGGAGTACCCTGCTCATTTTCCACATCCAGATTAACGAGTCCTTATGCCAAAAGAGGAAATACAGACTTCTAGAATCGCATGATAATTTCATCAATACCCATGCCGAAATATATAAATAATGGAATTAAAACCAATAAGATTCCTATTTTGGGGGAAGTTAGTACTACAGGACATATTATCTCATATACAGTTATTAATACCGATCCATATTCAATTCCTATAAGCAGTTACAGTCCATGAGAACCGACCAGTCCTTGAAAGAACCGGCTCCTTCATAAAGGATGGAAAACGATCTAGAGAAGATGTGAATTAAATATATGAAGACAGGCTGAATTTGAAGCATTTAGCAGGAACGCAGAGTATTTTAGAAGAATTAACGCTAAATATAGCTTTAATATTTTAATGATGTGAACTCGCGGCAGAATATTATGCATTGGCTCTATTATAATAAGGAGGTTTTTATGAAAAAGCTGATTTTCTCACTGGTACTTATCGGCACGATCATTGTAAGCGGACTAGCTGGGTATAGTGATTTAAAAAACACTGTGGAAAAAGAGGGAGATTCTGGAGCAATCATATTCATACCTAACATATTCGATAAGTAAAAAACGATATAGATACTGCCGCCAAGCAGTTACTTAAAAAATACTTCTTGTACTCCAACTTTAAAGCTGACCTCCACGTCAGCTTTTTCCACTCTTTAATTTTTCTGCTATCATCACTAATGCAACAATAAGAATGACGATATCCACCAATCCAAAATCAACGAAAGCTTCCCAAAATGATTGTCCATTGGCCACTCTATAAATAAATAGCCCGGCAGATAATAATGCGAAGTATACAAGCATATAGAAAATTCTCTGTGAAACCAACCATATCAGCAGCCCCAGGATTATCAATCCTGTAATTAACCACCCCATGTTTTAGAGCCTCCCTCGATTCATTTCATAAAACATCAATAATGAAATAACTCACTAAAATTAAAAATTCATTTCAAACTTTTTAAGCTCTTCTATTGTTTTATCCATATCTATCAAACCATTTTCCTGTGTTTGGATATAGTCTGGTCTCTGGGCTATGCTCATTGTTTTTCCAATGCTTAATCTTGATGGTTTTTGCAGTAGCAGTCCATGTTCTTCTGATACCAATAGAATCGATTCCATTTCTCTATTTCGGAACTCCTTTAAATCTCGAACATCCTCTGCTTCAATTTTCACACGAAGTACTTGCTGCTCAAGCTGCAGATAATATTTTTTATTTTTCTGTGCCTTCCACCAAAAACCCCAAAATCCTCCCCGAGGATTGGAAACATAACCCCAGTTGCCTTTAAAATAGCTTTGAAGCTCTTTGTAAAAGCCCTGCCAAGCAAAACCATCCCAATCTATAACGGTTTTTGTTTTATATCCATTTATTTTATTTTCTATTTTCTCCAAGTGAGCAAAATAATCGAGGTAAATTGGATGGCTGACACCATTTTTTCTACCTTTCCGTAAAATCTCGAGCATTCTATCACGTGTAAACGGAAAATATCCTGCATCTACCACAGAATGATAATGGCTTTGGTCTGCTATTTTATAATAAATAGGCAGTTGAATCTTATTAGGATGAGCTCTTTCCACAGCTTTTCGATACCGTTTCAACTGATTAGAATGGTTTTTAGTAAATGTTTTGTCCTCAATTAAAATGGCATATGCATCATTAATAATTGCAAGAACATCCAACCCTTTAAATTGCCTGGTAATCTCTATTTTCTGAATCGTCGGTACCGCAAGGCTATGAACATTGAACATCATCGAGACAAAGTCAACGGCAGACTCATACAAACTCTTATCTATTGATCGATAATGCTCTTTACTCCATGACAATAACCAACATAAGAAAGCATCCTGAGATAATTCACTTGTGGCAAATTCGAATAAATTTGGTTTCTCCATATGATCCACCTCGCTATCACTCACGTCACTATTTCAAGGAATAATTCCACCACGCTTACTATTGTTATTCGATTTATAGCGTCTGTCAGCCCTTTATTTCACTTTACTGGAGGGGTCTCCGTTCGTCATTCACTGGTAAAACGTCGCCAAAAAAAATTGAAGGTGGTGGGGGAGGTGTATCCCCCTCCTCAAACCATAATGTTATTGACTTGATAGTCTTCCTATCAGGATTTAATTCTATCTTTTTTATAATAGAACGCATTAGCACCTTACGAGTTTTATTGTCTGCTATTTCGTATAACCCGTCAAAATCTTTTAATGCGGCCATTATTAAATCCTTATTAATAGG